>JACMPR010000248.1 GCA_014377385.1 Ferruginibacter sp. | reverse complement strand
GGGTAAAGGTTAAACCCGGCAAAGCAGGAGCATTCGCAGAAAAGTTGACTTTTACAATAGATAAAAACGGCAATGTGTACCTGGCCTGGGGTGAGCTGCTGGTGGGATTTGAAGTGAAATGACAAATTGAGAAATAAAATTGATGTAGTCCGTCACATTTGTGTCGGACTATTTTTTTACGATTTAAAACATGTGGTCCTTAACACTTGTCTTCATCTTAAAACCGGGTACATCAGTTGCGAAAGCCATTGAGCCCATTTTGCATATTCTTTTCCTGATGGGTGCAAGCCGTCATTTGCTACAAGAGTTGGATCATTCAACGCTTCTCTTGTGGAAGGCGTAATGTCCAGGTATGTGTAAGACTGTTCATTGGTTAACGATCGGTTAATAGCATTAAACCAATTAATTTCATTTCTTATCGCTGCTGTATCTAATGGAGCTGCAAATGGCGTAACACTGTAGTCAGGAATCGAAAGGACAAATACATGCGCCTTATTACCACGGGCAAGTGTAGTCGCAGTATTTAGCAAAAGTTGCAACCTCCCACGGTAACCAGTCGTATCATGCCGTTGGTACTGATCGTTTACTCCTATTAAAAGGGATACTACGTCATAAGTTTTAGAAGGATAATTCGTAGCAATCGCAGTGGAAAGATTGTCTGTTGTCCAACCAGTAGTGGCAATGTAATCCGGTTCAGTTAAACCGATACTCATATTTCTTAAACCAGCAACCGTTTGTGCCGGAAAGCGGTCGTTTGATGTAACAGACTGACCAATTGTGTAAGAATCACCTAAAGCAAGGTAAGTTTTTGGTAATGGTGCATTAGGGTTGCTCACAATGGGAGGAATATTCTGTATGGTATCAACTGGTTTACGACATTGCGTAAAAGCCAAAGCCGTTAATAAAACGAGGTTAAAAAGTAATCTATCCATGTTCATGCTAATGTTTTCACCCTTGGAAAAATTTCATGTAGGTATTAATGGAGTTAAGGCTATTCTTTTACAGGAAGATAAATATTAAATTTGGCGCCAAGACCAGGTTTACCAGTTGCATCGATAAAACCCTCATGGTTCCGCATGATCTTACTACAAATCGCTAGACCGATGCCGGTGCCTAAGTAGGCTGAATTTGGATGTAGACGTTGGAATAATTCAAAAATCTTTGAATGGTATTTTTGTTCAAAGCCGATACCGTTATCTTCCACCGTTATATTCCAATAGTTTACGGTTTTATTTGCGTCGAATGCTATTATTTCTTTACCTGCAACTGAAAAGGCCTCTATTAAAATGTGCGGCGCTTCCTCCGCTTTACTGTACTTAAGTGAGTTTGATATAAGGTTCGTAAATAATTGGTGAAACTGCACCGGAATAACCCGCACAACAGGAAGTACTCCATATTCTATGAAAGCATTTTTTTCGTTTATGCTATCCTGTAAACCTTCTTTCACAGAAGCCAGCAGCTCATTTAGGTTTGTGTCAGTTGTGCCAACTCCGGTAGCATTGGTTCTCGAATAGCTAATAAGGGCATCTATTAAATTTTGCATCCGCGCTGCCGCGTTGGTTATTCTTATAAAATAATCTGCTGTAGTAGTTGAAAAGTTATCCTGTTCTTTTTCCAGGATACGTTGCGAAAAAGCCTGGATCTTGCGCAACGGTTCCTGCAAGTCGTGGCTTGCTATGTAGTTGAAGGACTCCAGTTCAGCATTGCTTCGTTCCAGTTCAAGATTCTGTGCACTCAACATCTCATTCAATAACGTATCATGGGATACATCCTGCACTGTGCCGATCATAGATAGGGTTTCTGCCTCCCCAAAAACTTTTCCGCTGGAGCGAAAATATTTTATTTTTCCATCTTTCGCAATAACCCGGTGTATATGCTCCACCAGGGTCTTCGTTTCAAATGTTTCTTTTCCATCTTTTATAACCTGTTCCAGGTCATCCGGATGAATGAAGGTAAGGTACTTTTCAAAAGAAGGAGTAAATTCTCCCGGCTCATGTCCTAACAAACGGTAAAGGTTATCCGAATATTCTAATTCACCGGTTTGCAAGCTCCAGGAATAGCTTCCAATGAGGGCATTTTCTTCGGCGTGGGCAAAAATATTATTTTTTAAAAGCAGTTCTTTATTAAGTTTTGCCAGCTCAAAAGTCCGTTCATTGATTTTCTTCTGAAGTTTATTAGAAAAGTTTTTCTGCTCATCAATATCTGTGCTGGTGCCAACCCACATCTGTATTTGACCATCATTATTTCTCTGAGGAAGTGCCCTGCTTAGCCGCCACCGGTAATCTCCGTTATGATTGCGTATCCGGTGTTCAAAAATAAATTCCGTACCGGTTCTTGTTGCATGTTGCCATTTTTTTACATTTTCATCTTTGTCATCCGGATGTACAATACTCAGCCATCCCTGATTTTGCATACCTGCGATATCAAGGCCCGAAAATTCATATACTGCTTTGTTAAAATAATTGAGCTCACCCGCAGCATCTCCTGTCCATATTAACTGGGGCATCGAATCTGCGAGCAGCCGGAACTTTAATTCACTTTCTCTTAATTCGTACAGAATGTTTTTTTGCTTTGTAATGTCTATAACAGTACCATACATCCTGAGAGCTTCCTTTTCTTCATCGTGAATAGTCTTTCCAAACACGTTGATCCACCGTATAGATTTATCGGGCCATACAATCCTGGCTTCATATTCAAGAAATCCCCGGCCATATGAATCAATAACTGCCTGGTCTCTCACCAGTTTATCATCGGCATGAAAACGACTGATTAGATCCTCATGCTTTACGTCCGGCTGGTTATTAAACCCAAAAATCTGTATAAGCCTCGGCGAACTTATGAATTCCTGGTTTTGAAGGTCCCAGTCGAAAGTTCCCATCTGTGCTGCTTCTATAGCTAAGCGTGAGCGAAGTTCAATTTCTTCTATTTTTTTCCGGTTTAATATCTGTTCCGAAACATCGTAACAAAATACAATGATTCCTTCCCTCTGCCCCACACTGTTTGTGTAGGCCTGCAAGATGAGGTTTACATAAGTGCGTTTTTTATTTGCATAGATTCCAAATGGAATTTCCATTTCTTTTCCTACAAATGGGGTTCCCGTGTTGTACACGGCATTCAGTAATTCATAATATTGGTGACTGTCTATTTCGGGAAGGGATTCCCGTACAGTTTTGCCCGTGAGGTTAGATTTACCAAGCACTTCACTGAAGGATGGATTAATAAATTCAAACCGGTGATCTGCGCCTTTTAAAATTGCTACCATTGCAGGAACCTGCATAAAAAAACGCTGAATTGCGGCCTCGCTGTCTTCGGCTTTAAACCTTAAGTTTTTTTCCGCTCTTAACCTTAGATAAGCAATCACTACAACCAATATTGCGGCGAATGATAAAAACAGGGTATAGAGTGGGGTGATGGCTGTCGTTTGATCCTTTATTTTGGTTCTTTCTTCTAACAATTTATCTTCATCCTGGATCATGAATTTCGCCTGAAGCCGAACTTTATCCATTTGCGCTTTTCCTTTTTCAAATGAAAACGGTATAGTTGCGTTTTTGTCATAGTATGTTTCGATACCGGTTTGAAGGATGGAAAATCTCTCCACGATAAGTGATTTTAAAAGCAAGCTTTTCTCGTTTTCAGGTTTATTAGAAGAAGTCAATAAATCCAATTGTGAAAGAAGTGTATGTGTTTTTCCTACGGATTCCTGGTATGATTTAAGAAAAGCAGGGTTTTTTGAAAGTAAAAAGCCCCGTTGCGAATTTTCAGCTTCCTTAACATTGGACAAGAGTTGCTCCAATGTTAGTTTCAATGTATTGGAGTGGCTTACCCAGGCGAAATCGCTGTTTTGTTTTAAAATACGTTGGTAAGAAAGAATGGATACAAGAAGTAAAGTTAAAATGATCGCTAAAAAAAGGAGATCCGAAACAATAGCTTTCCTTTTTTCTTTCATGCAACTTTGTAACGTTTGAGTTTTAGGGAATGTTCGCAGTTTATATCACTCTCTAGAAATACCCCATAAAGATATGATAAGGATCTCATGATGCTATTTGACCTTTTCTATGTTTACTGGTTGCCTGCATAAACGCCAATACTCGATGATGATCCTCACAACATCTTTTAACTCTTTGTGCGTATTATTTTTCTGGAAAAAACCTTGCACTGTCATGTTTTTATAAGCTTCATTTACTGCATATTGCGATACGAAGGTTGTATAAAAAATAAACGGTATAGCCATTGCCCGCAAGCCCGGGTCATTATCCAGTTCTCTTTTGAATTCAATTCCATTCTGTCTCGGCAAATTCACGTCACAAAGTATGATAAAAGGTTGCTCCGGGGTACCTCGGATGTATATGAGGGCATCGGGTCCGTTATCAAAAAAAACAAGTTCGTTGTAAACATTCGCTTCCTTTAATGCTTCTTCAAGGGTGAAACGGTCATCCATATCATCCTCTATTATTATGATAGGTCCAACTTTAGGCATAACTTTTTTTGGGAAACAAAAACAAATACCATGCTAATGTTCAAAAAAAGTAATTATACAAAATTGGCAAAAAATCCAAGGAAAAATACCTGTTACGTAACCGTTAGTTAACCTGGTAACTTTACCGGAAAATGGGTGTTCTGGGAGCTTTAATTAAAGATCTGGCGAATTAAATGTATCTCCCTTTGAAACATCCCCTGTTTCAAAACCTTTTTTAAACCAGAACATTCTTTGAGCAGAGGTGCCATGCGTAAATGATTCAGGAACGATGTACCCTTGTGATTGCTTTTGTAGCCTGTCGTCACCAATGGCATTCGCAGCTGTAAGTGCTTCATTAATATCGTCCACATCTATGATACTTTTTCCATCAGCTGTTTTTATTTGCTGCGCATGATTCGCCCATACGCCGGCATAAAAATCGGCCTGTAGTTCCAGCTTTACAGAATACCTGTTATATTCTTCCTCGTTAACCTGCCCACGCAGCCGTTGCATTTTTTCTGAAGTACCCAATAGTTTTTGAATATGATGGCCTACTTCATGTGCCACAACGTATGCCATCGCAAAATCGCCCGGTGCGTTGAAACGATTTTGTAATTCCTGGTAAAAGGAAAGGTCGATGTATAATTTTTGATCGCCGGGGCAATAAAATGGCCCGGAGGCAGAACTTGCATTACCACAGGCAGACTCCACTCTATCCCGAAACAAAACAAGTGTGGGAGCACGATATTGTTCGCTACTTTCGGAAAATATTTTGCCCCATACATCCTCGGTATCTGCCAGCACCACTTTCACAAATTTTGCTCTTTTATCATCTGCCGCCTGCTCTTCAGGTGACAATACTGTGGCCTGGGTTTGCTCCTGCAGGTTGGGTAATTGAATTCCCTGGTCACCATTTCCGCCCAATAGCATATTTACTATGACGATGATGATGCCTAAAACACCTCCACCTGCCAAAACTTTTCCGCCGCCAGACATTCCCCTGCGATCTTCTACATTGCTGCTTTCTCTTCTACCTAACCATTGCATAAAGTGTGATTTTTGAATTATGAATATGAGTTGGGCGTGATCCATCGCGCCTAAAAACTAAGATCCCTATGATGCATTTGACTTCTACCCCCTAATAAAGGTATCCAATTTCTATAAATCAAAAAAAATGCCGTGATAAAAAAGTGCCAGTAAAAAAATCCAGCGCCAGGTTAAGATCAACATGGTTTGTACAACCGGGGGTAACCCAGGTAAATCATCGTCATCAAAATTTCGGGCATAGCCGGCTTTATGAAAGTTACGTCGCGTGAGAGAAATAATAATCTTTAATGTGTACAGGCCATTTATTTTAGCCGGTTATTTCCATGGTCCAGTCTGTAACAATTAAATATCATCAGAATTATGCAGTATTTTTAAGATAAATGTTTTGAAAAAAATTAAAAGCATACAAGTCATTCTCCTGTGTTCTACGCTACTCTTATTGCTGAACAAAAGCAATGCTCAAATGACCAGTTTTGTATCGGTTAAAGGTCACCATTTTTTTGTTGCGAATAAGCCGCTTTATTACATCGGCACCAATTATTGGTATGGCGGATTACTTGGCTTAGAAATTAATAAGGAAAAAGGAGTAGAAAGACTTCGCCTTGAACTTGACTTCTTAAAAAGTAAAGGAGTTACTAATTTGCGGGTTCTGGCAGGTGCTGAAGGAGTTGGAATGGTGAGTGGTGTGGAACGGGTTGGCCCACCTTTGCAAACGCGTAAAGCTGTATTCGATGAAGAGTTTCTGAAAGGCCTGGATCTTTTAATAACAGAAATGGCTAAACGCAACATGAAAGCAGTTATTTTTATGAGTAATAACTGGGAGTGGAGTGGTGGCTTTTTGCAGTACCTTAATTGGAATGGCAGGATGGAGGATTCGGTATTCCGTAGAAAATTATCCTGGGATGAAACAAGGGATTATGTAAGTGAATTTTATTCCTGCGGACCCTGCAAAGCCGATTATTTAAAACAAGTAGAGCATATTCTGGGACATACGAATAGTATAAGCAAAAAAAAGTACACCGACGATCCTGCGATTATGAGTTGGGAGATAGCTAATGAGCCAAGACCTATGCGGCCCGCTGCCATCCCGGAATATAAAAACTGGATAAGCGATGTTGCAGCCTTTATTAAGTCAAAAGACCGGAATCACCTTGTAACCATTGGAACGGAAGGAGATATTGGAACGGAAAATATCGCAGTTTATGAAGCGATTCATGCAGATAAACACATTGATTATTTAACTATACATATATGGCCTAAAAACTGGAATTGGTTTAGCGGAATTGAAATTGCAGCAGGCATGGATAGTGTACTTGATAAAACGAAGCAATATATCTCCAGGCACTTATCGGTTGCCGTTAAATTAAACAAGCCATTAGTAATAGAAGAATTTGGTCTACCGCGGGACGGCCATTCTTATGACCTTACTTCAACAACGACCTTCCGTGATAAATATTACAACAGTATTTTTATTGCCTTGCAAAAAAGCAAAGACAACAATGGTTTTCTGGCTGGCGCAAATTTCTGGAGCTATGGGGGCGTTGTTGAACCAGTTCGGGTGCACTGGCAGAAAGGGGATGAATACATCGGTGATCCTCCGATGGAAGAACAAGGTCTGAATGCTGTTTTTAATGGAGATGAAAGTACCTGGAACCTGATCAAATCCTTTTATTTAAAATTATAAAGTACCTGCTATCATTTACGCAAAAAATAGTTGGTGTTAAATTTATCTCAAATGCTGAGGCAAATTCTCCGTTCAATTTCATCAATCCGGCTAATGTGATGCCTATGAAAGTATCCCGTCTATCAGCTCCAGTTCTTCCTTCGAAAAATTATAATTGTGCATCGCTTTTAGAGAATCTGTTATTTGTTCCGGCTTACTTGCCCCTAAAATAACCGATGTGATGCGTTTGTCTTTCAACACCCAGGCGATCGCCATTTGCGCAAGCGTCTGCTCCCTGGTTGCAGCGATAACCCCTAAATCCTGTATTTTTTTTAAAAGTCCCGGTGTTAACGCCTCTTCAGTAATCGCACCGTTTTCTAATTGTCTGCCAACCCTTGAATCTGCAGGTATGCCTTGTAAGTATTTATTGGTTAACAATCCCTGCGCAAGGCAGGAAAATGCGATACAGCCGGCTTTTTCCTTTTCAAGGAGTTTCATTAATCCATTCTCTACCCAGCGATTTAGCATAGAATACTTGGGTTGATGGATTAGGCATTTTGTTCCCAGACTATTTAATATTTCGAATGCTTTTGCAGCCTCTTCAGGTTGGTAACTGGAAAGGCCGATATATAATGCTTTACCCTGGCGCACGAAAAGGTCAAGGGTCCGCATTGTTTCTTCCAAATTGGTTTCAGGATCAGGGCGATGGTGAAAAAAAATGTCTACATAATCAAGTCCCATTCGTTTTAAGCTCTGATCAAGGCTTGCCGTCAAATATTTTTTTGACCCAAAATCGCCATACGGGCCTTCCCACATTTTCCACCCGGCTTTTGATGAAATGATCATTTCGTCCCGGTAGGGCCTGAAATCTTCTTTAAATATCTTACCAAAATTTTCTTCTGCCGCACCCGGTGGTGGCCCGTAATTATTAGCCAGGTCAAAATGTGTAATACCATTATCAAAAGCGGTGTGCAACATAGTTCTGGAATTTTCTAACGGGTCGGGCTGGCCGAAATTTTGCCATAATCCAAGTGATATCATGGGTAGTTTGATACCACTGTCACCGCATCTCCTGTATTCCATATTGTTATAACGTTCCGGTTTAGCTGCGTATGCCATTTGGTGCTGTTTAAAGTGTAAAAAGTTTGGGCCGCATTCTTGTTAATAAATGAAAAAAGCCATTTAATTTATGAAAATAGCAAATATGGTCAGCACTCTTTTAAATTTATTAAAAAATCATTTTTTTAGTTTGCTGGTTATTTAAGTTCACAGCAGCTTGGCAGTTATCGGCCTCCAACACAATAAATGACAGATTTTTATGTTATTTAAAATCTATATCCAACTAAATTGCGTTGTTATGATTATGATAAATGAGAGATTGCTTAGCCAGGTGGCCTTTATCCATGAAATAGATAAGCTAAAATATATACAACGTAAAACGCGTCTCTTCAACAGCGAACGCTCTGAGAATGACGCTGAACACAGCTGGCACCTTGCCATGATGACCATTGTGTTGGCCGAGCATTCCAATGTAAAAGTGGATGTTCTCAAAGTTTTAAAAATGGTATTGATACACGATATTGTGGAGATTGACGCCGGTGATGTTTTTTTATATGATACCAATAAAATGCACTGTAATACGATGGCAGAACGCCAGGCAGCGGAGCGTATTTTCGGACTATTGCCAAAAGACCAGTTCGACGAATTAACTGCTCTTTGGGAAGAGTTTGAAGCCTGTGAAACCGCCGAAGCCAAATTCGCCAAATCCATGGATCGTTTTGAACCTTTGTTACAAAATGTATCAAATGATGGTGGCACCTGGAAAGAATATGGCGTCGATTATTCTAAAGTTTATAAAACACAGTTGGTTATTAAAGATGGCTCCGCAGCTATATGGGATGTGGCAAAGCCGATGCTTGAGCAAACGATGTTGAAAGGTGTTTTTAAGAAGGCGGGGTAGGAGATCATGCATTAAAAAGCATATGTAGACTCTAGCCTCATTTCCAGCTTTTTTAACGGGTATTAGTAAAGCTTTCTTTTTTTAATTTCCTGTCTTAACAACTCATTAATGTTCACTTTTGGAGATGATAAAACGAAAATACCAGTGCCATTTTCCCTTGAAAACTTACTTTCAACTTTCCCGCTTAAAGTCACGGAATCAAAAAGGTTTTTTTCACGGCTAAGATCATCGGATTTTTCTTTTATCAATACAACATGCAGGATGGCACTGTCAAGAACAAACCAGTTGATATAATCTGCATTCAGTGAAACGGCATGGATATCCTGTCTTGAATAATAATTAATCGCCCCTGCCTGACCATAATTATCGCAAAGGATTAACGTATGGTTTTTATCACCCAGCAATTTGTAAGCATTGTCTGTTTTCTCCGCAAGTTCCCGCCAACCTAGCATATCTGCATAATCCTGCGGCAGTAGATGTTCTTTCCCATCTTCCCATCTGTGCATACCGGATTTTTTTGATTCTGCTGCAACATCTGCCGGACTATCAACCGGAAATATTTTCTTGATTGCAGGAACAAATAAAACCAACGGGACCAATATTGCTAAAGGTCTCAACCATTTTTTCCCATCATTTCTTGTAAGCAGCTCCAGGTAAACAGCACCGAAGGCCAGGAGTACCGGGTAGACGCCAATGACATAATACGGTTTTCCCTTCAAACATAGGAAAATTGTAATTGTAAAGACGTAACACCAAAAGATGAAGCGGTATTTTCTGAAGGGTGGATAAGTAAAAAACGCTACAAAGGCAAGGATTAAAAGAAAAATTGAATTAAAGAAATAAAGCAGTTGCTCTTTTAAAAAATCAGTCCGTTGTACATTTACAAGCTGTGTTTCCGCCAGTTCTTTCATGTGATGTATTACAGGAAAATTATGGTGATACTGCCACACAAGATTCGGAGCGATAAGTAACAATGAAAGTGCCAGGGAAAAATATAGATGTTTATTTAAAAATAAAATGCGGGCATTGGTGAATAAGATGGCGGGCAATAACGCTGCAATCAGGAATGCAATATTGTATTTATTAAGAAAGCCAAGCGAAAAACTGATGGCGGCAATATACAACCATTTACTATGTTGGGTTTTGATGTAGCAGATGAGGGTATAAAACAGAAAAGTCCAGCTGAGGATGTCAAAAGAATTTGGCTGATACAAAATATTGATGCGGGGCAATACAGAGAAAGAAACTGCAATAGCACCCAGGCATAAAGCAAATAAGCCTCCGTTTAGGGTTTCAATTGTTTTCCATACAACAATAATTGTGCATGCGCCAAATAATGCCGGAAAAAACTTTACCCAAAAAACAGCATTGCCAAGTTTTAAAATGATGTAAGATATCCATGCAGTAAAAGGCGGTACAGATTCATAGCCCCAGGCGAGGTGTCTAGCCTGGTCCAGGTGCAGATACTCATCGCGGTGAAGGTCGTAGGAAGAATTAATCAAAAAGTGCTGCATCACAAACTTAAGAAGTATCAGCAGCACAAGCAGGAAAGTCTTCTTTGATATCATGCTTTTGAACGCGTTTTATTTCTGACAAATCTAATAACAAATAATCACCTGCACAATAATGTCATTAAAGCAGCGTTTTAATACTGCATAATTTTTTAGTTTGATGTACGATTAATTGTAAATAGCCCTTAACGGGGCTATTTTATTTTGCGGTCATCCCTTTTAAATCGAATCAGCTTGTTTGATAATACAAATAATCGAAACCCGGAATTCACCGGGTTTCTATTATTCAAAATATCAGTTTAATATAGGACTTTTATTATTTTTTTATTGCCGTCCGGCTGAATTACTTCCAGCAGGTATAATCCGTGGGCAAGATTGAAATCCCATTTGATCTTCTCAGTGCTGCTCCCGTCTGCATGCACTATCTGCTTTGAAAGGATTACCTGTCCCGGTTTATTGTACAATTTAATGGCATACTCACCTGCTGGCTGGTTGACAAGTTGCAGGTTAATGATGCCATTTGTAATTGGATTGGGGTAGATAGCAATTGTTGGTTTCGGACTTTCAACAAATACTTTCACGATATCTGAATGGCGGATTTTTCCTCCTATATCCACGCTGCGAATGCGGTAGAAATTAAACCCGTAAACAGGTTGCTCATCTACCGACAGATAGCTGGCAGCATTGCCGTTATTACCGGTTGGCGTTTTGGCAGCCATCGCCGAAAACCGGGATCCATTCAAAGATTTCTCCACTACATATTCCTGCATATTTACTTCATTTTCTGTTTTCCACTCTACATTGATGTTTTTCGCCTGCTGATAAGCTTTTAATGAAGTAAAGGTTACCGGTACAACGAGGAGCCTATTAAACACTACCCTAAAACGGTCCGGTGCATATGATCCGGGAATGTTGGCAATTGTAAAGTTGACGATAGTTGTTCCTGCAGTATTCAGTGTTGTTCTGAGATCAAGGTACCTATCCTCTACAAAACCTTCCACTTCGTTACTTAGATCGCTAATAAATTCAAGGCTGTAATTCTGCACCCTTACATTGGCAATATTCAGGAAAACAGTATCTGTGCTTACAATGCTGTGTCGCCTTTCAATTGCAAACAGACCGTTGTTGGATTTTATTGACAGATTCTCGCCGGTATTCGCTGGTTTTTTTGCGTCAAGACCATCAACTGCATTACTGTAGCTGTCGTCAAACATATTTAGTACTCCATCTATTAATGAAGTAGTTCCATCATTCGCTACGGAATTCAAATTCGTTTTCATCATTTGTTGCAATGATGGAGATTGGTTACTACGAAAAACCAATGCACTACCATTTGATTTTGAAGTTTCTGCAAAGCCAACGATGCCGTTTGCACCAGTTGCCTGTACAAGGAATGCCTGTCCACTCTGTATGAAATTATTTATTCCGGATCCATAGCTTCCGCCACCTGGCATTGCGAAATAGTTACTGCCAACTTTAAAGATCGTTTGGAAAGCGCCCAGGTTGCTGGAACCACCCAGCCTTGGATCCCAAACATAGAAGAATTCATCAACTCCGCCGGTTTTAGAGATATTTCGAAGATCTAACGCTGAAGCATAGGGGTTACCAACTGATTCAAATTTACCTGCTGTCACATTTGTTACTGCAGGTGGATTTGAAGGACCAAACAACGTGCCTTTGGAGCGTAATACCGTTGGGACCGCAGGCTGGTTATAAGCTGTTACGGACCTGTCGCCCCTAACCAGGATAAAATATCCCTTTGGATTATAAAGCGGATTATTCGTATTCAAAGGTCCATCGTATGTGTTGGTAAGATAATTATAGGTTTTGAGAGACGGTCCTGGTGATGTAAACACATCAAATCCAGGATTGGGTTGGGTTGCAGCATTCGCTACATTACTTGTAAGCATCGTTCCAAAACCAGGATTAGGGTTACCATTATTGGTAGCCGCACCTTCCTGCCATGCCTGTTTTATTGTTTGCCCGGTTGTAGGTACTGCTAAAAACTGCCATGACTTTCCGTGGTTTGGTGCTGCACCCGTACCTGTACCAATGTAACGTTCTACCGTGGCCTGGCCTGTAAATATATTGCCTGTAAAATCTCCCACCCATGCTGTTTCAGCAGCAGTTGACTTCAAAGCAAGAAAACCGCCCGTGTTGAATTTCCTGCCGGTACCTAAAAAACTGAACGAACGGTAAATATTGAGCGGTCCCGCCAGCACTACGCCTTGTACGCTCGAGTTAGTGATAACAAGATTTTTAAGTGCATTGTTCTGAAACGTAGCTGTAGCTATAGTTTGTGCAGTACTGCCATTGAATTCAACACTACCGTTAGACGCTGTAAATATCCCGTTATTGAAAATGGTACCGGACACTTTCAGGGTAGCATTGTCCACTGTGAGCATTGCATTAGGATACAAATGCAGGTTCTCTATTGTAGCAGTTCCTGAGCCCAGTGTTGGTTGATTTGGCTGCCCACCTTTAATATGTACATCCGCACAGAACAGGGAAGGTATTTGATTGTCTGCCCAGTTACTTGCAATATTCCAGTCAATACTTGTGGTGCCAACCCAGTAATTCCGGATAGCTATTGCGGCAATACCGGAGTTTGCAATTCCACAACCGTTAGAAACTACCACCCTGAAAAGCGTGGGATCGGTGATATTGTTATATGCCTGCGTGATAGAAGTATTTGTGATGGGTGTCCAGTTCGCCCCACCGTCAGTAGAAAATTCCCAGCGAATAATAGTACCGCTTTGTCCTGTTACAGTTAACGTACCACTTCCACCGCTGCATATGGCAACCGATGCGATAGATCCGCCTAGTGCAGTAGGTTGCACGTTGATGGTACCACTTGCAGAAGCCTGGAGGCAGCTACCCGTTGTTGTTACGGTGTAGGGAAATGATCCCTGTACGGTTGGTGTGCCACTTATAGTGAGAACATTGCCTGCTAAGGAGAAAGAAACGCCTGAAGGCAGTCCTGTTATGGAAGCTCCCGAAGCGGTGCCTCCGATGCTGTAGACAATGTTTGTTATTACTGCATTTGTGCAAACAGAAGGTGAAGCACTGCCAGAGGTAAGTATGATCGTTTGTGATTGTACGGTTACCGTACCAATCGCCGTTCCATTCCCACAACCACCGCTTGTAGTAATAGTGTAATTAAATGTTCCGTTCGCAGTAGCTGTGCCACTTATTATAAATACGCCGGCACTAAACACGCCTGTAGTACCTGCGGGTAACCCACTTACACTCGCCCCGGTGGCCCCATTAACCGAGTAGGTAATGTTTGTAATCGGCGAGTTGCGGCAGATTGTCTGGGCATTGGTTCCCACTGCAGAAGTTAAAACCAGATTTGCGGCCGGGGTCACATTGATGAGCCCTGTCGCAGCAGCAGCGGCGCAGTTGCCTGTTGTATTTACTGTAAAGTTAAATGAGCCTGAAACGACCGGTGTACCCGTGATAAATACAATGCCTGCATTGTAAGAGAATGTAACACCCGCGGGCAACCCGGAAATAGTTACACCACTGCCTGTACCTCCAACCGTGTATTGAATATTTGCGATGGGATTGTTAATACACACCGTTTGATTGTTGTTAGATGAGTTAAGGGTAATTGTTTGTGCCTGAACGGTGATTGTTCCAGTTACAGTTACAGGTGTACATGTACCCGTAGTAGTTATGGTGTATGAGTATGTCCCGGTAAGAGTAGGTGTTCCACTGATTGTATAACTTGTGCCGGATACTGAGCCGATAACACCTGTTGGTAAACCGTTTACTGTAGCTCCTGTGGCAGTGCCTGAAAGGGTGTAGCCGATATTTACGGGCGAATTTGCGCAAACTACCGTAGTTGAGCTACCCGAAGACAGTGCTATAGCTTGTGCCTGCACGGTTATGGTGCCGGTTGCATTAGTCGGAAGGCAGCCACCCGTCGTTGCGATATTATAAGTGTATGTACCTGCCGTCACAGGGGTGCCGGTAATAGTAAGTACGTTTCCTGAGAAGGAAGAGGTTACCCCGGGTGGTAAACCGGTTACGGTTGGGCTGGTTGCATTTCCATTTCCGATACTGTAAACGATGTTTGTTAACGTCGTATTTGAGCACAGTATCTGTGCATCAGTACCTGGTGCAGATTGCAGGGTAATAAAGGTAGATAGGGTGGCGAAGGAAATATCATCGAGGCCAAAATCATTTCCCCCGGCTGCATTCTGAAGATCTGTGATGGATATCGTAACAGACGTCGTTGTGGGGCCTGTAGTGTAGCTACCGTAAAATCTTGTCCAGCCGTTGTTTGAGTTGTTATTTACTCCTGCAGTTAATGTGGCTACCGTTCCTACCTGGGCACCGTTCACGTTGAACTGTAATTGTGCAAATGGCCCGGCGTTATTAAGACTTATTCCCCATGCGGCAAAATAATAATTTGTATTTGGAAGTACACTAACAGTTTCCTGCCAAACAATCGGTTGTGGATTACCGTTAGGAAAGCCGTTGATAATCATAAAATTTCCCGAACCTGTGGTATGATCCCGTCCCCAGAAACCTGGATGATATGTGTTGGCATTTGGACCTACGCCATACAATCCTTCCGGAACGAGTTCGTTGTTTCCTGCACCATCTGCAACGTATTGGTATTGATTGGGTCCCAAAGGAGGTGTTATAAATCCTGCATTACCCGCTTCAAAATTACCGTTCACTACTAATTCCTGCGCCACGTTAATCGATGCAGTGCCGGGACAGCTTCCGCCGGAAAAAACAGTAACATCGAAACTACCGGCGATATCCACATCAATAAAGGAAGTGGTAGCACCATTACTCCATATATAGCTGGTGGCTGCGGGTACAGAGGTTGCGGTTAAACGTACCTTATCAGGTACGGCACAATAATCAGCAGAAATCGTTACGACGGGAGTTATACCTGCGGTAACGCTGACCGTGTGTGGAGTGCTGCAATTAGCTGCGTTGGTAGCAGTTGCGGTATAAACAACGGTTCCCGGAACTGCTGGTTTGACATACACAGTTGAAAGACTCTGACCAGCATATGCAATCGTGGCACCTGGATCTGTGTATAAACCGGTAATTGGTGACCATACGGTGCTGATAGGTGAATTTGGAATCGTGTAATTAATGGTTAGTGTCCACGACACGATATTTCCAGTATTAGTTTGAAGGAAGAATCTTAGCCATTGGTTATCTTCCGCTATCAATCTCCAGTTACCATTTGGTACACTATAAAGTGAAGGGAACAAACCGTTAGAATTTGGAGATCCTACACCAATTGCAGCATCAGCTGCATGAGTACCGGTGTATGGGTTAGAGCCGGATATAGGCGTTACACTCAAACTAGTTATCGTTGTATTGGTGAAGTTATTTCCAGTTCCATCTCTTTCATTTATTAGATTTAGCACGTTCCCATTGGGCGCCCGCAAATTAATAACAAGATCGCCGGTGGCAGTGTGATTGACATTTAAATTTGCAGTAACACTATTGATAACCACTCCGGCAGGAATTCCTGCAACAATTAAGGTACTGGCAGCATTTCCCGTTGGCCCAAAAATATTGGCATCGGGTATCGGGAGATTAATTACACCTGAACTTACAACCTTTGTTCCCGCACTGGAAGCGCTCGCAGCAGAAGAGAGGGGTTGCACGCTACCCTGGCAGATGTTTGCACTTGCAGGTGTGATGATAAACGCGGCAGGCGGTAAATTTACAGTGACTGAAGCGGTTCCACCCTGGTTTTGAGGACATGCCGGAACACCCGCACTTTGCACACTAACCAGTGAGTAAATAAAGGTGCCAGCAGTTGTAGTTGGCGCTGCAACTGTTGCTGTACTTCCAATAGAGGTTAGTGTTAAATTTGCCCCACCGTTTAATTTATAGGTAAATGTATAGGGAGTCGTTCCGTTTGCGCCTGTAAAAGTGATAGTCGGATTAGCTGTATTTAAACACACTGAAACAGTTCCACTAATCGTTGCCGTTGGTAAACTTCTCACAGTAATTGTTGCTGAAGTTGAATTTACTGCCGGGCATACAGCATTAGCTATGATTGCTCTATACAGGGTTGTTTGAGTCAGGTTGATATAGCCCTGCGAAGTGCTGGTATTCACAATTGATGTCCAGCTTGCGCCGCCATTGGTTGAAAGTTCCCATCTTACAACTGAACCCGTGTGACCTGTCAAACTTAATGTTCCGCTATTTGTGCCTGAGCAAACAATAGCGTTGTTTGCCACTGCTCCGCCAACAGCAGGTTGATTTACAGTTATGGTTGCTGAAGCTGAAATTGCACTGCTACAGACGCCACTTTTAATAATAGCGTGGTAAATTGTAGTAGTTGTAAGATTTGTATAAGTGAGGGAGGTAGTTGTGTTGGCAATTAGCGTCCATGTTGTCCCGCCATTTGTAGACAATTCCCATCCGATTACGTTTCCGGTATTTCCAGTCAGGGTTAATGAGCCGCTATTTGTACCTGAACACACGCTTGTACTCGTACCCACCGTTCCGCCAACTGTAGTTGGATTAACCGTTACCGTTACCGAACCTATTTGCAGCTGTGAACACAAGCCTGCTCCGGCGTCCTGCACACTTACGAGTGAGTAAGTGAAGGCCCCGGCGATAGCCGTCGGTACCGAGACTGTTGCTGTACTCCCGACAGAAGCCACTGTTAAATTACCTCCGCCATTGATATTATAAGTAAATATGTAAGGAGCTGTTCCGTTGTTGCCTGTAAAGCTGACATCGGGAGAAATAGCATTCTGACAAACGGAGGTTGTACCGCTTACAATTGCTGTGGGAGTGGGTGTAATAGTAATGGTGGCTGATCCGGTCTGTACCTGCGAACAACCGTTTGCGTCTGAAACGCCCAGCAGGTTATATACAAAATTCCCGGTAACTCCGGTTGCCGCAGCCAGCATTACTGCATTACCTGAAACGGTAGTTATGGTTTGAGTAGGTCCGGCATTTATGTTGTATGAAAAAGTAAAAGGAGAAGTTCCTGCAGTTCCTGTGAAATTTATTGCGGGTGATGAACTGTTCTGGCATACTGTGAAAGTTCCGGTAATGGTCGCAGCGGGTAATCCATTTATTGTTATTGTTGCAACGCCTGTTTGTAAACGCGAACAACTGTTATTATCCGCTACACTCACCAGGTTATAATTAAAGATACCTGTTGTTCCTGTACTACCTGCAACAGTGGTAGAATTACCGGAAACAGTTGTTACAGTCTGATTTGCGCCCCCGTTAATATTGTATGTAAATGTATAAGGTGCACTTCCAGCTGCTCCTGTAAAGCTAATGTTTGGCTGAGGTCCATTTTGGCATATTGATGCTGTTCCATTCACAGTTGCTGTTGGAAGGGTATGAACCAAAACAGGTAATGATACAACTGAGGCCGCAATACAACCGCCCGGATCAGTGAAGTTGATACTCACCGTTCCTGTGCCGGGAGTGACCCAGTTGATAGTAGCGGTGTTGTCTGTGACTGTACCACCGGCAGAGATATTTCCACCAACTACCGCCCATGTATAGTTGCTTTGGCCGGGATTGGTCAGGTAGTTTCCGACAGCATTCAGACATACTTCAATATCACCTGAGAGCGCAGGTACCGTACCTGTGCTGGTAGTAACTGTAACCGACGCGGTAGCAGCGCAACCATGCGCATCTGTGTTGTTAACGTAAATCGTTTTTGGACCTGGCTGATCCCACAGAATTGTAGCGGTATTATCGGTGCCTGTTCCGCCAGAAACCAGGGTGCCACCGGTAAATATCCAAACATAACTAAACTGACCTGGTTCGGTTGTATAAGTGCCCGTTGAATTTGGACAAATTGGATTGGGACCTGAAAGGGTAGGTACCGGTAAGGCCCATACGCTAACCAATGCTGTTTCGGTATCTGAACAGCCGTTTCCGTCTGTTACATTGTAACTAATAGTGGCCGTCCCCGGTGAAACACCCGTCACCAGGCCGGTGGAAGGATTCACTGTTGCTACTGAAATATTGTTGCTGCTCCACATGCCGCCGTCTGTATCATTTACCAGCAGGCTTGTATTGCCAAGGCATACATTTAAGTTTCCTGTGATCGGGTTCAGGACCGGTGGAGCGTTTACTGTTACAGTAAGTGCATTGGTAGTTGTGCAGCTATTTGAGTTTGAAACAGAATAATTAATCACGACAGTTCCGGCAGAAATTCCTGTAACCGTACCTGACGCATCCACTGTAGCCACTGTTATATTACTACTGGTCCAGGTTCCGCCGGCAGTTGCGCTGTACATTGATGTTGTATTATTTATACAGATATTGCTATTGCCCGAGATGGGCGCTACAAATGGTACACTGGTTACAGTTATTAAAACACTTACCTGGGTGGCGCATCCATTCGCATTTGTTACGGTATAATTGACAACAGACGTGCCATTAGCAATGCCCGTTACAATACCGCCAGCGTCTACAGTTGCCTGGGCACTGTTGCCACTACTCCAGGTACCTCCCGGTGTGGTGCTTGCCAGCAATATCGTGCTGTTTACACAGACCGTCGTTGGACCGTAGATCGGGGAAACTACCGGATATGTGTACACTGAGATTGTCCAGGAATTTAATAATCCAATACAACCGCCTGCGTTTGTTACAGCCACGGTAACCACATCGCCATTTATGAGGGAAGAGTTGCTGTAAATATTTGATGATCCATTTTGTACGGATACCGCATTCAAAAGGAAATTATAATTTGTAAATCCTGGCACTGCAGAAAATTCGACGATCGCACCCGTACAAATCATTCCATCGTCTGGTACCGCCCCGGAAGTTTCTGAGATGGCCAGCGTACCCGTTGGCAAGGCAATGACATTTACGGTGACCGGGTTAAAGGTCGAAACGCAAAAATTAACACCTGTTACATCCAGTGTAACTATATCTCCATTAGCAAGGCTGGTACTGCTGTAGGTATTACCAGTGCCGTTTTGTACGGTGGAACCGTTTACGTGAAAATCGTAATTGGCAAAACCAGTAGTAGCCGTAAAGTTGATATTGCCACCACTACAGATATTTGCAGAAGAAGCAATCAATGTTCCGGTTGGTGAGAAAATAACGGTTATAGTAATTGAATTAAAGAATGCATTACAATTACTGCCGTTTGTAACCAGCACGGTGATCAGGTCATTGTTTAGGAGCGTGGATGTATTGTAAATATTTAATGCACCGTTTTGTTGTGAGATGCCATTTACCTTAAAATTATAATTGTTAAAACCGGCAGTGGCCGTGAATGTCACGGTGCTGCCTGAGCAAATACTGTTGTCATTTGCCGCACCTGAGTTTTCGGCTGCGCTCAGTGTTCCTACCGGCAGCGAATTTACGGTTACAACGATTGGGTTGAAAGTAGCCTGGCAGCTGGCAGCATTGGTAACGTCTACCGAAATAACTGATGGGTTAGTAAGGCTATTGCTGTTAAAAATATTTGAATTGCTATTCTGAAGGCTAACACCATTTACTTTAAAGTTATAGTTTGTATAACCTGCCGTAGCCGTAAAGGTTACATTATCGCCGACACATATTGTAGTCGCCGTTGCATTTAAAGTGCCTGTTGGCCGGGGATTTAGCGTCATTACAATCGGAGCAGAGGTAGCTGTGCATCCATTGCTGTTGGTTACAATAACCGTGATACTGTTGCCATTTGTAAGTGCGGCACTTGTGTAAGTGGGTGTGTTGCCGCTTTGTACCGGCGAACCATTTATATTAAAGGTATAGTTGGTGCCACCAGTTGCTGTGAATGTTACTATATCGCCCGGGCAAATCGTAGTATTATCTGCCGAAAGCCCTGCAACTGGTAATGCATTTACAGTGATAAGGACAGGACCAAATGTAGCCCCGCAATTCAACCCGTTTGCAACGTTCACATTCACAGACGCGCCGTTGGTTAATGTGGTAGTATTGAAAACATTTGATATACCGCTTTGTACCGTAATTCCGTTTACTTTGAAAGTATACGAACCGTAACCCGCCGTAGCGGTGAAAGTAATACTTGATCCTGCGCAGATAGTATTGTTGTTTGCTGTTCCGGAAGTTTCTGTGGCCGTAAGCGTGCCCACAGGTAATGAATTGACTGTAAGCGTGCCGCTCAAAGAGGGCGTAATACAAGGTCCCGTCGTTGTAATCACGTAATTATATGTTCCTGCCGCAGAAGGCGTTCCGCTAATAGTATAGATGCCCCCGGTGTAACTACCGGTTATGCCTGGAGGTAAATTAGTAACGGCTGCGCCTGTGCCTGATCCCCCGATATTGTAAGTAATAGTTGTGATCGGAGCGTTTGTACAAAGTGTCTGAACATTCGTTCCGGCGGCCGACGATATGCTTATCATCGCATTAGGCGTAACCGCTATCGTTCCTTGAAGGGCGGATTTAATGCAGGGACCAGTTGTAGTTACGGTATAAGTAAAAGTGCCAGCAAGGTTGAGTATGCCGCTGATCGTAAATATTTTGGTACCACCGTTGTAAGTACCTGTCAAACCAGGGGCCAGGCCTGTAATAGTTGCACCGGTTCCGCCGCCGCCGATAAGGTAGGTAATATTTGTGATCGCATTATTAATACATTTTGTCTGGATATTGCTACCTGCTGCCGATGTTAATGCAATTGTTGCGTCTGCATTCACTGTGATAGTGCTGCTTGCGCCCGGAGTACCGCATGATCCCGTTGTTGTTACTGTGAAGGGAAATACTCCTGAAACAGTGGGTGTACCAGCGATAGTAAATATACCTGCATTGAACACTCCGGTTACTCCTGATGGTAAACCACTCACGACGGCGCCTGTTCCGGAACCACCAATCGCATAGGTGATTGTTGTTATCGGGTTATTGATACACACCGTTTGAGGCGTAGTTGAAGGGGCAGAGGTGCGGGTAATAGTAGCATTAGGCGTAACCGTTATAGTTCCCGATGCGATAGGCTTAATACATGGTCCGGTGGTAGAAACGGTATAGTTAAAAGTTCCTGATGCAGATGCACTGCCGCTGATGGTAAATACTCCTGCTGAATAAGTGCCGGTAACGCCTGTTGGTAATCCGGTAACCGTACCACCTGTTGTTCCGAATCCCCCGATCACGTAGGTGATACTGGTAATAGGACTACTTATGCATTTAGTCTGCGCATCCGTTCCTGCTGCGGAAGACAACGAAATTGTCGCATCCCCGTTAACCAGGATTGTTCCGCTGGCACCAGGATTTACACAAGGCCCTGTTGTGGTTATTGTATAAGCAAAGGAGCCGGAAGTTGTAGGCGTACCCGTTATAGTAAATACTCCTGATGCATAAGACCCGGTTACCCCTGTCGGAAATGAACCCGCTGTCAGCGTAGCACCAGTCGCACCTCCACCGATGGTAAAAGTAATATTAGTAAGTGGAGTATTAATGCAAAGTATTTTGTTATTTGTTCCTGGTCCTGAGCTAAGTATAATAGTTGAATTTCCCTGTACGGTAATGCTTCCCAGGGCAGCAGGCGTTCCGCACGGCCCTGTGGTCGTTACCATGTAATTAAATGTTCCTGATACGGAGGCAGTTCCACTAATAGTGAACAAGCCAGCCGAGTAATTTCCACTCACGCCAGTGGGTAAGCCTGTAACAGTAGCTCCGGTTCCTCCACCAGCAATGAGATATGTGATGTTTGTAATGGCTGTATTAATACATCTCGTTTGCGCATCAGTTCCCGGGGCAGAAGATAAAGCAATGATTGCATCGGCATTTATTGTAAGGGTTCCGTTTACTGCCGGATTTACACAAGGACCCGCAGTCGTGATCGTGTATGGAAAAATACCGGACACTGTTGGAGTACCACTTATCGTAAATACGCCTGAAGTAAATGAACCTGTTACACCCGCAGGAAACGAGCCTCCGGTCAGCGTTGCACCAAGGCCACTTCCACCTAAGGTATAGGTGACTGTAGTAATAGTGGTATTGATACATTTGGTTTGGCTGGCAGTTCCTGCAGTAAGTATGATAGTAGAATTTGCAAGAACAGTAATGCTTCCAAGCGCTGCCGGTGTTCCGCATGGTCCCGTGGTGGTTACCATATAATTAAAGTTTCCTGAAATTGTGGGGGAACCGCTGATGGTGAACACTCCAGCAGCAAAAGAACCTGTGATACCGGTAGGAAGGCCTGTAACAGTTGCACCTGTATTTCCGAAACCAGCCACGGCATAAGTAATATTAGTTAGAGCCGTATTCACACAGAGTGATTGCGCATCTGTACCAGCAGCAGAGGTTATGATGATGGAGGCATTTTCATTTACGGTTATTACTCCACTGGCACTGAGGTTTGCGCAGGAGGAACCCGCAGCTTGTACGGTGTAATTGAAAGAGCCCGACACAAGCGGCGTACCCGAGATGGTGAAAACGCCTGCCGCAAAAGAGCCCGTAACTCCAGCCGGCAATGCCCCTGCAGTAATGGATGCACTGGTAGCTGAAGGATCAATAGCATAGGTGATACCTGCAATGGCGCTACTCAAACATACTGATTGGGCATTTGTTCCTGCCGCAGATGTTAAGGTAACAGTGCCATTGTTGTTCGATGTAATACTACCGAGGGCTGCAGGCGTACCACACGGGCCTGTTGTAGTTACTATGTAATTAAAGTTACCCGTTACCGTTGGTGTTCCGCTGATCGTGAAAATACCCGCGTTGTACGTGCCTGTGACACCCGCCGGTAATCCGGTAACGGTAGCACCCGTAGTACCAAAACCGGCGATCGTATAAGTAATGTTACTTATTGGTGCCAGTGCGCAAAGAACCTGTGCATTTGTACCTGGCGCTGATGAAAGCGCAATGCTTGCATTTTCATGAATCGTTATTGTTCCACTTGCTGCCGGATTGATGCAGGGAGAACCGGAGTTCCCAACCGTATAACTATATGTACCGGCTGCAGTGGGCGTGCCGCTTATTGTGAAGATCCCGGCATTAAATGAGCCAATAACGCCTGCAGGCAATGCTCCGCCGGTTATGGAAGCAGATGTTGCTGTTCCGCCAATGGCATAAGTGATAGGGGTAATGGGGTTGCTTATACAGGTTGCCTGGTTATTGGATCCGGGGGCGGAAGATAATGATAAGCTGCCATTATTCGTAACTGTTATGCTTCCTGTTAAAGATGGGGTTACACAGGGGCCAGTCGCGGTTATAGTATAATTAAAATTTCCAGCTGCCGATGGGCTGCCGCTTATGGAATATACACCTGGGGAATAAGAGCCAGTAACCCCGGGAGGCAATCCACTGACGTTGGCACCTGTACCATTACCACCGATCGCATAATTGATATTTGCAATGGCCGTGTTTACACAGAGTGTCTGTGCAGCGGAAGAAGGAGCGGATGACAAAGAAATAGTCGCATCTGCGTTTACCGTTATTGTACCGCTTAATCCGGGATTCGTACAAGGAGAGCCAATAGTTGTAACCGTATAATTGAAAATTCCCGTTGTAATGGGAGTACCGTTAATGCTGAATGTACCGGCGGAAAATGAGCCTGTAACACCGCCGGGCAATGAACCTGTAAGCGTTGCACCTGTTGCAGAACCACCAATAGTGTAAACAATATTTATTGTTGCCGTATTAACACAAACAGAAGTTATTGCACTTCCAGAACTTAACGTTATCGTGCCACTGGTATTTATTACTAATGCAGAAGCACTTGTTGCAGTGCCTCCAGGCGTGGTAACTGATATAGTTCCCGTAGAAACTCCTGCAGGTATTACTGCTGTTATCGTTGTTGAGTTTACGATGACAAATGAAGCTGCATTTGCACCGTTGAACTTGACAGAGGTGGCAGCAGAAAAATTTATGCCGGTAATAGTTATTGTTGCATTACTTCCAGAACAGGCTGCAGCAGGTGCAAAGCCCGAAATTGTTGGCGGTAGAAAATAACTGACTATTACTCTTCCCTTGCCACCCGCACCACTACCCGCACCACCATTCCCATTTTCTCCTCCGCCGGCACCTGGTATGTTTCCAACATTGCCAGCACTGAAATTATTGCCACCT
>JACMPR010000247.1 GCA_014377385.1 Ferruginibacter sp. | reverse complement strand
ATTGTGTCCTGATTGAAGATTGCGCATACCTCCGGGAGTAAAGTCCATCGGGCCTTGCATACCTCTTGTAAAAGGAAGCAATACTTTATGTGAAACAGTCACTTTGTCGCTGCTCAGTTTGTTCCATTCGTTCCCGGCCACCGCTTCATAGTTAATCACATTCGGATAAGTGCTGGATAATCCGGTTGGTTTGGTTGCTACATGAAAATCGATCAACAGTTTCCGCTTGGCCGTTGCCTGGGCAATATCTTCATACATTTTAATTCCGGTCTGGTCTTCACGACCAAAAAAATCTGCTTTCACGCCGGCAATCCCTAAGGATGCAAATAAATTCAGGTATTTTTGGTATTAACAATAACGGGGTTTGCCAGCAACACAGTGTTATCAATATTTATTGACAACGGAGATGCTTCCAAAACCCGTTCTTCTTTGAATGAAACCGAGTAGTAGATTTTCTCCTTCAAGCTGATGTCAACGGAAATAGTATGATCCGGAGAAGAAAGTGAAAAACCAGACTGCGCATGTATGGAGGTAACTGTAAAAAACAAAAAAAGTAAATGAAAAATATTTTTTTTTGATCCCTTTTTTGTTGTGATTAACTAAAAGTAAATAATATGAATAAATAAACGTTGTGTCAGCGACATAAACGTTTATTATTTTGTATTTGTATAACTAACCCTTAGTTTGAAAACAGATTAAAAAGTAGTATAGCCAAAAGGACTATACTACTTAAGCTCATTGATTAAACTAAACGTTGCTAATTATAACCCGGATTTTCAACCAGATTTTTATTGTTTCCCGTACGAGCTATGGTAATTGGGAAATAATAGTTGTAAGAATAAAATTTGGGCGCTGTTGTTTCACCATCAACATTATCAACTACTTGTATTTGGTATTTACCAGTAGCATAATCAAGTATATACCTTAATCCTGAATGGTTTACAGAAAGAACTGATGCGGCAGTTCTCCAGCGGCGAAGATCCCAATAGCGATGTCCTTCAAAAGCCAGTTCCACTTTACGTTCGTGTCGTATTTTTTCGCGGTCAACAGCAGCAAGGGTTGCAATACCTGCCCTGGTTCTGATTTGGTTAACAGCATTCAATGCCTCACCTGTTTTTCCAAGTTCAAATGCTGCTTCGGCAAAATTCAACAATACTTCCCCGTAACGAAATACAGTATAATCAGTGCTTGATTGTGAAACCCACTGCATGTTATCGGCTTTCTCATCCAGATATTTCATTACACCAAAGCTGGTATTAAACTTATTGTCAACCTTTTGGGTGCCGAGTGCTGGAACTCCCCCATAAGAACCAGTCGAAATAATTTCTCCCGTAGGTAATATCAACCCATTGTGAGGATCAACAATAGTTCCTTTCCATTGTGTTCCCATAGTATAAATTGTAGCAAAAAAACGGGGATCTTTATTGGCCCACAAATTATCCAAAGACCATAATCCTTGTTGAATCGCAGTCCTATCCAATGTTCCGGATGTGCCATCCAAATGTTCAAATTCCTCAACCATTTCGAGGTAAGGTGCATCCTCATTTCCTGCATCCCAGGCATGGGGCTTTGGACATTGCAAAAAATCATAAGACCAGGCATTTCCTCCACTAGTCATTGCATTGACTTGATTATGTCGTTTAGCAAAAATGATCTCAGAATTTTGTTTTACAAGGAAAATATTTCTAAAATTTTTAACCTTGTCGGCATCTGCATTGTATAAAGCAAATTTGCCGCCCGAAATGATTGAATTTGCCGCATCATACGATTTCTGATAATAGGCATTTGCTGAAGCAGTGGGAATACCCAATAATCCGTTCAATTGAACAGTTCCGAATTGTGCAATACTTCCGGCATACAGGGCAGCCCTGCTTTTTAATGCTAATGCGGCATATTTACTAGGCCGTCCATAATCTGCAGGAACTTCATCCAGATCGCTAACAATAGCATCAACTTCTGAAATAACAAAATCGTAAATTTTCTGTTCGCTATCACGAGCAGGATATAAGGTTTCATTTGGGTCACCTACATTTTGCACTTTGGTAATAAGAGGAACTCCACCGTATCGTTTGACCATGGCGAAATAATTGAACGCTCTTAAGAAACGAGCCTCTGCTACACGCTGTTTTCTAATTGATACATCAACCGGCGAGCTGGGTACTCTTTCGATAAATTCATTAAGCGAACGGGTTGTCTTATAGGACATTTCCCACCATTCCAAAAGCCCACCACCAATTTTCAGTCCCCCAGCCTTATAGCCTGTCACATTACAAAAAAAGCCCCAGCCAGCTTTAGACTCATCGGCAATTTCATTAATAAAAAATGGCCCACCATGCTGTTCACTAGCTCCCCAATCTCCATTCCATGAATTAGTATAACCAGGCGTTTCATTTGTGAAAACTGCAGTTTGTGCGTACAATTGTGTAAGATATGCATTGATCAAAGCGGGGTCGTTCCAGACTACCGCATCTGTAATAATATCTAAGGGCCGCTTATCCAGTACATCTTTTTTGCAGGAAGTGAACGATATCAGTCCTATACAAAATATAAAAAGTATTTTTTTCATTATTTTTATTTTTAAGATAAAATTAAAAGGATGCATTTACACCAAAACTAATGGTACGTTGTTGAGGGTAATACCATCCAACATTTGGGGCTTCAGGATCAATACCAAACTTTGAAAGTTTATTAAAAGTAAGCAGATTTGTTCCCGCGGCATAAATCCGAACTTGGCTGAAACCTATTTTATTTAGCCATTGTTTGGGCATGCTGTATCCAACCGATGCAATTTTCAAACGAATGTAACCTGATTTTTTATAATAATAGTCTGAAAAAAAGCCGTTTGTCCCTGCACCACCTAATCTTGGTATAATGGCGTTGGGGTCTTTATTTGTTGTCGTCCACCTCTGGTCATAATAGAATGTAGAAGCCGCCATCGTTGAGGCTAAATTAACATAGGTGTAATATCCAAATGCTCCCTGAAAAACCGCCGACAGGTCAAAGCTTTTATATTTTAGATTGGTATTAAAACCCAACATCCAATGAGGTATGGTTCCTTTACCAATATCAACCTGGTCTTTCCAATCCAGTTTACCATCTCCATTTAGGTCCTTGTAACGCACATCTCCGGGCCGAAGCGTTCTATTTCCCTGAAGATCCTGATCAAATTTAAGTTGATCAATCTGTGATTGAGACGTAAATAATCCGTCTGACAGGTAGCCAACATTACGGTCAATCAATTGCCCTGATTGTTGATAAAGTCTTTTCTGATCCTTATCAGTGTATTCGGGCTCTTCAAAATGATCCCATTTTGATGTTGACCATGAGATGTTTCCGCTAACATCATAAGAAACTTCACCCATTTTACCTGCTGTTCCTAAATTGAATTCAAAACCTTTGCCATTAATACTATTAAGGTTTTCTGGAGGCAAAGATGCACCAAAAGTGGTTGGCAGACTTGTAATTCGTGTGGTGGGAATACCTGAGCGTTGGCGGTAAAAAGCATCAATTTCTCCGTATAGCTTTCGTTTAAAAAATGAGAAATCAACGCCAAGATTAGATATTTTAATCTTTTCCCATGTCAGGTTAGGATTTGCCAGTCCAGTTGAGATTAAGCCCTGCATAGGGCCGGCTCCAAGGATATAAGGTGCTCCGTACCGATAACCTGCCAAATACTGGAAATTTCCAACTGCATCGTTACCTGACTGTCCGTAACTTGCCCGAAGTTTCAGGTTATCCAGTTTACTAAACTGCTTCATAAAACCTTCTTTATTCATTACCCAACCTAATGATATGCTTGGAAAATATCCCCAACGTTTGGCTGAAGGAAATTTGGCTGAAGCATCGGCACGGAAAATAGTTTCCAGCAAATATTTATCCTTGTAGCTATAATTCAACCTTCCGACATAACTTTTTCTCCCCATTTCTGTAGCATAACCGTTATTGGACATGCCGACAACACTACCAGCAAACATCTGTTCAATTGCAGGAGTTAAAAAATCCCTTCTGGAAGCTGAAATGCTTTCATTGGCATAGTCAATCGACTCATACAAAGCAAGTGCCGTAATATGATGATTTTTATTAAAAGTATTGTCGTAATTCAAAGAATATTGCTGTGTAAATATATTCCCATTTGAAGCAGATTGACCGATGGATGCTGCAGTTCCATAAGCTCCTACCTGCGTATAAACCATGCTCGTTGGCTCATATTTCCATAGACTTACGGGCCTACTGAAGCTCTTGCCGGTATTATAAGTCTTAAAATAATTCACAAAAGCTTTAGCTGATAACCCTTTAACAGCTTTAATTTTATAGTTTAGAGATATAGTCCCTCTTAATGACTGTGTTATATTTTTATCATAGCCGCTGACAGCCATATTTGAGGTGACTTGCATACCTCCTGTTCCTGCTCCGTAAGCATAAGGAACTTTGGTTGGATCGGGTAAATGGGCAGGATAATAGGGAAGGGTTTGCCAATAGTCTTGCCACATGTTACCTCCTGTTCCCATTCCTCGTGTATTGGAAAGATTGTTTTCAGAGATAGCTGCAAAATCTAATTGCATAGTGAGATCATCGGTTATCTTAGCATCAATATTTGATTGCATATTATATCGTGCGAAATTACCACCATTTGTTTTGATCATGGTTTCCTGATTCATATAACTTAAAAAACCATAATATTTGATTTTCTCACTGCCACCTCTCACCGATAAATTGTGCTGCTGCTGAGGTGCCCAATCCCTGATTAGTTCTTTATACCAATTGGTATTTGGAAATGCAGGATCAGTCCCATCATAAAATTTTTGTATCTGTGCTATTGTCCAGGGTGCTGTTGCTTCCGGATTACCAGACTGAATCCAGGCTTCTCTTTCCATTTCAGACCGTTGACCTGAACTGGCAGGCTTTAACATTTTGGTTACTCCCTGATTGGTCATGGAACTATTAAATGTAATTGTGGGTTTAAGATTATTACCACGCTTGGTGGTAACCAAAATTACTCCATTACCTGCGCGGGCACCATAAATAGAAGCAGACCCATCTTTTAAAATAGAAATAGATTCTATCTGGTTGGCATCTATGTTGTTCAAGCTCGATTCGATACCATCCACAATAATCAATGGATTGCCAAAACCTCGTATGCTCAAATCTGCGCCATCAGACCCCGGCAAACCGGAAGTCTGTTTAGTAATCAAACCCGGGAGTTTTCCAGAAAGGGCGTTGGTTACGTTGCTTACGGGCGCAATAGTGAGCTGCTCCGCTTTGACAGAAGAGATTGCCCCAGTAATCGTGGTTTTTTTTTGGGTACCGTATCCTACTACCACTACTTCGTCAACTTTAATTTCCACTTGTTTCAACACAATTCTCAACTCAACTTCTTTAGAAACGGGTATTTCGTTGGTTTGATAACCTACATAAGAAACTATCAACACACCGCCCTTATCAGGAAGCTGAAGCGTAAAGTTTCCATTAGCATCGGCATTAGTTCCAATATTAGCAGAACCTTTTAATTTTACAGTAACGCCTGCCAATGGAACCCCTTTTTCATCTGTAACAGTACCTTTTACTACAATGGATGCCACCGGGCTTATAACTGGCTGAAGTATTTCTACCGGCCTTGTCTGTATGAGAATACCCCCGTCTTCAATAGTATACCTCAGCGGTTGATTGCTCAGACAAAGATTTAGTGCTTCCTCTAATGGCGCATTGTGTAGTTTTAATGTTACATTTCCCGCTTTTTCCAGCAGCGATTCATCAACCAATACATTCAGGCCCGTTTGTTTTTGAATTTCACGGAATACCTGCTTCATGGGTTTATTCTTTAATGTTAAGCTTACCGTTTGGCTATAGCTTAGGGCAGCAACCTGCATACAGGCTGTAAGTAATAAGATGGCTGTAAGTTTCATAATCTTCAGTAGTTTTTTTGTTGTACGCCGAATCTTTTGCGAACAGCGACCGGTAATAGCAGTTAATTGCATACTTTTGATTTGTTTTTGGTTTACAAAAAATGGTTTAGACGACTGTATAATTGTTGACCCAATGTTGCCAGGGGTGTCTCAATCACTCCTGGTTTTTTGAGCAAAACTTTTTAT
>JACMPR010000246.1 GCA_014377385.1 Ferruginibacter sp. | reverse complement strand
CTGTGTAAGTACAGCATTGCCCTTCACGCCTGCCGCAAAGGTTTTGGTACCACTGCCTGTCCATGTTACCGGCGTGTTGATCTCTAACAGGCCATAGATAGCCGTATTGTCATTGCCACCCAGTGATGCAGCCGGTATCTTTGTTAAACGAAGGGTTGGATATGTGGAATTATCTGAGAAATAGTTTGCACCATTGGTTACAAAGGGGGTATTGCAATTCCATTCAAATACGGCTGCATCATTCCAGGAAATGGCAACTGACTGATCCGCCGCAAAACTTTCAAAGCCCGTAGCAACTGCATTTGTACCATCGCCGATCGTAATTCTGCCATACACTCTTATCACGCCATCCAGCAACAGCATAACGTCATTATATACTTCCCCTGCAGAAGCAATCTGGAATGTGCCGGTTTTGCTAATGACAAGAGAAAAGGGACCAGGAAAAGGGGCAGCGAGTAAGGTAATCTTGCCTTTATTATTAACATCATTTAATAATTTTAATGTGCCCTTTATATCCATTTTTTTTACACTGATATTTGAGGTGATGGTTACCAGGTCTCCCTCCTTTATTTCTACCCCTGCAGAAAGTTCATTTGGTATCAGCGTAGCCGGTATCCAGGTGCTCCCCGCGGGTGACCTGGTTTCCCAGGTATTTATATCAGTCCAGTTTCCGGAGGCTTTGCTGCGGAAGAGGTCGGCGGGCAACGACCTGCAGGACGTACCCCTGACTGCAAATTTCTGCGACAATGTGCCTGATACAAAAGGTTCAGTGCTTATTATCCTGAGTGCATACTCATCATCGTTTGTGCCTGCCGGAATTGTAAAATTGATCGTTCCGCTGTTGGATGTACTGTTTAAGCTTCCGATCGTTACCGGTGAGGTCCAGGAATAAAAATTCTGTTGTACTTCTACTATTTTTCCTAACTGAACCCTGTATTGATTATTTGGAGCAAAGTTTCCGTTGGAAGTAAAACTTATGGAACCAGATGCTGTTCCATTGCAATCTCCCAGGTAAAAATCAGCGCCCGTCGGTACTACCGGTGCCGTAAGAACGCTGTTAACATTTGTATGAACCAATCGTCCATTTACGGCAAGCGCATTGCTTCCCGGCCGGGTAGATAGAATTCCCCAATCATTGATGGCGGCTTCACCACTTGCATAATAGCGAATCCTTACTGTGGTGCCTGCGGTTATATTTTGTAAAGATGGAATTCCGCTTAATCCCGAACTTACAGACTCTAAGAGCCTGTTCGTTAAAACGGGCGATCCTATCAATGTAAAATTTATGCCGTCAAGGCTGTAGGCAAATTGTGAACTAACACCCGAGTTTGTAATGTTGCTGTTGTTTCCATGTACAAAGGCGCTTAAAGAAGAAAGTGAGAGCGTATCACCTTGTTTCACCGACAAGGTAACCTGGAAATAATCCGGATTGGAAGTGGCAATCCCATCGTTTTGAAAACCGGTTGTTCGAAATGAATGAAGTCCGGGGCTCGAGCCAGCGCCAGGACCCCTCGTCAAAAGATTGGAAGAAGCCAGGGACGTGTCGAAAGTAGTTGCTGCAAATGTTGCAGGGGAATTCGCTCCTGAAAGGTCCCATCCCGCGATCACACTATTTATTGTAGAGGATGAAACGCTGTTGAAAGGTGCATCTGTTCCGATATCCACAACGGCCTCCAGCATCAGTCTGCCGATATAATTTAATTCCGTCAAACCAGAGCCATCTGTTAAGCTGGCAAAATAAGCATCCGGCCGTGTTGGGGTTCCTTCTGCCTGGTACGACAATGGATAATATTCCGTGGTCCCATCCGACAGTTGAGCCAGGCCTACAAACATAGGAGTTTCGGCATCTGTTAAAGGTTGTTCAACTATGTCAAAAACAACATAAGTGCCAAGGTCAGCAGCAGTTATTATGTGCGGAAGAGACTGACCCAGCAACACGCCAAAACTGGCAACTACGGCGTATACAGTTTGCCCGACACAATTTGCCGCAGTCCCGATATGTGCCCGAACCTGCTTTACAATACCACTTCCGCCTGCCTGGTATTTAGCTAAAAGAATTCCTTCTCCGGTGCCAAAACCAATGGACGAAACAGGGGTGGATTCATCAGCGTAACTGAAAGTATTGTTATTCACTAACTGCGTGTAAGCAGCGCTGTTGTTTGTATTGTTATCATCCGACGGAACCGAAACGGTAACAGTGTTTGTGCCGGTATTCCATGGAGAGAATGCATTAAAACTGACGAGGGTGGCCTCACCCGGATTGATAGATACAGTTTGTACGTTGGAAAAAGTATTGGAACCTGTAACCGTTAGCGTTATGGGCAAATCCGTAAGTACATTGCTGCCGGTATTCACAATTTTCGCCTGCACTACATGATTGTATACACCGAGCGGAGCGGGAATTTTTCCCAACGTATACACCGCATCTACCTGTGCATCTGATTGACCAAAGGCGGCAAGATTAAGCATGCTTACGAAAAGGAGTGTAAAAAATTTTGTCATAATTTCAAATCATCATTAAATGAAATATTACATTTCACGGTTATTACTTCTGAAAATGGTTATTGGATGCTCGTAACCCGGAAGATCAAAGTTGAAATTGATTTTAACTGTTTTCCCGGTGGCAGGTAAGCGAAGTTTTTTTTAAGATATCAGCCCTGAGCGTTGATCAGAATAAATTATCAGGATAATTAATGTGTGAAAGTAAACTTTCTAGCCTGGATAAATGCAGCTTTTTTAAAAGATTCACCCTAAACGTGGAAAAATTAAGAAATATAAAGACCCGGGAAAAGCTCATTTCACCGTTGTATTGATCGAATTCAATGCGAAATTATACCATCTTTATTAACCGGGATGAAATTTCTATAATTATTAGACTTATGGGTACTTGTTATCATGGGCTTCGGAAAATAATGCATACCCTGATCTTCCAAATAAAAAAGGCTCCTTAAAAAACGTTTACACGATCACTCACACTTTTCCATTCAACGTTTCTTGCGGGATTAGATCAAAAGCACGCCGGGAATGAAGCACTTCGTTACGGAATTGCACTGGTTTCACTAATGCGCTTTGCCTGGATATTCCATCAACGCCTTCTCCAAACAATCCATTGCTTTATTAATCGCATCAACATTTAATACGTAAGCGAGTCGCACTTCGTTTTTCCCCAGTCCCGGGGTGCTGTAAAAGCCGGTGGCTGGAGCAAGCATCAGTGTTTGTGCATTGTAGGAAAATTTTTCAAGTAGCCACTGGCAAAAAATATCACTATCGTCAATGGGTAGCCTCGCCATGGCATAAAAGGCGCCGCCCGGATTCGGGCAAAACACGCCGGGAATAGCATTGAGTCTTCTCACAAGCGTATCGCGGCGTAATTTATATTCGGCTTTGGTGGTATCAAAATAATTTTCGGGAAGATCCACGGCAGCTTCTCCCAAAACCTGGGCATAGAATGGGGGGCTTAACCTGGCTTGTGCAAATTTCATGGCGGCATTCAGTACTTCTTTATTTTTTGTAATAAATGCGCCGATGCGGCCACCACAGGCGCTGTACCGCTTGCTGATGGTGTCCATCAAAACCACATTTTGTTCAGCACCTTTTAAATGCATGGCGCTGGTATGAGAACCTTCATAACAAAACTCACGGTAAGCTTCATCCGCAAAAAGAAAAAGGTTATGTTTCAGAACGATCAGCTTCAGGGTTTCCATTTCTGCAGCACTGTATAAATAACCGGTCGGGTTGTTTGGATTGCAAACAACGATCGCCTTTGTTTTGGGAGTGATTGCTTTTTCAAACTCTTCTATTGGTGGTAATGCAAACCCGGTTTCAATACTACTTGTGATGGGTTTTACAACAACATCCGCCTGTATCGCAAAGCCATTGTAGTTGGCATAAAAAGGTTCCGGAATGATCACTTCATCTCCTGCATCCAGGCAGGCCATAAAACCAAAAAGTATCGCTTCACTTCCGCCGGTAGTTACAATAATATCCTGGTGGGTAATATCGATGTTATTACGGCTGTAGTATTCTACTAATTTTTTCCGGTAACTTTCATTACCAGCGCTATGGCTATATTCCAGTACGTGGATATCGCAATTTTTTACTGCGTCCAGGCATTGCTGTGGGGTTTCAATATCGGGCTGACCAATATTGAGGTGGTAAACTTTTATACCCTTCTTTTTTGCCGCTTCGGCAAAGGGAACCAGTTTACGAATAGGGGAAGCTGGCATGTCGCGACCGCGTTTGCTTATTTCTAACATGAAACAAAGATAAGTCAATAGGTGAATGAGAGAATAGGTTGATAAGGGAAGAGCGAAATCCCGGTTTCATACGTCTTCATTCATATAAATTGACCATCAATCTTCTTCATAAAAATCTATCTTATGCTCTTTCAAAAATGCCTTTATTGCATTTACATGGATACATTGGCCCAGGTGTATGAAAGAATAATCTGAAACTTTTTTAATGCCATTGTTTACCATAATCTCTTTGTCAATTAAATCGAAGCCAAGGTGGAGGTGTTTGGTAGAAAACTGCATGCCATACACAATACCTTTTTCGTCAAATAGTGGTCCGCCACTTTGCCCGCGAAGACCAGGCGTGCTCATTTCTATTCCAAATAGTCCAAGCTGCTGGTCGGCCAGGAAACGGGTTACCATTCCTTCTATAGGGAACCGCGGGGAAACATTTATGCCGGTGTTTGTCCACTCGATATCATCGCTGACGGCATTGAAAGTATAATTAGTGAATTCAGGAAAAGGAAAGCCAAGCCTGCATAAAAACTTTCCCTGCTTAATATTATTGCCATCTTTTAAAAACCTCGCGCAATCAGTGTAATGGATTTTACCAAAGTCATTGAACTTTAAAATGGCGAGATCCAGGGTGGGGTGCATATGCCAGGTAAAGCCACTCATGGTGTCTACTGAATCAACAAAATTATTTTTTAGTTGTATCGTGCTATCAGCATTGAGCTTGTACTTCAATTCCAGTCCTTTCAATTGTGCTTTATACTTTCCATCCTGCGGTAGCGCCTGTCTTTCTTTTTTGAAATTGTTGTAATGTTCATTTATATTATTTGCAGCTGCCAGCATCTCTACTACATGTTTACAGGTAATTGCGTACCCGTTTTCATTTACAAAAAAAATAGTTGCAGCCCCCGGCACAAGTTGTTTACCTGCATAAGTGCGCATCAGGGTATGAATGGGGCGTGTGAACTGGCCGGCTCTTTCTATGGCAGATATGAACATAGTTTGTGTTTATAAAATGAAATAATTTCAGAAATTCAGGTTGCTGCTTTTATTCCCGATGCTGCAGCTTCGTCGATGTACCATGCAGGATCTACTTTAACAGGTTTTATGAGCAGCACCGGATATTTTTCCCCTTCTTTTACACCGGAAAAAATAGTTTGAATGATGGCAGCTTTTTCTTTACCCGTAACCAGGAAGAGTATATGATGTGCTTGATTGATGAGGGTGGCGGTAAAACTGATCCTGTACATGCCCAGCTCTTCTATAAAAATTTCTTTTACTAATTGTTTTTTTTCTTTTAATATAGGCGTGAAAGGAAACAGCGATGCCGTATGACCGTTAGTGCCGATACCAAGTAAGATCAGATCAAAAGCTGGTATTGATTCTTTAAAAAAAGTTAAGAGCGTTTGTTCATAACTGATAGCAGCTCTTTCCGGCCCGAAATTTACAGGTACCGTAAAAATATTTTCTGCAGGTATCGGGATATTGTTCAGTAATGCTGCAAAAGCCATATGGCTGTTGTTATTTTCATCTGATAAAGGCACATATCTTTCATCTCCCCAGAAAACAAAAATATTTTTCCATTCCAACAAGCTGGAATAGGCAGGTTGTGCCAGCAGTTCATATAATTTACGGGGCGTGTTTCCACCTGAGAGTGCGATCGTAAACTTTCCCTTTTTTGAGATAGTTTTTTTAGAGAGTTCAACGATGTAGTCCGCTGCAGCTATGCAAACGGTTTCTGCATCCTTGAAAATATATTTTTTATTCATGGGTTTTTTTTTCAAATGGCATCACAATCCAGTTATTGCCATCTTTTGCGATAAGGCCCTCAGCTGTTTCAGGTCCATGAGAACCTGCCGCATAATTAGGAAAATTTACAGACGGATTTGCCTGCCAGGTGCTAAGTATTGGCATAAGTATTTCCCAGGCAGCTTCTACCTGGTCGGCCCGCATAAACAGGGTTGCATCACCTTCAATCACGTCTAATAAAAGGGTCTCATATCCTTCCGGCGTTCCACTGGTGTAGGTATCGCTGTAATTAAAAAGCATGTCGACAGGATTTAACTGCATTTGTAACCCGGGCTTTTTTGCCTGGAAACGAATCCGGATACCCATATCAGGCTGCAGGTTCAGTACCATCCTGTTCGGTTGCCAGTTTTCGGTAGCTTCATCCGGGAAGGTTTGGTGTGGCGCAGGTTTAAACTGGATGGTGATTACTGATATGGACTCATTCATTCGTTTGCCGGTCCGTAAATAAAAAGGCACATTGCTCCACCGCCAGTTGTCAATAAAAAATTTAATAGCAGCAAAGGTTTCTGTATGAGATTCAGGTGAAACGTCCGCTTCCTGGCGATAACCATTTACTTTTTTTCCATCTACCCATCCTTCAGCATACTGTCCGCGTACGGCAAAATTATGAACGTCTTCTTTTTTTATTTTTCGTAAGGCTCTCAGTACATCTACTTTGCGATTTCTCACTTCATCAGCATCGAAAGAAACCGGTGGTTCCATAGCGATAAGGCAGAGTAACTGCAGCAGGTGATTCTGTATCATATCACGCAGCGCACCATTGATCTCGTAGTAATTTCCGCGTGTTTCAATACCAATCTTTTCAGCCACCGTGATTTGTATATGATCAATATAATTGCGGTTCCATATCGGCTCAAACAATGCATTGGCAAAACGGAACGCCAGGATATTTTGTACAGTTTCTTTACCGAGGTAATGATCGATGCGATAAAGTTGCGACTCATCAAAGATATGCAGCATGGAAGCGTTTAGTTTACGGGCGCTCTGCAAATCAGTCCCGAAGGGCTTTTCGATAACGAGTCTTGCAAATTCTTTATCGGCAGCAAGGCCGGCATCACCAATCTTTGTTGCGATCAGTTCAAAAAATTGCGGAGGTACTGCCATATAAAATATCTTGTTTACATCGCAGTCCGATTCCTTTTCAAAAGCAGCTACCTGTTTTTTTAAATAACTGTAAAGGCTTGTATTGTCAAATTCTCCTTTTTTATATTCGATCATTTTGGAAAACAGCTCCCATTCTTTGGCCTTACTTTTCCCTCTTCTTGAAAACTGGTCCACGCCTTCTTTTAATCTTTTAACAAAAGCAGCATTTGTCATATCCTGTCTTCCCATGCAAATGATAGAAAATTTTAAATTTAGCCAGTTGTCGAGATAAAGATTGTACAATGCCGGTATCAATTTACGCCAGGTAAGGTCACCGGTACCACCGAAGATGGCTATGATGGTAGGGTTCGTTTTTGTTCCTGCTTCCATTTTATTGTATTGTTTGATTCCAGTTTGTGTGAAAAATGCCCGGTTTATCTATTCGTTCGTAAGTATGTGCACCAAAAAAATCTCTTTGCGCCTGGATCAGGTTTGCAGGTAACCAGCTGCTATGGTAGCTTTGAAAATAACTGATGCATGCATACATCGCCGGAACAGGAATACTTGTATTAATTGCTGCTTTGAGTACGCCTTTCAATGCATATACTTCTTTGTCGAGGACAGTAGAAAATACATCGCTTAATAATAAATTTTTGAGGTTTGGGTCTTTTCTAAATGCGGCCGTTATATCCTCCAGCATGGCTGCTCTTATAATGCAGCCCCCCCGCCAGATAGATGCAACTGTTGCAATATCTGTGTTATACTTATAAATATCAGAAGCTTTCTGTAACATGGCAAGGCCCTGTGCATAGGTTATCATAAAACCTGCGTGCAAGGCATCTTCAAGTTGCGTTATAAAATCTTTTTTATTGGTTGTAATGGTTGCCATGTTTTCATTTCTGTCGGTTGCACCCATCACCCGTTCAGCTTTCATGGAAGAAATGATCCGTTGCGATACCGAGGCGTCAATGGCAGCAATTGGCGCCTGTATCTTCATTGCATCCTCACTCATCCAGGCACCGGTTCCTTTTTGATGTGCGGTGTCTGCTATTTTATCAATGAGCTTTTCTTCGCTGTATTCATCCTGTTGAAGAAAAACAGCAGCCGTAATTTCTATCAGGAATGATTTAAGTTTCCCTTTATTCCAGGTATCGTACACGGCCTGTATTTCTTCATTTGTTAATCCAACATAATTTTTCAGGAGATGATAACTTTCAGCGATAAGCTGCATAAGCGCATATTCAATGCCGTTATGTACCATTTTTACGTAATGACCCGCAGAACTGTTGCCCATATATGCCACGCAGGGCTCACTGTTTACTTTGGCAGATACCGCTTCCAGCATCGGTTTCAACCTGGCATAAACGGAAGTGTCGCCCCCTGGCATTATACTCGGCCCCAACCTGGCGCCGGATTCTCCGCCTGAAATACCTGTTCCGACAAAATGAATATTAGTTTTTTTTAGCTCGTTTATTCTCAATTCCGTATCACTAAAATGAGAATTGCCGCAATCCATGATAAGATCGTTTTCGGCAAGGTAAGGCAGTAATTCACTGATCACGGCATCCACTATTTTTCCTGCCGGAACGAGTAACATAATAGCCCTGGGTTGTTTTAATGCTGCGATAAATGTTTCCAGCTGATCAAAAGCCTGTAATTTTTTTCCGATACCTTCCGAATTAAGTGCGTTTACTTTTGTTGAATCCTTATCATATCCTGCAACGGAAAAACCATGGTCAGCCATATTCAGTACCAGGTTTTGGCCCATCGTACCCAGGCCTATCATTCCAAATTCAAATAGTGCGGAACCCATATTAGCTGTGTTGTTGTTACAAGTGAAGGTTATCTAAGCATTTTTAAAATTAGTTATTAATAGCCAATAGACCGGTGAGATCAATTAATAAAAATTTTTGGTTTTAAGCCTTGATCGTTCAGCAATATATACGACTCGTTTTACCAGGGTAAACTTTCGTGCCGGCACGGATTCGCCCGGAAACATATTCCCCGAAAGAATTTAATATATCAGTCATTTTGAAGACTTCAGGTTATTAACAAAAAAAACCTCCCGGATAACGAGAGGTTTTCTTAATTATAAAGAATTAAATTAGCTTTTTGGAGCAATTTTTACTGAGGTTGCAGCTGTCTTTTTTGTTGTTGTTCTCTTTCCTGCAGTTTTAACAGTAGTTGCAGTTGTCACTGTTTTTACTTCACTACCGGCTGGAACAATCTTTACCGAACCATCAGAAGCACCTGGATTTAATTTCGCATATTCTTCAGGATTCAAAACCTCACCTTTGATTGTTATGCTTTTTACCTCGTCAACACCTGCAAATTTTACCGTCATGTGTTTTTCGAATGCATTCAGGTTTTTAGCATTGTAAGTAGCGGTGATAATACCGGTTTTTCCGGGAGCGATCGGCTGTTTGGTATAATCACCAATAGTACATCCGCATGTTGGGTTCGCCTGTTCAATGATGAGGGGTTCTTTGCTTACGTTTGTTACAATAAAGGTAGCTGTAGCAGGAACATCCTGTTTAATTTTACCAAGGTTAATGGTTTCCGATTCGAATTTAACCACATCGGCGGCTTTTTTGCCTGTCTGGGCTGGTTGAGAAGTAGCTACTTGTGCTGTCTTAGCATCCGTCTGGGCAAATAAAGCTGTAGAACATACTAAAGCTGCGAGAGAAAATAATACTTTCTTCATTTTGAGTTATTTAATTGGTGTTTAATTTATTATTGTTTATTAATTCTTCAAATCGTTTAGGCCTGAATTTACCGGCGCACTGGAAGCAGGTGTTTTCCAAACTTCTCCTTTAATAGTAATCTGTTTGCTTAGATTTTCCCCATAAGTAACTGTAACCAGTTTACTAAACGGCCCCTCTGCGGCTGCGTTGTAACCTACGGTTATTTTCGTGGTACCACCTGCTGTGATCGGCTTGTCCCTGTCCCATTCAGGCGTTGTACAACCGCAACTTGCCTGCACATTCGCAATAGTTACAGGCTCTTTACCAACATTTGTTACTTCAAATATGTATGTGACAGGTTTTCCTTGTGGAATCTTTCCAAAATCGTGCACATCTTCTTTTAAAACAAGTGTTCCTTCGGCTTTCTGCGCATCCATAACAACCGCTGAAGCGTTGCCTGCGCCAGAAATAGCCTTCAATTCTCCAACCGTAGTTGTTTTGCTGGCTTCCTGGGCAAAAGTTGCTGAGGACAAACAGATAAGCAAAAAGGGGAAAAATGTTTTTTTCATTCCTGTTTTTTTTGTAACGCTCTCAAAGATACAAAAACGTTTTATTAAGGAGCAAATTGTTCTTTCGTTTGCAGTTTTTTAACAAACCGATAGTAAAATCATATTTTTACCGAATATTAAAGGCATATGGATACAATACGTACAAATGATGATGCGATACAGGAAAAGCTAAGCTTCGATCATTTTAGAAACGAGGTTTTGAAAGACTACCGGATTTGCTGTGAGAGCAGGGAAACCAGTCTTCTGGGAAGAAAGGAAGTGCTGACGGGGAAGGCCAAGTTCGGCATTTTCGGTGATGGTAAGGAAGTAGCCCAGGCAGCGATGGCAAAGTTCTTTAAACCCGGGGATTTCCGGGCGGGTTATTACCGGGATCAATCCTTCATGTTTGCAAGTGGATTAGCCACTGTAGAACAGTTTTTTTCTCAATTATATGCTGATTCAGACGTGAAAAATGATCCGTTTAGTGCAGGCCGGCAGATGAATGCGCACTTTGCCACTAAAATGGTTGATGAGCATGGAGATTGGTTGGAGCTTTCCGGACTTAAAAATGTTTCGAGTGACATTGCGCCCACGGCAGGCCAAATGCCGAGAGCGCTGGGACTGGCATTTGCTTCCCGGGTTTTCAGGAACGTGCCGGCATTGCAGGAGCTCAAAAACCTCAGCGATAATGGCAATGAAGTTTGTTTTTGTACAATTGGAGATGCTTCAACAAGTGAAGGGCATTTTTGGGAAACGATGAATGCCGCGGGCGTACTCCAGGTGCCATTGGCAGTTTTTGTGTGGGATGATGGTTATGGCATTTCCGTTCCCAAAAAATACCAGACAACGAAGGCTTCTATCTCTGAAGCATTGAGTGGCATGCAAAAAACAGCGGATACCAACGGAATTGACATTTATAAGCTGAAAGGGTGGGATTATGCAGGCATGTGTGAGATCGTTGAACACGCCATTCAGAAAATCAGGGATACGCATACTCCTGCACTTTTTCATGTGGAAGATATAACCCAGCCGCAGGGACACTCCACTTCGGGTAGCCATGAACGGTATAAAGAGCTTGAAAGGCTTTCGTGGGAAAAAGAATGGGATTGTCTAAAACAAATGAAGGAGTGGATACTGGAGAACGCACTTGCTGAAGAAGAAGAGTTGAGGGAGATAGAAGAAAATGCAATCGTTTTTGTAAAAAAAAGTAAACAAAAAGCCTGGGATAAATATTTGAGCCCTCTAAAGGGAATTGTGAATGAAGCCGTGAATTTATTGAACAACGCCGCTCATCTAAATCCCGGGATCGCGAAGGCGGCTGCTGATCTGAGTGCATTGCGGGAGCCAATGCGCCGGGACGTGTTGAAAACACTTGCACTCTCACTTGGCCGGATAACTGAAAATGACAATGATGCGCTCGCGCTTCAAAATTATTACAGCTCATTACAGCGTGCCAGTGAAAAGCTGTATGATTCTTATTTGTATAATGAAGGTCCTAAATCTGCCCTGAAGGTTCAGGTAATACCTGTTCAGTACGAGGGCAATACCCCTATTTTAAATGGTTTTGAAGTACTCAATCAATATTTTGACAAGCTGTTTGCTGCCAATGATAAGGTGATTGCTTTTGGAGAAGATCTTGGTTACATTGGCGATGTGAACCAGGGTTTCAGCGGCTTGCAGGAAAAGCATGGAATTGAGCGCATATTCGATACCGGTATCCGCGAACTTACGATCATGGGACAGGGTATTGGCCTTGCACTTCGTGGTTTAAGGCCGATTGCCGAAATACAATACCTTGATTACCTTTTATATGGTCTGCAGCCCCTTAGTGATGATGCTGCCACTACGCATTTCCGTACAGCCGGCCAACAAAGCGTACCGTTAATTGTGAGGACAAGAGGGCATCGCCTGGAAGGTATCTGGCATAGTGGTTCTCCCATGGGCATGATCATAAATGCACTACGGGGCATCTATGTGTGTGTTCCAAGGAATATGACGCAGGCCGTAGGTATGTATAATACCCTCCTGCAGTCAAATGACCCGGGTCTCATCATTGAATGCCTGAATGGCTATCGTCTGAAAGAAAAACTGCCTTCCAATCTCTTAGATTACACCGTACCGTTAGGTGTGCCTGAGATTGTGCAGGCGGGAGAGGATATCACCATCGTGAGCTATGGCTCCACACTGCGTATTGTACAGGAGGCTGCCATTGGTTTGGAAACCGACGGCATCAGCTGTGAAATTATAGACGTGCAAACGTTGCTTCCTTTTGATCTGAATCATCAGATTGTAGCCTCCCTGAAAAAAACCAGCCGGATCCTTTTTGTAGATGAGGACGTGCCAGGTGGCGCCGCCGCATACATGTTCAACAAAGTAATGGAAGAGCAAAAAGGGTATCAATTCCTGGATGTTTCACCGCGAACGCTCACCGGAAAAGCACACAGGCCGGGTTATGGAAGTGACGGCGATTATTTTGCGAAACCCAATACAGAAGATGTGGTACGGGTGGTAAAGGAAATGATGGCGGAGTGAAGGACATGATTTAGTGAACCGGCAATTACTTCTCCGTGATTTTATTAGCTCCTGCAAAAATACTGTTTACATAAAGCTTAAATTCTTGGAAATGGACTTAGGGTTTCTGCAGGTTATAGAAATACTGGGAACTTTCTCTTTTGCCGTTTCGGGTGCTTCATTCGCAATGGAAAAAAAACTGGATCCATTTGGTGTGCTCATTTTATCATTTGTAACAGCAATTGGCGGTGGCACATTGCGGGATCTTATGATCGGCGACCTGCCGGTAGGCTGGCTTCGGGATGTGAGTGCCATTAACGTGATCGTAATTGCCGCAGTCGGCACCATGTTGTTTGATAAATATCTTAAAAAACTTACCACTACACTTTTTTTGTTTGATGCCCTCGGATTAGGGCTTTTTACCCTTGTCGGGATTGAAAAAGGGATACAATTACACTTTAGTATCGGAATAAGTATAGCCTTGGGAACCATTACTGCCAGCTTTGGTGGCGTAATAAGGGATGTCCTGTTAAATAATGTGCCACTCATTTTTCATAAAGAAATTTATGCGCTGGCGAGTATCATAGGTGGCGTCGTTTATTTCGGGCTAAAAAAGATGAATATGAATCCTGATATTGCCACCGTTATCTGCATTATGCTCATCTTTTCTATAAGAATTGTAGCAGTGCGGTTTAAGATATCCTTACCGGCATTTTACACAAAATTTAATCGTTGAAGCGTATCTGTTGCTTACAACGTAAGTTAGTCAAAGTGCCTTTTTTTTCAACAGTTACCTACTATCTTTTTTAAAGGCTGTTTAAATGAACTTTTGTTAGCTTAAGATCAAATAGTAAGGGCGGCTTTTTATTTGGAGGGACAGTTTTTTAACGGACTGACGTTAGGGCTTTATGCAGTGGCGGCATTAGAATTCCTTCTGCCCAACTACTCACGTT
>JACMPR010000245.1 GCA_014377385.1 Ferruginibacter sp. | reverse complement strand
TTTCCGTTAACTGCCCGCTCAGTTGTGTGTTTACATACTGAGCCTTGTTCTCAAAATAATTAACCCTAAACGTTTTTACTTCAACGGGAATCGAAATATCTTTGAACGAATATTTACAGGTCATATAATTGAAAAAACACAACAGCACAAGGCTACAGAGATAAAGTTCCAGTCTTTTTTTTCCTAATATCCAGGTCCCCATATTTACATTTTTGTATTAAAAGCTGTAGTTATTATTTTTTTTGGTTTGCGTTTTTTCCTTGATTGATCCGGGATCTACCATCATAAATTTTCAATGTCATACTCCTTCAACTTCCGGTATAGCGTTCTTTCGCTGATGCCAAGATCCAGGGAAGCATCTCTTCTTTTACCACGATGTTTTTTTAAGGCTTTTATAATTAGTTCTTTTTCTTTATCCATGATGCTCAGTGATTCCTCGATTTCTTCGTGCTGCTGAATATTATTTTCATTTCTTAAAATTACTGCAGGCGTATTTTGGCCGTAAGATGGGTTGTTACCAGTTGTGTGTAATTCTTTAATATTGCTCATGTTATTCGTCCCGTTGCTGTCTGGCGAAAAAACCGGGGCGTGCTGTGCAAGGGAAGGGTTCTGTAAGAGATCGAAAAACATTTTCTTCAGTTCATTCACATCTTTTTTCATGTCAAAAAAAAGTTTGTACAGTATTTCCCGCTCGTTAGCGAATTCCGACTGGCTTACAGCGGTACCACCACTGCCACTAGTCAATACCGGTAGCCGGGTGTAATTATGATCGGGCAGAAAGGAGCGGAGTTGCTCCCCGCTTATATTTTTGTCTTTGCTCAACACCGAAATCTGTTCTGCAATATTTTTAAGTTCCCTCACATTTCCCGGCCAGGAATAATTTATCAGCGTATTTTTAGCTTCCTCACTTAGCTGAACCGAAGTGGTTTTATAACGGTCGGCAAAATCAGTCGCGAATTTTCTAAACAACAAAATGATATCTTCCTGCCTGTCTCTCAATGCCGGAACCCTTATTGGCACAGTATTTAAGCGGTAGTAAAGGTCTTCCCTGAATCTGCCATTGTGCGTAAATTCCAGCAGCTCCTTGTTGGTAGCAGCAATCACCCGCACATCTGTTTTTTGCACTTTGCTGCTTCCTACTCGAATGTATTCGCCGGTTTCAAGTACGCGTAGTAAACGCGCCTGAGTGCCCAGTGGCATCTCGCCAATCTCATCCAGGAAAATAGTACCGCCATTCACTGTTTCAAAATAGCCCTTGCGGCTATCAACAGCCCCCGTAAAAGAACCTTTCTCATGGCCAAATAATTCCGAGTCGATGGTGCCTTCAGGAATAGCGCCGCAGTTTACGGCGATAAAGGGGTTGTGTTTTCTTGCCGAAAGTGCATGGATGATCTGTGAAAAAACTTCTTTACCTACACCACTTTCCCCGTTGATCAAAACACTCAGGTCGGTATTGGCAACCTGTATGGCTACATTCAACGCATGGTTGAGTGAAGGAGAATTGCCGATGATGGCGAAACGATTTTTAATTGCTTGTTGATCCATAATGATCTCTTAATAACCGCGGGAAATTGTAGCGTATTATTAGTTTTTATTGATGATTGATTTATTCGATTTGCGTATATTTCTCTGATTTTTTTAAAAAAAGCATTATATATGGTGAGATTACCTGCGAAAGTCAGGAGCCGGGATGCCGATAAGGGTGCCTGCGGTGCAGCCTGTAATCTTCACCATCACGTAATCTCCTTTCCTATATTTTTCTTTAGGGAAAACCACCACTTTATTTTGTTCGTTCCGTCCCTGGAGTTCCAGTGCATCCTTTTTTGAGGGGCCTTCAACCAGAATTTTAAATGTTTTCCCAACATCTTTTTGCATGCTTATCAATGAATGGTTGCGGTACAGTTCCACCAATTCCTGGAGCCTTCGTTTTTTTATATTCAACGGTACGTCATCCGCAAAACGCTTTGCGGCAAGGGTTCCCGGCCTTTCAGAATAAAAATATAAATAGGCAAGATCATATTTGCAATACTCCATCAGGCTTAGGGATGCCAAATGGTCTTCTTCGGTTTCTGTGCAAAAACCTGCAATCATATCTGTTGATATTCCACAATCCGGGATGAGCTGCCTGATACGGTCAACCTTGGCAATGTACCATTCCCTGCTATAGGTTCTGTTCATCATTTGCAATACGCGGCTACTGCCGCTTTGCACAGGAAGATGAATGTAATTACAAATGTTCTCATATTTTTTTATGGTAACTAAAACGTCATCCGTAATATCTTTTGGATGCGATGTGGAGAACCGTACCCGCAAAAGAGGCGAGATCAGGGCTACCTTTTCAAGTAGTTGCGCAAAAGTGACAGCAACATTGCTTGTTTCATTCATCCAGTGATAGCTGTCAACATTTTGTCCGAGCAACGTTACTTCCCGGTACCCGTCATTGAGCAATACTTCACATTCTTTGATGATGCTGTGTGCGCTCCTGCTTCTTTCACGGCCACGGGTAAACGGTACTACACAGAAGGAACACATGTTGTTACAGCCCCGCATAATACTTACGAATGCGTTAACGCCATTACTATTAAGGCGAATAGGGGCAATGTCTGCATAGGTTTCATCGCGGCTCAATAATACGTTCACTCCTTTTTGTCCACCTCCGGCTTCCTCAATTAAGGAAGGCAGGCTGCGATAAGCATCCGGCCCCACTACAATGTCAACTAATTTTTCTTCCTCGAGAAAGGCGCCTTTTAACCGCTCGGCCATACAACCCAGTACACCTATGATCAGGCCGGGCCGGGTGCGTTTCATTTGCCTGAATTCCGTTAGTCTTTTTCTTACACGGTCTTCAGCCTTTTCCCTGATGGAACAAGTGTTTATGAGAATGAGATCCGCTTTATTCGTGTCTGCCGTAGCGCCAAAGCCATCGCTGTGCAATATGGCCGCTACCACCTCGCTGTCGGCAAAATTCATTGCACATCCGTAACTCTCTATGTAAAAATGCTTTTTATATTGCTGGATAGCGATACTACCCGGCGCAAATGCTTCGCCCTGCCTCGCCTCGTCGTGCACTTTATCAGCAATCAACTCCTGCATTTGTAATTTTTTTAGAGGGCAAATGTAAACTAAATCTGCGGGATTGTGACAGGATGGCAGTAAGAAGACTTTAAGATGCTATAACCATATATGCCCACATGGTTTGATTTCCGGAATGAGCGCCTGTTCAGCATCGAATTGGACCGTCCAGTGCTTTTTGGTGAATAGAAATTTATTAATAAGCTAAACAATTGCTCCGGCGTGAAAACTTAAAAAGCTTTTATCAGTTGTATATGTATGTTTTGGTCTTCAGACGAAACAGCATAAGATAGGCTGGCAGTGATCAGGTTGTAAGGAGATAGGATGATACCGCCGCCATAACCACTGTGCCACAGGTTTGAATTTTCGTTTTTAAGCCATACCCGGCCAACATCATACAGGGCAAAAAAGCCCAGCTTTCCGTTGTATACATAAGAATGGACAGGCGTAATCCACCTTAATTCATTTTGGTTGTAGAAGCTGCTATTTCCGTAGAATCTTTCCCGGCGGTAACCCCGCACCGTCTGGGAGCCACCGATGTTGTTGTATTGATAAAAGAGCGGTGTACCCGCCATCGTTGCTCCTGCGGCTTTAACGGCAATCCCTAATTTTTGGGTTAAGGGAAGATACAAATTTGCTTCAGCAGTAAACCTCCCAAAACTTTTATTAATGTCTCGTAAATTATTAACGTACCGTGCGTCAGCAAGTAAACTCACGCCTTTGGTTGGCAGGATAGAATCATTCAGTTGCTGGTAAAGATAACCAACATCCAACCCGGCAAAACCGTTGTTCTTAAAAAAATCAGGAGCGTTGTTGTTTACCTGTTTTGAAACATACCTCGCTGTATCATTTTTTATACCGGTTCCCTGGTAAAAACCATTGATGGAGATCTTGTGCCGGTTGTTAAACAATCTTTCTGCACCTACACTTACCAGGTAGCTGTTACTTCTCATCCGGTTAAAATTTCTATCCGGGTTTACCAGCACAGTTTCATTGCCCAATCCAAAAAAATTGGTCCATCTTATAAAATCGTAATTAGCAAAAAAAACGCCATCCCATTTACCGAGTAGTTTGGTAAACCGGCTTTTGTAAGTAGCACTAAAAGCATTTTGAGAAATGGAATAATTAATACCAAAATTCTGAATAAAACCGTAGGGTTCTTTCCGCCATTTATTTTTGGTTATAAGATAACTCACCCCCGCAAAGAACCTGTCTTCGTTACTGTAAAAAACTTTAGTGGCAAATCCTCTCTTATCAAATTTATATGCTTTGTATTTGAATGTATGAATGCCGGCATCCTTTGAAATATGTATGGATGTTTCACTGGTCTTTTGAAAATGATTGCCTGCATCATCATATATTTCTGTTTTATGACTAATGCCTGCTACATGGGAGGAATCGGTAAATTCATCTTTGTCGTAACCCCCGATGAGTCTGATACTAATACCTTTATTAACATTACCGGTTACGATGTATTTGTCTTCCCCGGCCAGGCCATAGAGCCTTACTTCTGAAGTTTCGTTTTTATGAAAAGTTCTGGAATAAAATGGCTTTTCTTTTGAATTCCCTTCTTTATTTATTTTAGAAATATTTACCTGGGTAGAATCATCATTCAGCCTTTTAACCTCGAACAATTCCTGGTCATAAGATCCCGTAACGTCAACGCTTTTTGCAAGCACGAGGTAGTACTCTTCAGCGTATTTCAGTAATTCATTGCGTCGCGATTTTAATTTAGCCGCGATTTCCGGACCTGAAATGTTGTACACTTCAGGTGGCAATAGTTTGATGGCGGAATCAATAACATTGTCGGTTAGCCGCTGTTGAATATCTGCCGCAGTTGCTTTCCATCGGGTAAGGGAAAGTCCGTTAAGCAAATGCCTGTCGAGGTTGCGGGCAGGGAAATTGAATGCATTAACGTCTGAAATGGTAGTTTTGAATGTTTGCAGGTGGTTGATCCTTGCTGCACGCTTTGCAGCACTTACCAGGTAGCCGTCAAACAATGTATAAACCTGGTCGCGGTCTCTTGGAATTGGTTGATAAACAGTTTTTTTTCCTTCCTTAAATTCAGCCCAGCGCCACTGATCTTCATGTCGGCCCCAGTCTCCAATCACCATATCAAAAAGCCGGTTTCTCAGGAAGGTTTCCCCATCAACACTTCGGTCGTTGTCCTCATTAATTTTTTCCAGCATTTTTTCCGTGTTCTTAATATCTTTTGCGTTGCCAAAATTGGGTGCGGTTGACCAATTCTCATCCGGCCTTTGTTCAAAAAGATACAATGCATCGCCAACCTTGTCGCTAAATTCGCCGAGGGCCGGTTGTTTGGGGATGAAATAAATCTGTGGATTTGTGTGGTAAATGCCGATTGCTTCAGCCATTGGAGCTATTGTGAGCGCTGAATATGGATGTCCAATTGAAGTCTGATCGTTGGCCAGTGCCTCCACAAAGCTACCTTTAACAACAGGTGGCAGTGCACCGGCAAATGTTTTGTCAATGCTTCTTAGCACATACTCACGGCCATTTTTGTCACGCAACCTCACTGATTTTGTTTGCCTGCTACCACCAATTTGATACGGAACTAATCCACCGGCCAGGGTGTCAAGCATTGCAGTTTTAAAAGTTACAGGGGTGGTCCATTCTTTTCGGTAATGTTTTCCCCACAATGACTGATAAAATCTACTCTTTTTATACTCTTTACCAGCTTCTTTGGTTTTATAGTGAATACTGTCAGACGACTGCGCATAAGTAAATCCTGTCAGCAAAAGACATAGAAGGAGATTAAAGACCAGGCGTATATTCTGTTTTGGCATCAAAATCTGGTATATATTTTCCCTGAATTATAGTAAAATCATGCCATTATGAATCTAATATGGATTTAGTATCAGGCCCCGGCATTCAGACTTCATTTATGAAAAGAAATTGTGCGGAGGAGGAGTGAAAAAAAAGAAAAATCAATTCTGCAAATGCACTTAGCCTGATAGAGGAGTTGTTGTAAAAGCTACCAACTGATTAATTTTTACCTGTTAATTGCTTGCTGAGCCAACTATCCTTCACCGGAACGATCCAGTTTTCGATGAGTTGTTTTTTCGTGAGGACGGTATTGTTGAAATATAAACTATTTTCATTGATAAAATTATTGTCAATGGCGTAGCTAAACTGGGAAAAGGGAATAACCTCTACTTTATCTTTAAGCATGAAGGCAAGCATTTGCCGGTCGAAAAGCGCTACTTTATATTTCGTTTCAATTGCTTTGATAAGTCTCACGGAGCTGTCGGTGCTGCAACCGCTCACACTGGTTGCAGATTCGTCAGCCATAAAAATAATGAACCTTCCAAAGAATAAACTTGCAAATCCTCTCACAGGGGCACCATGGCTGTTCCAACTTCTCACAAAATCCTGGAACATATCTTCCATTTCCAGCGCTTCACTCATAAAAAAAAGCCTGCTGGATTGATACACCCAAATACGGGAATCAGCATGAAAATCTGCCGGTAGATGTTGTTGAATATCCAGGTCCATCTTACAAAGTTACGAGTCTTTCCAAAGTTGGGGAATAAAATAAATCAATTTATCTCCTTTACCCGCCATCTGTATGATCAATGAATCTATGTCTTAAGGTTAGATAGAAGCCGCCACTAATTCCGCGATATCCAAAACCTGCACTTCATCTTCCTTTTCTTTATTTTTAACGCCATCAGAAAGCATCGTGTTGCAAAACGGGCAAGCAGCAGCGATGATGACTGCCCCGGTAGCCAGGGCTTCTTCACTGCGTTCAATATTTATCCGCACATTTCCTTTTTCTTCCTCTTTGAACATTTGAGCACCACCAGCACCACAGCACAATCCATTACTTCTGCAACGTTTCATTTCCACAAGTGCCACATCCATTGCCTCCAACACTTTCCGGGGTGCATCATAAATATTATTTGCACGGCCCAGGTAGCAACTGTCGTGGTAGGTGATTTTTTTACCTTTAAAAATACCACCTTCTTTCATTGTTATTTTTCCTTCGTCTATTAATTGCTGTAAGTAAGCAGCATGGTGGATCACTTCATAGTTTCCACCCAATACCGGATATTCATTTTTTAAAATATTAAAACAATGTGGGCAAGCTGTCACGATTTTTTTTATTTCATAGCCATTTAACACCTGGATATTCTGGTAAGCCATCATCTGGAACATAAATTCATTGCCGGCACGCCTGGCCGGGTCCCCGGTACACATCTCTTCATTTCCAAGTATTGCATACTTAATTTGTATCTTTTCAAGTATAGTCACAAAGGCTTTCGTTATTTTTTGTGCGCGCTGGTCAAAACTTCCTGAACACCCCACCCAAAATAAAACTTCCGGGTGCTCGCCTTTTGCTAAAAACTCCGCCATTGTTGGTACATGCATATTTCAGATATATTTGTAATGACAAAGTAAATAACATTTTATGTTTTCCCGCATTTAATTTTACAAAATAATAAGGCACTTGAGAAAGCTAATACAGAAAATTACTAACTGGGAAGCATGGCCCTTCAAACTCATATATGCACCCCTGGTGCCGATGTGGGCGTGGTATATGATGAAGTCGCAAGCCGTATGGTTCTTTACGCCGAGTAATCCAAAAATCACCTTTGGCGGCATGGACGGTGAACCGAAAAAGGAGATGTACGAGTTGCTTCCTGCCGGGTCTTACCCTACAACTTTCAATGTACTGCCATCCGAAGACCTGGAAGAAGTGATGAAAGAGATCAATGCAAAAGAAATTAATTTCCCTCTGATCGTAAAGCCTGAAATGGGTGGACAAGGCATTTTGTTTCGTAAAATCGATAACCGGGACCAGCTGCAGCATTATCATAATATGGTGCCCGTAGAATATATTGTACAACGAATGGTTCATTATCCTATCGAAGTGAGTGTGTTTTACATCAGGCACCCGCTGGACGAAAATGGGATCGTTACAGGTTTTCTGCACAAGATACCGCTGCAGGTCGTTGGTGATGGTAAACATTCGCTCGAACAACTTATTCAGCAGCACCCAAAAGCGGATAAGCGGGTAGGTGAGTTGCACAATAAACACAAAGCCAACTGGCAGAAAATTATTCCCAAAGATGAAAAATACGTGTTGAGTTATGCAGCTAACCACAACCGTGGAGCCCATTTTATTGACCTCAAAGATCAGATTGATGGTAAATTGGTGGCCGTTTTTGACAGTATCAGTCATGGCGTAAATGACTTTTTTTATGGCCGCTATGACATCATGTGCCAGAGTATTGAAGGATTAAAGGAAGGCAGAGATTTTACCATACTGGAATACAACGGTTGCGGTGCAGAACCAAATCATTTTTATGATACGGGTTATACATTAATAAATGCATATAAGGAGATACTAAAGCATTGGAAAGCCCTGTACACAATCAGTCTCTACAATAAAACCCAGGGCGTAAAACCCTGGCCGTTCATGAAAGGAATGAAATTTAGAAAAGAAACGCGGGAACTGTATTCGATTATGAAAAAGGCGGATATTAAAATTGGTTGAGTTATACGCATTCCAACGGGGGAAAATGATGATTAGTGTCGGGTCAAAACTTTTTTCCGTGAGTTTTTTTGATGATTGCATTGGTTAGCGAAGGAAATAATTTCATGGTTTGTATAAAAAAGTTGGTCACCCATATTTTCCCAAAGAAACGTTGAATGAAGCGTCCTGCCTGTAATCTCTTACCAAACATTTTTTTCCATTCAGCAGCATAGGAAATTTCCATTTCAGCACGGCTTATCTTTCTTTTCAAAAAATCTGAGATGTACGAAGATGCGATTTTAGATGCATGGATCGCCATACTCATACCATTCCCGCAGAGAGGGGTTATGAGGCCCGCAGCATCCCCGATCATCAGCAAATTATTTTCTACAGTTTTTTTTTGTTCAAACGAGATTTGTGAAATGGAAAGTGGTGAGTCATATAATTTTTTGCAATTCGCAAAAATATGCTTGAGATGAGGATTTTGGCTCAGAACTTTTTTTTCCATTTGCTCAATCGAGTTATTGCATTCTTTCAAAGTTGATGCATTCGTGAGGTAACACAGGCAGAATTTACCTCCTTCAATTTTCGAAAAACCACAATAGCCATTCTTAAAATTATGCAGCGCGATGGTATCACCGGGTGCATTGCTTTGAACGTGGTATTTTACTGCTATAAAATTATTTAATTTATTGGGAAGACGGTGTACGAAAGGCCGCTTCCATTTAACATCCAGGTTGCTGCGCTTTCCAAAGCTTCCGGTGCAACACAGGCTTTTAAAATTTCCTTGTGAAGTACTGATGCGAAACACCTCACTTTCAAATACGGCCTCATCGACTTTACAGCCTTCCATAACTGTTACGCCTGATTGCACTGCAATTTCTTTTAGTGCATTATCTATTGTATAACGGCTGATACCAAAGCCACCGAGTGGCAGTGCATGATTCAATTGATTTCCATCGGGAGCCGTTACCACAAGTTTTTGGATGATGGGTAGCTGCATATCTTTTAGCGGCAGGCCAAGGCTGGTGAGGTAATCCCAGCTTTCCATGCTGATGTATTCGCCGCAGACTTTATGAAACGGGTATTGCTCCTTTTCAAATAAAATAACATTATGCCTTTGCCTCGCCAGCGCAATGGAGAGGCAAAGGCCACCAAGCCCGCCGCCAATAATGGCACAATCAAACTGCTGTTCAGCTTTCATTTTTTGCAAACGATTAGATATCGGAATGCCCATTTCCATTGTATGCGATATTTAAAAATTCCTGCAGCTGCCAGGATATTTTCCCATTCCTTTCTCTTAAACCCCCGGGCTACCGAAAGGGGTGCGTCATTTTTTACAAGATAAGATGCCGAAAAAATACGGGTAATTCCTTTTATTAAATAGTACGCCATCGAACTACGTTGCAGGTCATTTATGAAAAATCCTTTGCTACAGTTTTGTGTCATCCATTTCATCATGCTTATCAATTCATCTTCCATGAAATGATGGCAAAATAAGGACGAAAAAATAATCCCTGGTTTTGTGCTGCCAAGGTTTGCTTTGTTGTAATCACTTTGTATCCAGGTGGCTTGTAACGCCGGGTGCTGTTGGGCTGCATACTCAATACAACTGGCTTTTATATCAATGCCGGTATAATTTGCCCGGATGTTTTTATCAACGCACCAGCCTGATATGGCCTTTAAATTATCTCCTCCGCCACAACCTATTTCACAAATAGAAAGTGTCTCATTGTGTGCAGTCGTGCCGGTAATTTCCCTGATTCCTGCTATTGATATTTTATGTCCGCCTAAGAGGGTATTTATTGTGTTCAATTCTCTCATGTTTTGGCGGATATCCTCAAACGGTATATCGTCCTTATCCAGCAATTCCTTTTCATATGATCGGTACTTTAAATTACGCATAGGTAGCTACAAAGGTTTCCATGGTTAGTCCCGGGCCAAATGCAGCGCCAAAGATAAGCGGGGAATGCTGCGGCGGCTGTGCGTTACACTCTTCCAGTATTTTTTTTAATACAAACAATATGGTAGCGGAGCTCATATTACCAAAATCATTCAGTACTTCGTAAGAATATTTCAGTCGGTCCTGATTCAACTCCAGGCTGGAACTGATACTTTGCAGGATCTGTTTTCCTCCGGGGTGGATGCACCAGTGTGTTATAGCTTCTATTAGCCCATTTTCAACAGCCATTGCTTTCATTACGAGGGCTTTGAAATCTTCTTTTATAAGTGCAGGCACATACCCCGTTAGCGTCATTAAAAAACCCTTCGACGAAACTTCCCAGGCCATTTCATTTTTCCCTTTGAAGGAAACATCTGAAAAAAAACTTTTCACCCTGATCCCATTCTGCTTGCTGTTGTCGTTTTGTACGAGCATGGCGGCACAACCATCTCCAAACAGAAGGGAAGCCGTAAGATTGTCTATTGATACTGTTTTTTGAAAATGCAAGGTGCACAACTCCGTGCAGACAACTATTACATTGGCGCCTTCATTGTTGCTGCAAAACGCATCCGCAAGTTTTAGTGCATGCACGGCCGCATAACAACCCATAAAATTTACTGCTGTTCTTGTAATATTACTGGGAAGATCCATAGTTTCAATTATCTGCAGATCGAGCCCCGGCGCACTAATGCCAGTACAGCTTACCGTGATTAAATGCGTGATTTCGTTTTTTACTATACGATCCTGGATGCAGTCCTGAATTGCATTTACAGAAAGCGGTGTTGCAAACTTTGTAAATAGCTGCATTCTTTTTTCAATAGAGGGAAACGGTTCCAGGTCGTCTGTTGGCGGGAAAAAACTACGTTTATCCGGGGCAGAAGAAAAGTCTTCTATTACCGAATAACGATTGGTAATACCACTGTGATTATAAAGGTATTTCAACTTCCTTGTTTCGTCTTCTGTTGAAGAAAAAAGTTTATCTGCAAACAGGAATAATTCCTGCTGCGTATATTTATTCTTCGGTACAGCCGTGGCGATAGAAATTATTTTACTCAATATTTTTCAATTAAGAATAAGAAAATAAATGCGGCATTCGTAAAAACGGACGCAATGATATTCATACGCATCGCATTTTTGAAATCAGCCTCCATTGGGTTGTGATATACCTTGTAGAACCAATTAAAAAAATATACGAGTATGGGAAGCAGGAAGATCTGTATGGTGAAAAAGTAATTAAGTTCCAGGTTCAATGCAAGATAGATTCCCAGTGCAGCCATCGCCAGTGCGTAAACAATTGCGGTAAATACAAAGGTGCCCCGATAACCCAATAAGTAACTCAGTGTGGTAACACCATCCTTCTTGTCCTCCATGTGCTGATAAATTTGTGTTAAAGGATAGAATCCTCCCACCAGCAGGGAAGCAGCAACCATGCCAATGAACGGAACCTCAAGTGTTTTAGAAGCACTGGCTCCATGCATCACCAAAAAGAACAGCAATCCTCCCTGAAAGATAACCACGGTTAGATACCCAATCACCGGGTATTTTTTTAAACGGATTCCCCGGTAACTATAGGCCCTTGATGCGGCTATAAATGCAATAATGCCTGTTAAAAAATACCAGCTTATAAATGCACTTGCCAATACTGCCGTTAGATCAAGCAGCACCGTAGCATAAAACAGTTGCTTTGTTGGTTGTTTTGGATTTTTAATGCCCCCGATACTACCTGTATCCCTGTCCATATAGCTGTTGTAACCGTTGCTGGCAGGATAAACAAGCAGGTGAAGTATTAAAAATATGAGGATAGCATCTGCAGGGATAATTTTTGCCGTCTGGCTGAGGGAAAACCAAAACACGGGCATTAAAAAAAAAGAGAAATGAAATCTTAATAATTGTATAGTCGATGAACTTATCATAATTTTAACCTTTGTAAATGTAAGGTATTGTGGAAATAAGATTTGCGTTCGATCGTCCGATCTGTCTCCTGGAAGTGCGAAAGATAGAAAGTACAAACGTTGCCCTCCCGGCAAGAATTATGTCTGGCCGCATATCTTTGGAATGATCGTTATGCCCAAAAAAAAATTAATGACGGCTTATAATTATCAGCTTCTTTTGGTGGCCGCTATCAAATCAGAATTCGTAAAATGCTGGAATAATTGTTGTTAGTGTACCGCAACGCTTATCCCTGAAAATCGTTTTTATTAAATTATCTATGTTATGAACAGAAAGACGTTGTATTTTATTTTATTTTTCTCAGCTTTTTTTGGTTTTGCAAGTGCTCAAACACCCATCTCGCCTGTAGAAGCCGGCAGCAGGGTGCACTTTGTAATTAAAAACTTTGGAATAAAGACCGGTGGTGATTTTTCAGGGATAAAGGGCGTAATTAAATTTGATCCAAAAAGTCTGCCCACTGCTTCCTTTGACGTTACTGTCAGTTCTTCCACCGTAGATACAGACAATGGCAGCAGGGATGGCCATCTTGCAAAAGAAGAATATTTTGATGTAAAAAAATATCCTGTCATCCGCATGTTTAGCACAAAAATCTTAGGTACCACAAAACCGGGTCGTTATCAGTTTACAGGAAACCTTACGATTAAAGGCATAACAAAATCTATTACATTTCAATTTACCGTTGTTGAAAAAGACGGAGGATATTTGTTTGCAGGCGACGATTTTACTATAAACCGCCGCGATTATGAAGTTGGTGGCAGCAGTATTTCCCTGGCCGACGAACTTAAATTGTCAATGAGTGTTTTGGCGAAATAGGTGATCCATTCATCTTCTGTGATTAAAATATATGCCTGCGAAACTGCTGTTGAGCGTTTTGTATATAAATTCCTCCACGTTATTTTGCAGCTTATCTTTGATTATGCCTAAAATGCTCCGTATATTTTTTTGGGGATTAATGATAAGCTTTCTTGGATCACTTCCACTGGGAACGCTGAATGTGGCTGCCATGCAGATAGGGATTTCAGAAGGTTTTCGAAATGCAATCCTTTTTTCTTTGGGATCTTTGCTGGTGGAAATGCTGTATGTGCGTTTATCCCTTGTAGGTATATCCTGGATACAAAAACAGGTAAGGTTGATGAAGATCATGGAATGGGTTACACTCGCGATTATTGTAGTTTTAGCAATTGGTAGTTTTTATGCAGCATTTCACAGTTCGGGCAAAGAGCAAATTCATATCTGGAACAAGGTGAATGTAAACAGGTTGCTGCTGGGAATGTTCATGTGCGCCATAAACCCTGTGCAGATTCCATTTTGGTTCGGATGGAGTACTGTTTTGTTTACAAAAAAGATACTGGCGCCGGTAAATGCGCAATACAACAGCTATATTTTCGGTATCGGTTTAGGAACATTGGCCGGCAATTGTGTTTTTATTTTTGGGGGAAAACTGATCGTTGAACGTATCTCCGGTAGCCAGCAATACCTCAACTGGGTGATCGGGGGAATCTTTGCACTCACGGCAGTACTGCAGCTGTGGAAAATTTTATCGCATAAAGATGCAGTAGGCAAATTACAACGCATCAATGATGGGAAAGAAAACCTGGAAGGTTAAAGACCGGCTGGACAATTTTACCCATATACCAACCCGTATTAAAATCATCCCGTATCAAATTAAAATATCACTCCATCTCCTGCGCCCATTTATCCCTATCACCGGGACTTAATTTCCAGGGAGCGAAATTGTTTTCAATGTTACTGAACATACCATTCCATTCCTGTGGAGCATTGCTATCCTCCATGATCAGGCTGCGGCGCAGTTCCAGGATGATGTCGAGTGGGTTGATGCTGACCGGGCATTCCTGCACACAGGCGTTGCAGGTAGTGCAGGCACGCAGTTCCTCAACAGTGATGTAATTGTTCAGCAATGTTTTGCCATCCTCTTTAAAAACGCCGTTGGCGGTGATATTTTTTCCTACTTCAGTCAGCCTGTCACGCGTATCCATCATTATTTTCCGGGGACTTAATAATTTACCTGTAATGGTGGCCGGACATGCTGCAGAACAGCGCCCACATTCTGTACAACTGTAAGCATCTAATAAATTTTTCCAGCTCAGGTCCATCACATCTTTAGCCCCAAATTTCATTGCTGCACTTTCCCCGGTGGGTGCCAGTTCGGGTTGCATCATATATTTTACTTCGTTTTGCACATTTTCCATATTGTCCATTTTGCCGTTGGGTTCCAATCGGGCATAATAAGCATTTGGAAATGCTAACATGATATGCAGGTGTTTGCTGTATGGCAGGTAATTTAGAAATGCAAAGATACCTGTGATGTGCAGCCACCAGCAGGTTCTCTCAAAGGAAATCAATTGTGCCGGAGAAAAATTTGAGAAAAGTGGTGCTATGAAACCTGATATAACAAAGTCCCCTGTTTCATGATAGTGTTCATTTCCCTGCAACTGTAAAGCCCGGTCGGTTGCATTCATCAGCAGAAATAAACTCATTAATATGATCTCTATAATGAGGATAAAGTTAGCATCCGTTCTTGGCCAACCTCTCAAATCATTGCTCATAAAGCGTTTTAGCTTCAGGATGTTTCTCCTGGCCAGGAAAACAACACATACTAAAAGTACACCCAATGCAAGCCATTCAAAAACATTAATAAGGAAGGTATAAAATATGCCGAGGCTCCCCAGGAATAACCGGTGGGTGCCCAGTAAACCATCGAGTACAATCTCAAGCACTTCTATGTTTATTATGATAAAACCAGCATAAATAATAAAATGCATTACCGCCACCAGCGGATTACGAAACATTTTCTTCTGTCCAAAAGCGAGCAGTAGTAGATTTTTCCACCGCAGGCCGGCCTTATCCTTCAGATCCTCCTCCCTTCCAAGCAAGATGTTACGCCTGATCCGCAAAATGTTTTTAGAAAAAAGCCAGATGGAAAAACCCACCAATACTACAAAAGCAAACTGTGGTATATAATGCATATAGCAAAATTAGGGAGGCGGCAGTAAAGTATTTAATATTTAATATAATAGATTGAATAATTTTGAAATCAATACAAATGCCTGCAGAGGCTTTATGATAATTAATGATATTTAAATAAACATCACAATCACATGATCCTTGATAAGATAACCGCTGATAAGAAATTACGACGCATGGCCCTGGAGGTAGCCGAAAGAAACCACGAAGCAAATGAACTTATTCTTATCGGGATAAAAGAAAACGGGATTTTTATAGCAAACAAAATACAGGAATATTTACAGCCTGTTTTTAACGGCGATATCCTGTTGATTGATCTTTCGATGGACAAAAAAAAACCGGGTGAGATTACCCTGAGCCGCGAAATTGATTTCAACGATAAGCTGATATTATTGATAGATGATGTTGCAAATAGCGGGCGGACTATGTTGTACGCATTAAAACCACTTTTAAAGCAACTGCCGCGACAAGTACAAACACTCGCCCTTGTAGAACGAACCCATAAGAAATTTCCAATAGCCGTAGATTATGTTGGATTATCTGTGTCTACAACATTGCAGGAAAATATTATTGTAGAAGTAACAGATGGTGAAATAATGGGTGCCTGGATGCGATAAAACCTGAGATAGGATATTTTTGTTTAATGTGCAATCGCTTTCCCCAATCAGGGCGTAACTTCTATGTATCATACTTTTGTCAAATATCCCTGTAAATACACTACTTATTTGGGATTATGCACTCAATACAGTTATTTTTGCGGATGTCCCAAAATACCCCGCTGCCAAATTTAGTCATGCTTGCCGATGACGATGCTGACGATCGAATGCTTTTTGAAGAAGCGCTGAAGGAAATCGACCGGGAGACTGAAATCACAACTGCTACAGACGGGGAAGACCTGATGAATATTCTCAGTGAACAACCCCAAATAAATCTTGCAATAATTTTCCTGGATCTCAATATGCCAAAAAAAAATGGCTTTGAATGTTTAAAGGAAATCAGGCAAAAAGATAAGTTTAAACATATTCCCGTGGTAGTTTATTCAACCTCCTGCCAGGAAGAGTCCATTGACAAAACGTATGAATTTGGGGCAAGTTATTATATCTGCAAACCTAATAATTTTAATAAACTTAAGAATTCTATAGAGCACATTTTTTCAATAGGACTTCACAAACTAGTTCCTCAGCCTCCTAAAAAGGATTTTGTTATCTCTTATTAATTGGGGTATTCCAATCTCATTTTTAAGAGAGGATGTTTTCCTTCCAGGATGATGACTAATTGGTATTAAATAAGATGCCCGTTTCAAAAACCCCGCTCTACAACGTTGCTTCTTCTCAGGCAATATACACAATCAGCCCCACCGTTACTAACTGAATGATCAACGCATAAAAAGCGAGGCTGTTGATCATAAAATTCGTTTTTATAAAATGGACAAGCGAAATAATAAAAGAGATACCAAGTATCGCCAGCGCAGGAATGGTAAGCATTTCTTTTAATACAGCAGCCAGCCCGGTGTCATATTTTAGTTTACTCAGCAAAATCATAATGGCGAAATAAAAAAATACAATAATGGTTACGCTAAGGATGCTGATGGCCGTTTTTTGTGTTGCAGCGGTTTTTTCAGGTTTTTTCTTTTTTTCGAGCATCATAATTTTCAAAAAAGCTTAATAGTATTATTAGTAATCTTTATGAGAATAATCCGGGTAAGCAAATCAAAAATGAAACCAGTTAAATTTCACATTTCCATTGGAATATTCGAGTGATGGGGTGGGGAACTTAAGGATGTTAAGAATCATGAGTGCAACTTTAATTCCCTTCTTACTGGTTTTGATCCTGGTTAGATCTATATCCGGTGCAAGGTACCATTGCCTGTAACGTTTGATGTCGGGCCTGTAAAATTTAATGTTGCCATCCTTATCTTTATCTATATTCTCATTGGCTCCAAATAGTCCTTCTACTCCTGTACCCACCGACACCTGTAGCCATTGGGGTAATTTGGAATGGGGGAAAAATGACCGCAGGTTGGTACTTAACCAATAGGTTTGGCCGTTGTAATCTTTCAAAAAACGTTCGGGCGTTGTTTTGCCAAAAACATTGTCGCTCCTGATATTTAAAGAGCCATCGATATAACTTTTACGGTGAAACGACCATTTGAACTGGATGCGCTGTTCATTCCACGCGAGCTCCTGTGCTATCAATAACCCGCTGCCAATAAAATTAGCGCCAATATCGCCCCAGCTCCAGCCCCATTCGCTGCTGAATCCATCCAGTACCTCTATCACCGTTTGATATACAGCGCCGCTCATGCCACCAATCCAGATACGCTTTTTCCTTTCCATGCCCGTCCAGCGCCATAATTCCATGCTGGCCTTTCCGGCTGCATAAGCACTGTAAGCATGGCCCATTTTATCTAACTGTTTCCATTCCCGTAAATCATTGAATACATGAAATTTGCTTTGCGGATAATTTTTATACCAGGTGGCATACAGGCCAACCATCACACCCCCATAACCAACCACATTTGCAGCGGTGATTAGTTTTACGCGTTTTTTATTGAAAGGATAAAAAGGTTGTGAACCGGTGTTCAATGAAACCAAGCCTCGATTTATTTTAACTGCGGTATCTCCCTTGATGTTACTTATTTGTGTAGTATCCTGTGCAATTCCGAAGCAAAATAAAAATGGTACCAATAAAAAGCTCAGTATAGCTTTCTTTGTACAAGAGTGCGACGCCACCGAAGTTGAATAATGTTGTAAAGCTGGACTCATAAAAAACAAAAATAGCAGTAAATACGCTTAATCAGTTACGAATAATATATTTTTGAAGATGTTAAACATATTGTCATGGAAAAGAATATTGAGGAAAAAATAAACAAATGGCTTAAAGGAAATTACGATGAAGCCACGAAAGAAGAGATCAGGAAATTGCAGTCGGAAAATCCGGAAGATTTGGCTGACGCTTTTTATAAGAATCTTGAATTTGGCACCGGAGGGCTTCGTGGTGTCATGGGCATTGGTACCAACCGCATGAATAAATATACCGTAGGAATGGCTACCCAGGGTTATGCCAATTATCTTAAAAAATGTTTTGGTAGCGAAGTGCGGGTTGCCATTGCACACGACTGCAGAAACAACAGCCCGGAGTTTGCAGATATTACCGCCAATGTGTTTGCGGCAAACGACATACAGGTTTACCTGTTTGAAGCATTGCGCCCAACGCCCGAACTTAGTTTTGCGATAAGACATTTTAAGTGTCATGGGGGAGTGGTGTGCACCGCCAGCCACAATCCAAAAGAATACAACGGTTACAAAGCCTATTGGGATGATGGTGCACAAATGGTGCCACCGCATGATAAGAATGTGATTAATGAAGTAGAAAAAATTGCATCCGTAGATGATGTTAAATGGGAAGGAGGCGGAAAGAATATTACCATCATCGGCAAAGAGATAGATGAGCTTTATTTAGACATGGTACAGCGCCTCAGCATTTATCCGGAGGTTTGCAAGAAACAACATGACCTTAAAATTGTGTACACACCCATTCATGGTACGGGTATTATGCTGGTACCGCAAGCGCTTAGCCGCTACGGTTTTACCAATGTTCATATCGTGAAAGAACAAAGCACACCCGATGGCAATTTTCCTACAGTCATCTACCCCAATCCCGAGGAAAGGGAAACAATGAGCATTGGCCTTCAACAGGCAGAAGCATTGGATGCAGATATTTTACTGGGCACAGATCCTGATTCCGACAGGGTAGGCATTGGCGTTAAAAATAACAAAGGCAAATGGATATTGATGAATGGTAATCAAACAGCCATGCTTGCATTCAATTACATGATAGAAGCCAGGAAAGCTAAAGGTATTGCAGCGCCGAACGACATGGTGATAAAAACAATTGTTACCACGGATATGATAGATGCCATTGCAAAAGCAAGTGACGTTAAATGTTACAATGTGCTGACGGGCTTCAAATGGATCGCTTCTCTTATTAAAGAAAAAGAAGGCAAAGAAAATTATATCATTGGTGGTGAAGAAAGTTTTGGATTGATGATCGGGGATGAGATTCGCGACAAAGATGCAGTGAGTGCCGTTGCCATGATCTGCGAAATGGCGGCATATGAAAAGAATAAAGGACGTAGTTTGTTTGATAAATTACTTGACCTGTATGTACAGTACGGCTTTTACAAAGAAAGCCTGGTAAGTATTACCAAAAAAGGAATGAACGGAGCAGCAGAAATTAAAGCGATGATGCAGGAATACCGCAATAATCCACCAAAAACGATTGATGGCGCAGCCGTAAATGAGTTGCTGGACTATGATTTACAGCTGGGTAAAAATTTTACTACCGAAACAACCTGGAAGATTGACCTTCCCAAAAGCGACGTGCTCCAGTTTGTGTTGGGTGATGGAACAAAAATTTCTGCCAGGCCAAGTGGGACAGAACCCAAGATCAAATTTTATTTTAGCGTAAATACGCCATTGAACAATCCGGCTGACTTTGACGCGGTTGAAAAGGAACTTGATATAAAGATCAGTAGAATTGAACAGGAGATGGGGTTGGAGAAGTAATAGCTTCCAGGCAAGTGAATGAAAATGAATTCGGCTCCGTTTACTACAAAAGGGAATTCCGGTAACAGGAGAAACCGTACCAGGTCATTACGATTCCCGGGAAATGTTGAATAGACCATTTATTATCATGTAATAATCATGTTTATAAAAACGCCGGGCAAACAACCCGGCATTTTTTTTAACTTGCACCAACTAACTAACTGACAGCAAATAGCGCTATGAGAAAATTTGATGATTCGTACCGGCACAAGGGACTTCGGAAAAAACTAATGGATATCCTTCGTGAAAAAGGAATAACAGATGAAAATGTTTTAAGTGCCATGAATAATATACCACGGCATTTTTTTTTAGATACGGCGCTTGATAATATTGCCTACGAAGACAGGGCGTTTCCTATTGCTGAAGGGCAGACCATTTCGCAACCTTACACAGTGGCGTACCAATCACAGTTATTACAGGTAAAGCCGCAGGATAAGATTTTAGAAATTGGTACCGGGAGTATTTACCAGGCATCTGTTCTCGCTGAAATGGGCGCCAAAGTTTATACCATTGAACGTCAAAAAAAACTTTTCGAAAAAACAAAAGAATATATTTTCAAGTCGCAGTATTCAAATCTTAAATTTTTTTACGGGGATGGTTTTGAAGGATTACCAACCTACGCACCTTTTGATAAAGTGATCATAACGGCGGCGGCACCTTTTATTCCACCTAAATTAATAGACCAGTTAAAACCGGGCGGTAAAATGATCATCCCGGTAAACGAGGGGGAACAACAACGGATGCTACGCATTACAAAGAACATTGATGGGAGTACATTAGAAGAATCATTTAATAATTTTTCTTTTGTGCCGATGTTGGCTGGAAAAAATGGGTAGCAGGCGGGAACGAGGAGTTGCAAACTGTGAATTATGAATGCCTGGCTATTACTTTCAATGAAGTAGCAGGATTAATATAAATTTAAATAGCCAGTGCTTATGCCCGGTAGTTAGTATGTAAAATCCGGAGCTTGAAAGCTGGAGAAAATTTAATTTTCACTTAGAAAAAAAATCATCTAATGCGCTTTTTTTCCCGGGTAACCGTCATTTGCAATTTTTGTTTCATTATTGCTGTCCTGTTGCGCTGGGTAGAGATTAGCAGGAGAACATCAGGCAATTTTAACGGAGCAATAAAATTTCAACCGCTGGAAGCAACGCTTGTAATACTTGGCTACGGAGCAATATTTTTAAATGCGGCTTTTTTATTTTCATGTATTTACCGGAAGCTCGCTAAAAGAATGCAACTAATTCCCCGTTGGATTGTATTGATGAACGTACTGATATTTCCTTTCCAGGTTTACTTTTTTTTCTTTTTAACATAAAAATTTAAAATGGTACAGCATATTTTAAAAGACAAGCCTACTAAGCTTTTTGTGCTTATAGCTGTTTTTTTTGTTGCCAATGCATTGATAGCAGAATGTATTGGCACAAAGATATTTTCCCTGGAAAAATTATTTGGAACAAAGCCTTTTAATTTTTCTTTGTTTGGAGAATCGGGCCTGGCGCTTAGCCTTACATGTGGGGTATTGTTGTGGCCATTGGAATTTGTTATTACCGACATCGTAAATGAATATTATGGGCCCAAAGCAGTGCGTCGCATATCTTTCATAGCCGTTGCGCTGATTCTTTATGCATTTCTAATGTTTTATATGGCAATGTCTGTACCACCGGCAGATTTCTGGTATGGCACCGGTGTAAAAGATGGAGTTCCTGATATGTCAAAAGCATTTAATTCCATTTTCGGCCAGGGAATGTGGATCATAGCCGGAAGTATTACAGCCTTCCTTGTAAGCCAGATTGTGGACGTGACCGTTTTTCATAAAATAAAAAAAATCACTGGTAACAAAAAAATCTGGTTAAGGGCAACTGGTTCTACACTTGTATCGCAAATTGTGGATAGTTTTATAGTTTTATTTATCGCCTTTAAAATTGGTAAGGGTTGGAGTTTTCAAAAAGTACTGGCAATAGGAATGGTAAATTATGCTTATAAGTTTACCGTTGCCATTATTCTTACACCGCTTATTTATTGGATAGAACATGGTATAGAAAAATACCTGGGCCCCATAGTTTCAATGAGAATGAAAAATGCGGCCATGGGTAAGGAGGAAGAGGTTTAAATGTTGTGACAATTTGAATTTGATTGCTGAAAAAGCTGACAGGTCAATGTAACACAGTCAGCTTTTTCGACATATCAAAAATTAAAACTGAATTTTTTAATTACCACTTAGTAGAACTGCCCAGTGTTTTGTGCTTCTTTTGCATGCGCCACAGATCTATTACACCGAATGTCTGTTTTTTTGAAACATTTTTTAAGATTCCTGTCGCAATGGTTTCTTTAGTTTCCTTTAAGAGTGCTTCCATTTCATTTTTGCTAATGGGGGTAACATTTGAGATAGTGTTTGTTTTCATAATTCTAATTTTAATATTCATCAAGGATCCTCTCTAAGTCTGGCTGTGGCTGTGTTTTGCGGGGATACGTTAAGCAAACAGGAGTTTATAAACTGATTTCTAACGGAGTAGAACTGTTTTGCGGCGCAAAGGTAGGCATCAATAGTTCGGGCGAAAAATATTTATTAATAATTTCTAAAGTATTAACGTTTCAAATAGACCTCAAACCAAATAAATAAAAGTTATTAAAATTGGAATAATATACAATCTCTCTTTTTTAACACTTACTACACATTTTTGAAAGATTTATATTGCAGATAAATTTTTTATTACCTGTAAATTTAATTTTAATCTTAAGGGAATATAACCCTGGTTTGAAAATTTACATAGAACGTTTATTTTATTTCATTTCGGATGCATAAATTTTTATTTTTATTTATATCAATTTTAATATTTGGCCCTGTTGCCTATGCACAAAAGGATAGCACTGTTATCGCAGACACTTTTTTTCTCGCAAAACAAAAAGGCCTTCTTGGTAAACTGGGTAGAAGCATTGCCCGCGGCACTCCTGTATCAGGGCCACCTGTAAAATCTGTCGACCCATTCAAAAAATACGCTGGTAAGATTATCCGGTTTATTGAAGTAGTTCCCGTAGGCTTCAACCAGAACCTTAACGATACAACAGAAATCAGGCGTAACCTCGCTGTCAGGATAGCAGATAAATTTCACCGCGACAGCCGGAGCAACACTATACGGAAAAATCTTTTTTTTAAACAGGGCGATGTACTCCTGCCTTTGTTGATAGCCGATAACGAACGTTTTTTAAGAAACCAGCCCTATCTCCGGGATGCGGCGATTGTTGTTTACAAATCCGTTATGTCAGATTCAGTTGATATTATCGTTTTAACAAGAGATGTGTTTTCTATTGGAGGAAGTTTTAATGCCAGCAGTCCAAAAAGGGTCAGATCCGAGGTAAGGGAAGAGAATTTTTCTGGTTCAGGCGCAAGGCTGACTGTTAGCGGGATGTATGACAAAGACCGAAGTCCGGGCTTCGGCTATGGCGCTGAATTCCTGGAACGTAATATTAAAGGAAGTTTCTTAACCGGCACTGTTGGATTTAAAAATTTTAAAAATGCTATCTATAACAACAGGCTTGAAGAAACTACTTTTTATGGCCGGATAGAGAAACCATTGGTAAACCGTTATACGGAATGGACGGGCGCCTTTGCTGTGTCTCATAACCAAACCACTAACAGCTATCTCGACGAAGCAACCTACCGCAGCACTGCACAGTACGCTTATAATAACATCGATCTCTGGGGCGGTTATAATATTGGTTGGGGAAAAAATCGGCAAACCGATTCTGAAAAACGCCTGCGCCATTTTGTAGCAGGCCGTGCATTCTATAATTATTTTGATAAAATACCCACCATTTTTAAAGACAGTTTTAATTATAATTATACCAATCAAAATGGATTGCTTTTTTCATACACACTCTACAAACAAAACTTTTACCTTACAAATTTTATATATGGGTTCGGAATAAATGAAGATGTGCCCATTGGAATCAATGCAACGGTTACAGCCGGGTGGACAAACGTACAGGACCGCCTGCGTGGTTATTACAGCGCGGAATTCGACGCAAGCAGTTATTCTAAAAAAGGTTTTTTTAGTTCATATACAATTAAAGCAGGCGCTTACAAGGGGGCTAAATCATTTGAGGACATCAGTCTTCTAATGGGTGTTGAACATTTTACCAAACTTAGGCAAATAAGCAAAAAGTGGTTCAATAGAAATTTTATTTTTATTTCATATGCGAGACTTTTTAACCGGAATTTAAGTGAGCCGCTCAAGCTGCAAAGTGATTACGGCCTTCAGTATTTCAGATCGGATTCAATGAATAACTTAGAGGCCAGTTCAAGGGCAACAGTTAAATTGGAATCCGTTTTTTTCAACCTCCGCAGGTTCCTTGGATTTCGTTTTGCCCCAATAATATTCGCGGAATGCGCCTTTCTTGATCATGTAAACATTCCATCAAACCAGAATAAAGTCTACCCGGCAATAGGTGCAGGAATACGAACAAGAAACGAAAACCTTGTTTTAGGAACCGTGGAGCTTCGGGGATATTATTTCCCGGGTGAAATCACTTCTGTAATGAACAGGTTTAAAGTAGCATTTAAGTTAAACCTGAAATTCAGGTACAACAGTACTATTGTTAGCCGGCCTGATTTTGTGAGGCCAAATTAATTGAGCTACGCTGTAAATAACATAGACATTTATCCTACTTTTAGATTTGGCAGGCCATCAACATGATTTCGCCGGGTGGTTTTGCCAGGGAACAATGTTGAAGGTTGCAGAAATAAAAGCCTTCAATTTTCGAATAGTCCCTGCAAGTATTGATAAAATAATCTATTCTATGTTCACAAAACAACAAACATCGCAGGTTCGTCAAAAATTTTGGATCAGCTTTGGAAAATATATGTCCCCGATTCCTTCTTCTACGGGAGAGAAGATAACCTGGATTAACTACCGCACCGGCGTAAAATTCATACAATTTAAAATGGATGCCGGAGAGATGGATGCAAGTATATCGATTGAAATTGCAGCAAAGGACATAGCAACCGAGGAACTTTATTTCAATCATTTTAAAACTTTCAAAAACCCCCTGGAAGCGTCGCTCGGGGAAAAGTGGAATTGGGTTCTCTCAGATGGAACGACAGCTGAAGATACCACGACCCGCATTTACACAAAATTGGAAAATGTAAACATACACAATGAAAATGACTGGCCAACCATCATCACATTTCTCAAAATAAGGATCATAGCATTGGATAAATTCTGGAATGAATACAAAGATATTTTCGATATGCTCAACTGATGAATCTCAATCTTCAACCATAAACTAACAATACGCAATGCTGCCTGATTTTAATTTTTTAAACAGCACATGTAGGAACTCACCTGAGCCGTCTTCCAATTGCGGAAACTGCCGGGTTTGCGGACATCTTTACAATTCGAAATTTAAAATTCCTAACTCTTTCCTAATTTTATAAAAAAAATAATGATGAAAATTAACAGGTATTTTTATGTTTTAGCACTAACTGTATTCATATCGCTGGCTGCATGTAATGGCAATAGCGGGAAAACAGCATTATCAGAAACAGAAACCAAAGAAATGAAAAAACCGGCGATAAAGGAAGAAGCGGTAAAATATGCTGCGGATAGCACTGATATGATTGGTTTTGTTGCATATGATTCCGCCACGGACAAGAAGCGCCCGGTAGTGTTGATCGTTCATGAGTGGTGGGGATTGAATGATTATGCAAAATCCCGTGCCAGGGCCCTGGCATCCCTTGGGTATTTAGCGATTGCGGTGGATATGTACGGCAACGGCACTACCGCAGATAACCCGGAATTAGCAGGAAAATTAGCTGGTCCTTTCTACCAGAATCCACAAATGGCGAAGAAAAGATTTGATGCAGCGCTGGCAAAGATTAAAACATTTGCGGTAGCTGATACTAACCAGGTTGCTGCTATTGGATATTGTTTTGGTGGGGCACAGGTAATTAATCTTGCAAAGCTGGGCGAAAATTTTAAAGGAATCGTAAGTTTTCATGGAAACCTGGTCGGAGTTCCAGCAGACAAAAATTTGTTGAAGGCGCCAATGCTGATATGTCACGGCGCAGATGACCAGTTCGTAAAAGCCGAAGAAGTTACCTTATTTAAAAAGCAGATGGACTCCATTGGGGCAGTTTACACTTTTAAATCTTACGCTGGTGCCACACATGCCTTTACAAATCCAAATGCAACTGCAATGGGAGAAAAATTTAAAATTCCTATCGCCTACAATGCAGCGGCTGATTCGGCTTCATGGAAGGATATGAATGAGTTTTTTGGAAAGATATTTGAATGAACTATCGCTGAATAAATAATATTGAAGGTCAAAGCTGCATGATAAAGTGCAGCTTTGTTATTTTAGAAAGATAAGAAAGAGATAGATTACAAGTCACGGGGAACTTCCAAAATCGCCTGTTGCCGTTGTTTTGAGGGTTTCAATGAAATAAATCTTTTAGGGCCATGCCATCAGGTCTTATGAAAAACCTATCATTAAAATAACTATTTTTATTGACCGAAATTCCTCTTATTTTGAATTCACTGATTAAAAATAATACATGCGATTTTTTTTTCTTTTTATAATCTTTCCATTTTTTTCCCCGGCACAAAATATTTCTGTGCAGATCAATAAAGCAGAAACAGAGGCAGATCAGTTGAACAAAAAGAGAGACAGCCTTTTGCTAAAGATAGAAGACCTGAAATTTCAGAAGTTACATGAAGACCTGGAGAAAACAGGTTTGCCGAAATTAAATCCTGGTGAAGAAGTGGTGTACCACTTGGCGTATGCATTGGTGTATGCAGAACCATATGAGCAGGCAAAATGGGTGGCTCATATTATTTTACCAGATGTAGTTCGGGGAAATGAAGGCCGCAGCAACGATTTTAGGCCTGATGCAAAGATTAAAACCGGTTCCGCTACTGAAGCTGATTATTTTTTGCGCATATACCAACCCGATAGTACATTTAAATATGATGCATTTGGTTATGACAGGGGCCACCTGGCGCCATCTGCAGATTTTCGCTATTCAAAAAAAGCTTTGTCCGAAAGTTATCTTTATTCCAACATGTCACCGCAGGTTGCGCAACTGAACCGTGGCCGTTGGGCCGAACTGGAAGATGCAATAAGGCAGTATGTAGTTCGAAACAATACGCAGTTGTACGTGGTTGCTGGCGGTGTTCTTAAACCGGGGCTAAAAAAGATTGAACGTGGAATAAATAAAGTTAGCATCCCGGAACAATATTTTAAAGTAGTACTCGACCTTACCAACCAAAGAGCAATTGGATTTCTTATGCCCAATAAAGAATGTGAGTACCCGGTGTTGGCTTATGCATGCACTATAGACAGTGTGGAAACGGTTACTGGGATTGATTTTTTTACATCACTGCCCGATGAACTTGAGAATAAACTTGAAGCCAGTTTCGACAGTAATAAATGGGTAGGAGAGCGGGAATTAGGAGATGCGCTTCCTTTAAAAGCGGATAGCCTTCCCCGCAATACATTTAATACAGTGCAGGCCAGGTACTATATGGGCAAGAACGAAAATATTAAAGTCTGCGGCACTGTAGTCAGTACAAAACTTTCTTCCAAAGGAAACATCTTTATTAACCTTGATAAGAAATTCCCAAATCAAATCTTTAGCATCTCTATTTTCAAAGACAACGTTGCTAATTTCAGTTATCAACCGGAAAAATACCTTGCAGGAAAAACAATTTGTGTAACAGGCAAAATAGCCAATTTTAACGGCGTTCCGTCAGTAAGTATCACGGATGAAAAGTCTATCGAAATATTACATGAAGAAGAATGATGTTTTTTATGTGAATTTGCCCCGGAGGATCCAAATAAGTTATGCCACTAATAATTTGTTTACAGGTTTACTCTTTCAGGTAGTGCTCTAACCGGTAAATCACTGTGAACTATTGCAGTGTTCTCCACCAGCGTCGCAGATCCCCGGTCTTTTAATTTTGCCGTAATAAGCTTTAATCCCCGGGTAAACACAGCGGCTTGTTTCCTGCTTAATTCTTTAAAGGAAAATGCCAGCCAGTACTCACCTTCTTTTCCCATTGGACCAACGTGCAGCGCCGTGATCTTTTTTATTTTGTATTTTTTCCTAAAAGCTTTCACATAATTTTTCAGTGGTGTATCTGAAGGAACGCCACAACATTCACTATTGAACTGTATAACCACGGGGTAGCTAATGCTGTCGCGGATTTGTGCAGTTAAGGAACAAGTAAGAATGCAAGCCATGCAGGTCAGTGAAATTTTTCGGAAGATGTTATAAACCGGGGTCATAAACATTATCATTAAGGCTGTTTATATTGATCGCATGAAGTTACCACAATACGCTTCAACTTAGCAAGTAATGATATTTATCAATGTTAAACCTCCGCTTAAATCGATAAATTTTTCCAATCATGAATTCTCAATGTTTAAACATTGTATATTTGTCTGCCGGAACGTCGTATAGCTTGAACACAAAAAATAATTATGGCCTCAAATATTAATGGAGCATATGGTTGGCTAAAAAAAATATTGATAGCAGGTTTTCTGCTGCTTGTAGTAGGTTCAGCGCTGGTTTGGTATATTTTCACGGAAAGGTTTACGGATACATCAGAAAGAAAATCTGCTTACGTCGTCACGGCTATGGACTTTATTCATGAGTTTGAAGCAGGTGATAGCTTAGCAAATGTTAAATACACCGAAAAGATCGTTACGGTAAATGGCACAATTTCTGAAACAGAAACAGCCGACAGCACTGTCAACCTTAAAATGGTGAAGGCAGCTACCGGTTCCTACATCATTTTTGCCTTTCAAAAGGGAAACCAGGATGAGGCGAGAAAAATTAAAGCCGGAGACGTTGTTTCAATAAAAGGATCCTGTAGCGGTGGCGCTTACAGTACTATCCTGGAAACAGAATATATTACCTTCAAAAGATGTGTAATAGCTAAATAAAATCGCATAACATTCACCATTAAAATAACTATTAAAATGAAAAAAACAATTCTTGTATTAGTCCTTGCCCTAACAGCAGGTACATTATTTGCTCAAAAAAAAATAACTACGTCCGCAACAATCAAATTCGATGCAACTACTGAAAAAGATGCTTTGCCAAAGGCAGAAAATAAAACAGCCGTTGCTTCGCTTGATACTAAAAAGGGCACACTTGCATTTGAAACTATTATCAAAAACTTTTCTTTCAGCAATCCTATGATGCAGGAACATTTTAATGGCGAACAATGGATGAATTCTGGTAAGTACTCCACTGCTACTTTCAAAGGTACCATCACCAACCTGGAAGCAATTAATTTCGAAAAGGATGGTACCTACACTGCAAACCTGGAAGGCAGTCTTACCATGCACGGGGAAACCATACCTGTAAAAACCATATCCACCATTATAATAAAAGAAAACGCGATCAATGCGACTGCAGCGTTTACTGTTAAACTTGAAGACTACAAGGTAAACGGCG
>JACMPR010000244.1 GCA_014377385.1 Ferruginibacter sp. | reverse complement strand
TTTAGAAAAAGCATGAAAGACAGCTACTTCTTCCGTGCAGGGTGATTTTAAATCTTCCAGCAACATTTTTTTACCCGCTGAATCCAGTTTCCCAGCTTTTTGGGCCATCTCCTTATCCGTGTATCGCTGCGTTTCTATCTTTGGGTCAATGCGGTCAATGGATAAATTGCCTGGAATTTCTGAGAGTTGATTGATGAAATCCCGGACATGCGCTGCCGGATCGGTGGTAGTAAGAAGTACATCAAAACCTTTATTAGCAAGCAACACGGCAATGCTGGTAGCTGCAAGGGTTTTACCAACGCCACCTTTACCCATTGTCATTATTAACCCGTTTTTTTGATCCGCTGAAATTTCATTTACCAGATCATCCAGGTCTTTGAGTTGGTGGGTCATCTCTGTTTCCTGCCCCAAATGCTTTTCAGTAATTTGCCGCTGCATGTCTATATGAAATAACGATTTCAGTTTTTGAATACCCAAAACATTATAAGGCAGCAACGGAAAATTATTTACCGGCAATTTTTTCAGATTTTCAGGAATGGCAGCAAGCTGTTCTTCTGCCAATTTTTGTATGTGTAAAGCAAAATGGTCGCTTTGGCCAATGGCCTTGAATACGCCATTTATGTATAAGCGTTGGTTGCTCATGCCCAATTCATTTAATTCATCACTGGTACGGGATGCTTCTTTTAAGGATGACCGTTCTGCTCCTGACACGAGATAAAAGGTAGTTTGTTCTTTATCCCTAAGGCGTTCAACTACTTTTTTATAACGGGCCTGACTGCTTTTAAGGGCAGAAGAAGGACCGAGGCAGGAAGCGCCATCCGGGTTTACCTCAGTAAATTCAGACCAGGCTGCCGGTAATTCAAGCAATCTTAACGTGTGCCCGGTTGGAGCTGTATCAAAAATGATCACATCAAATTTTATGGATTCGTATTCACCAGAAATAAACCGGGCGAATTCATCAAAGGCAGCAACTTCTGTTGTACATGCCCCCGAAAGTTCTTCTTTCATTTTCTTTATTTCTGCTTCAGGCAAAATATCTTTTAACGGACCAGTTACCCTTTCCCTGTATTGTTGTGCAGACACTTCAGGATTGATGTTTATAGCATACAAATTTTTGACAGCACTAACCTGGTTAATTTCTTCGGTGACCTTGCTTTCTAAAACATCTTCAAGATTGGAAGCAGGGTCTGTACTTACAATTAGTACGGTATTTCCTTCCTCAGCCAATTGAATACCGGTGGCGCAAGCGAGCGATGTTTTGCCTACACCGCCTTTACCGGTAAAAAACAAATAGGGAGTTGTTGTAAGCATTTGAACGGTTATTTAATTTGATGCGCAGTAGGTTTAGCAACAACGAGGACCGGCACAACAACCGGACGAGGAAGTATGTTGATTATTTTCATTGTTCTTTAATTTCTGGTTGCCGGCTTGCTTTTCATTCTCCTTCTGTATCCATGATTCCCATTCGTTCTTTCCCGGATATTGACCGTGCATTACAATTTCATTGTTAATTAAAATATACGGGAGCGAATTAGCCCCTTCTTTTTGCAATTTTTCGATGGCAAGTGGATAATTTTTAAAAGCGACAGCATCGTTAGATATATTATGTCTTTGAACATCATAGCCCAATGATCTGAGCCATTTTACATTGGCCGCAGTTTCCACCAGTTTGTCATCTATATCAGCACCACATACTCCCGTACTGCAGCACATGGCAGGATCAAGAATTGTTATTTTCATTTTATTATTTGGCTTTTCGGCGTATACCGTAATGCTGAATATTCCTGTGTTACCTGATTTAAAATTGTGTAATTGTTCTTCATTAAGGTATTTTTTCAGGATGTCATCAGGGATAATAATTGGTTTTTCCTTTTGGATGGTAATATTGTCAAAACCATTTGCTTTCACCAATTCGAGGTAAACATCTTTTTGTATTGCACCCGAAACGCAACCTGCATACATTTCTGCATCTTTACGCAAAGATTCCGGGAGACTTCCTGCTAATACGATATCGGAAATACAGAAATGTCCTCCGGGTTTTAGGACACGGAATATTTCATTGAAAACAGCATCCTTATTGGGTACAAGGTTTAGTACACAGTTGCTTACCACTACATCTGCCGTATTATCTGTAAGGGGTATATGCTCAATGTCACCCTGGCGAAACTCCACGTTATTGAATGCTAATTTTTCGGCGTTGGCCCGTGCCTTATCAATCATTGCGGTTGTAAAATCTATACCAATTACTTTTCCTTCCATCCCGGCCTCAGCCCTCGCAATAAAGCAATCGTTGCCGGCATCACTTCCTAAGTCTACAACTGTGTCGCCTTTTTTAATTTTTGCAAATTGCGTCGGCAAACCGCAGCCTAAGCCCAAATCAGCATCCGGGCTATAACCTGGCAGATGTGAGTAATCATCACTCATGATGTTGTAAACTTCGGTAGAGCAACCGCCAGCGCCACAGCAGGAGGATTGCCCTTTTTCTTTATCCTGCAAAGCAATTTCACTGTATTTCTGCTTTACTATCTCTTTAAGTTCAATTTCCGTAGGCATGATATGTCGGTTTAATTAATTGTAATATTGCGATAGATTAATCCAAAAAAAATCAACAACAATTATCTTTCGATTCGAAAGCAACAAAAAACGCTGTTATTTCTTTTTGGCATTGTTTCCATACTTTTTCATCAATGCAGTAACAAACACTTGTTCCTTCTATTGTCCCTTTTATAAGGCCTGCATTTTTTAATTCTTTAAGGTGTTGTGAAATTGTTGCCTGCGCAAGGCCGAGTTCATCAACCAGGTCACCACAAATACACGCATTGGCCTTTATTAACTGCTGAATGATGGCAATACGGGCTGGATGAGCCAACGATTTCATCATAGTGGCAAGCTTGTTCTGCCTGCTTGAAAATATTTCAGTTTTTGTAAGTCCCATTTCAATCGTAAAATTACGATAGATAAATTGATTCTAAAACTTATTTTGATTTATTTTTATTTCCTTTCTACTAACTTAGTACCAGGGAAGTAGATAGTTAATTTAAAGTAAGGCTAATGGAACAAACTTATTTTATCTGTACGTGATGAGATTGGCAGCTATTATATTGAGTTTTTTGAATGATTACTTTAACGATCGCTCCAGCTATTGCAGTACATTATGAAGTCAGAGACAACTGTTGTGTAGGTGCATGTTGCAACAAACAATCTCCCAAAAAAGAGACTAAGGGTGAAAATCGGGGTTGTAATCCCTTTTTGAATTGTCCATTTTGTAATTTGCTTCCAATTGTAAAGCCTGATTTAACTTCGCCTGTTATCACAATAGTGAAGACGAAATTTTACGTGAGCAATGATAACCGGATTCTATCAAAGTTTTCTGAATGCTGGCATCCCCCAAAAAGATTTATTTAAAAGAAAGAAACTATTTTTTTAAAATTTTAATACACCTCAATGAAAAAAATATTGTTAGGCATTTTTGCTTTAACCTTAATTTCCTCCGGTTCATTTGCTGATACCGGCAAGAAAAATAAAAAAGCGAAGGCAAAAGTAGTTTGCACAAAAAATTGTCCTGATACTGAAGATTGTCATAAAAATACAAAGTGCCCAAATACACCGGGCTGTATCTGCCATTAAGATTCATAAACAAAAGGTGCATCATGAAAGTGGTGATTTTTTATGTTTTGAGGGTCATAGCTTAATTCGTTGGATGCGTACTGCATTTAGTATCGCTAATAATGCTACCCCAACATCCGCTATCACAGCTTCCCATAAGTTTGCTATGCCTCCGGCGCCTAATATCAATACAATTACTTTTACCAGCATTGCTATCGATATATTCTGCCAAACTATTTGCCTGGTGATCTTACCAACTTTAATAGCAGTTACAATTTTAGATGGCTGATCATTCTGAATAACAATATCCGCTGTTTCAATCGTTGCATCACTTCCCAGGCCACCCATCGCAATACCTGCATCAGCCAATGCAACAACCGGTGCGTCGTTTACACCATCGCCAACAAAAGCAATATGTTTTCCCTCATTTTTTAAAGCCTGCACTTTCTCCAACTTCCCTTCTGGCAACAAATCTCCATAGGCATGATCAATTCCTAAACTTTGCGCCACTTTTGATACCACAGATTGCTTATCACCTGATAACATTACAGTCTGAATATTCAAGCTGTGCATTTTAGCGATCGCCTGTTTTGCATCTTCTTTTACTTCATCTGCGATGGTGATATAACCGGCATATTTCTCATTAATTGCAATCACCACTACAGTGTCAACCAGCTTTTCAATTTCTAACGGATATGGAACATTGAATTTCTTCAACAGTTTTACATTGCCCGCCAAAACGTTTTTCCCTTCAACTATTCCTTTTAACCCATGGCCTGAAATTTCTTCTACGTTTTCTGCTTTCTTACTTTTCGCATGGTCACCTGCGTACGCAACCACCGTTTTTGCAATGGGATGTGTAGAATTACTTTCAATAGCCGCGGCTACCTTAACGAGTTCGCTTTTATCAACTTCATTTGAAACGACTTCCTGTACTTCGAAAACGCCTTTTGTGAGGGTGCCGGTTTTGTCCAGTACCACCACATTTATTTTTGTAATAATATCCAGAAAATTTGAGCCTTTGAACAAGATGCCATTTTTTGAAGCCAGTCCTATTCCGCCGAAATATCCCAATGGAATGGATACCACTAACGCACATGGACAACTGATCACTAAAAATACCAATGCCCGGTAAAACCAGACCTGGAAAATATAAGGATCAACAAAAAAATAAGGAACTAAACAAACAGCCACAGACAATGCAAAAACGATAGGCGTATAAATTTTAGCGAAGCGGCTTATAAATAATTGTGTCCGGGACTTTCTTGTTGTGGCGTCCTGTACCATTTCAAGGATCTTACTCAGTTCGCTGTCCTTAAACAAGGCTTTCACTTTTATTTCCGCTACTTTATCAAGGTTAATCATACCAGCGAAAACCTGTTCGCCCCTTCTCTTAGTATCGGGTTTGCTTTCGCCCGTAAGCGCAGCCGTATTAAATGTGCCTGCATCTGAATTCAATTCACCATCTAATGCCACTTTTTCTCCGGCTTTCACCTGGATAATTTCATCCATTAACACTGCATTGGGATGAACGACCTGCAATGCTCCGTTTTTAAAAACACTTACTACATCTGGCCGTATATCCAACAATGCTTTGATACTGCGCTTCGCTTTATTAACGGCTGAATCCTGGAACCATTCACCAATAGAATAAAATACCATTACCGCCACGCCTTCGCTGTAGGAACCAATAGTAAATGCTCCAATAGTTGCCACACTCATTAAAAAGAACTCATTAAAAAAATCAAATCGTTTAGCCTTTCTGAAAGCCAGGTCTAAAACATTGTAGCCTGCCAGCAAATAGGCCACGACATAAATAATTAAATCGACCGGAAATAAGGGCTTGTACATAAAACCAAATTCCAACAGCAGCATAACCAATAATATCGCAAGCGATAGCAGTAACGGCTAATGGCTTTTCCAACCGGCTGAATCCTTCCCGCCTTGGTCATGTCCATCATCTCCATCATGGTCATGATCTTTTTCACCATGAGTGCCTTTATCCTTGTTGCTGCTCTTTACAACCGGCTTTTTATATTCGTTCTTTTCATCTGTATCGCAACATTCCTGTGCCATTAAAATTCGTTTACGAAATAAAAAATGATATAATTCCCGTTACCACCAGAGTCCACCCGGTGATGATACCTGTCTTATGTTCGAGATTGTGCCAGTTTAATTTCAATATGCCGCTGTAAGCAAGCCTTACCAATAAAACCATTCCTGAAACTGAAATCAACAGGTACATAGCAGCAATAGCAGCTACAGCCCAAAATCCTTTTGTGCCAGCTAATAAAAAATAAGCTTCAATTTCCATACATGGAGATAAGAACATGCCAACTACCAGGGCTGTTACAATTTTCCGTTTTGAAAGTGTGGGCTTTGGAATACTATGTAAATGAAAGTGCTTGTGCCGGTGATGCTGGTAAATAAAAAATGCCCCTAACAATATTAATAAAGTGGGAGCAATAAAATGCGTAAAATACTGAATGGAATTTGCCAGTTGCAAACCCATCAAGCCCAGGATAATCCCTATTGTAATCGTACTTAGTGCATGCGCTAATCCAGAAATAAAGGTAACCCGGGTTACTTCATTCAAGCTCCAGTTATCTTTTCTCCCAATGGCGATTACGGGTAGCCAATGGTTCGGAATCACGGCATGTAATAAACTCAATAAAAAACTACCTATAAATATGCTGTACATAGCCAAAATATGGATTATTTTTTCTCTGCCTTTTCCTCGGCTTTTTTTCCTGATGCAACGATATTCCCCCTGGTAAAAAGTATTGCTTGTAATGTAGCCCGCCATGTAGGTTTTTTGCGAAGTAAAAATTCAAGATCCATTCCAAAATGTTTGAATTCTTCCTCCTGCGCATTTTCCATTATTGCCTTAGCCTCCTTGTCTTTTTCCAGTGAAATCCTTTGTTTATAACAGGCTATTGCTTCGGCTTCTTCCGTTAAAGATGTAATCATTTGGGCAAAAGTCCGGGTTGCCTGGGACAATTCTCCTGCTGGTTCGTGGTACTGATCAAATCCCATAGTGTGTATTTTAAAAGTTGATCAAATAGTATTGTTGTAATTCAAAATTATTCTTCTTCTCCAATATTTGTCTGTTTAGCCAAAATGAAAAAAGCTGCCTTCGTAACAACCTTTGCGTTGGCCGGTAATTCTTCCAATAATGTTATTTCACTGTAGCCAACTTCGGAAGTGCCCTTTACAACCGGAATTCTTTTGAAGCGGGTTGTATTTTCTTTGGCATTTACAGCATCAACAATGAAAATATAATCTTTCCCCTGGTAGCTAACGATAGCTTCTGTAGGCACTGCGGGTAAGGTAGCTTTATCAAGGCTGATGTTCGCTGTTACGTTCATCCCATCGATCAGGCCGGTTTTATCGCCTTTTACCATTGCGTGAACGGATACTGCTTTACTCTCATTTTCAAATGAAGAGCCAAGAGAGAATATCTGTGCATCGTATTCCTTTCCAGGATCATTGGTTACGGTGAAATGGATTGTCTGATTGTTCTTTAATTTAGGCAAATCTTTTTCGTACACAAAAAGATCAAGATGCAACTGGCTATTGTCTACCACTTCTGCAATAACGGTTGACAGATCAATGTAGCTACCCATTTTCACCGTTACACTACTTACAACACCATTGATAGGGCTTCGTACGGATAACACAGAAACTAATTTACCATTTGATATAGCTAATGGATTTACGCCCATCAGGCTAATTTGTTGTTGCAAAGAAGCTTTTCGGCTTCTTAATATTCGCAACTCTGTTTCTGCATTTTGAAGATTTTTTAAAGCGCCTGCATTTCCTTCCTGCAGTTCTTTTTGCCGGTTGTATTCCTGTTCTGCAAAAACTATCTTAGAATTAATACTTTGGTATTCGCTTTGAACCTGTATAAATTCAGGATTGGCAATCGTTGCAATGGTTTGACCTTTTTTTACCGCATTACCAGGTTGCACCAATAAAGATTTGATGACGCCACTGTAGATGGAATTAATACTTGCCCTGTTTTGATTTGGTACTTTTAAAACACCATTTGTTTTTAAAGAAGCTGTCAATTGCTTTTGTTCAACAGAACCCAACTGTATGCCAATGGTTTTCATTTGCTCTGTAGTGAGTGTTGCTTCATTCGGATTTTCGTGTTTAGCTTCCTCTTCCTTTGGAGTTTCTGCTGCTGCTATTGGTTTTGAATTATCCTTACCAGTGCAGGCTATAAAAACGATGGCAATTGATACGATGCTTATGAGCATAATAATATTTTTTTTCATCTTACTTATTTATTCTTTTATTGATTGATGAAGTAATAATATTGAATGACAGATTGGTTGTAAACATTCAGTACTTCCAAATAATTTTTTTGTATATCGATGGCCTGGGCAAGGAATTGAGATAATTCTGCAAAGCTTATCTCCCCGGCACGGTATGCCAATGAGGATGCTTTGATAATTTCCTCCGCCTGTTTTACACCTGTTGTTTGATAAAAAGTTAAAAGACTATTGTTCTTTTCTACTTCCTGTTGTGCCTGTATCAATTGTGTGCTAAAAACCTGTTTGTTATAATCATACTTTTTTTGTTGCATCATAAATTCAGCCTGTGCAACACGAACCTTATTTTTATATGCTTTAGCGCCAAACACCGGGAAAGCTGCAGTTACAGAAAACCCGGTAAAAGGGTCATTCATTCCATACAACCGCTGCGTGAAAAAACGGCCGGAAAACTCAGGCTTGTTCTCATTTTTTGCAACTGATACGGCTGCATTGGCAATCCTGCTATTTTGAGCTTGCAGCAGCAATTGCGGATGCAATGTATCCAGGGTACCCGGCGGCATTTGCAGTCTTTCCAAAGGTACTTCATCGGGCAGTAATGTGTCCGTGGTATTGAGCAATTGCATCAATGACTGTTGCTGAATATCAATGTTCCGGCTAACCTGTTGAAGCATTGCCTGCAATTCTTTCATTCTCACATTAGCGGAAATACTATCTAATCCCGGACTGTCGCCTGTTTTTACTTTTAGTCTGGCTGCATTGTTCAATGAATTATAAATGCTGTCCAGCCTGTTATACAATTGCTTTTTATTTTGCAAATACCAGATTTCATAATATACATTCCTGATATCTCTTTTGATGTCTGCATCAATAGCCGCAGTGTTCGCCTGGTAATATTTTAGTTGTTCATTCAACAATTTTCTCTGCGACTTATATAAACCTGGCCAGGCCAGGCTTTGCGATAAGCCAATTTTAAGAATGCCTTTACCATCGGAAGGGCGATAATCTTCATTTTCTGCAAATATGCCTGTTTTTGGAAATGCAGTCGCTGTTCCAACCTGGGCTTTTCCTTTGTTGATCTGCTGATTATTTACCTCGTACTGCAAATTGTTTTTTGCAAGTACCATTGCATCGTCAATATTTATTCTTTTTGACCTCGGCTGTTGCGCAGTTGTGTTTGTTGAAGTAATAACCAATAGCATTCCGGCTATTATTGTAACCACCGTTTTCATTTTAAGGATATTTCTTTTTGAAAAAATAATATATAAACATGGAAGGACCACCAGCGTTAGAAATGTTGCCGTGATTAATCCTCCAATAACAACGGTGGCCAGCGGCTTTTGCACTTCTGCCCCGGCACCATTACTTAATGCCATTGGTAAAAACCCCAGCGATGCAACTGTAGCCGTCATCAACACGGGGCGTAAACGAATCCTGGTGCCTTCCCATACTCTTTGAAAAATATCATCCATTCCATCTTTCTGTAATTGATTGAATGTACTTATCAGTACAATTCCATTTAAAACAGCTACGCCAAATAAAGCGATAAACCCAACACCGGCAGAAATACTAAACGGCATTCCACGAATCAATAAAGCAAATACGCCGCCGATTGCACTCATAGGAATGGCAGTAAATATCAAAGCAGCTTCTTTAAAAGATCCGAATGTGATGTACAACATAAAAAAGATGAGCAGTAACGCTAAAGGCACAACGATCATTAAACGTGCAGAAGCTTTTTGCAGGTTTTCAAATGTGCCGCCATAACTATAATAATAACCCGTTGGCAATTTCACCTTGCCTGCTAATTTTTGCTGAACTTCATTTACAACGCTGGATACATCACGTCCACTAACGTTGAAGCTCACGTATATTCTACGTTTTCCAGCTTCCCTGCTTATTTGTGCAGGACCGGTTTTAAACCCAATTGTCGCAACCTGCGATAAGGGGATTTGATTACCATTTTTCAAAGGAACAAACAAACTGCTAACGTCTTCTATGGAAGTGCGGTGAGCACTATCTAACCTTACTACCAAATCAAATTTTCTTTCATTTTCATAAACGGCACCGGCAACTTCACCTGCAAATGCGGTACTGATAACGTGATTCACGTCTTCAATATTTAAGCCGTAGCCGGCAAGCCGGGCACGATCGTATTCCACGGTGATTTGTGGAAGGCCATCAACCCTTTCAACCTGTGGCTGGGTTATTCCTTCAATCGAATGTATGGCTTTCGCTACCCTATCTGCATAAGTAACAAGACTATCTAAATTTTCGCCAAAGATTTTGATAGCAACGTCCTGCCGGATCCCGGTCATCAATTCATTGAATCGCATTTGTATTGGTTGACTTGGTTCTGCAATAACACCCGGGATGTTTTCTAATTTTTCCCGCATCATATCTGCCATTACATTGAAATCTTTTGTGGTTGTCCATTCATCTTTAGGTTTCATGATAACCATTAAGTCTGAGGCTTCCGGTGGCATCGGATCTGTGGCAATATCTGCAGATCCTGTTTTACCAATAACCATTTTAACATCGGGAAAAGTCCGTAACATATTTTCTGCCATCATCACTGTTTCCGTAGTTTGAGATAAAGAAGATCCCTGTGGTAATACGAATTCTATGGCATAATCACCTTCCTCTAATGTTGGAATAAATTCTCCACCCAGCCTTGTAAAAATGTAAATGGAAATAATCAATAGAACTGTTGCGATACTAACAACAACGTATCTTATCCTGACGGCTCCTTTGATCAACGGCGAATAACCCCGCTGAAAGAAATCCATCATTTTATCAGCAAAAGTTTTTTTCAGGGTGGCTTTTTTAGAAAGGAACAATGCACTCATCATTGGAATATAGGTAAGCGATAAAATTAAAGCCCCTAAAATGGCGAACGCAACTGTCTCTGCCATTGGTCGAAACATTTTTCCTTCCACTCCCTGCAAAGAAAGTATCGGCAAATAAACTATAAGAATGATTACCTGGCCGAAAGCTGCAGAACTCATCATTTTTCCTGCACTCTTTCCAACTATTTCATCCATCTGAGGCTGTGATAACTTATCCTTATTTTTTTGAAGAGATAAAAAATGCAGTGTTGCTTCTACAATAATCACTGCACCATCCACGATTAAACCAAAATCTATTGCACCAAGGCTCATGAGATTGGCGCTCACACCAAACAGATTCATAAGAGCCAAAGCAAATAAAAGAGACAAGGGAATGGCGGATGCAACGATAAGGCCTGCACGTAAATTACCAAGGAATAATACCAGTACAAGTATTACTATAAGTGCACCTTCGATGAGATTTGTTTTTACGGTGTGAATAGCCCTGTCGATTAAATTTGTCCTGTCTAAAAAAGCTTCAACCTGTACATCTTTTGGTAAAGATGCCTGCACCGTCTTCATTCGTTCTTTGACCAGATCAACAACAGAAGCACTGTTGGCACCCTTCATCATTAATACAATGCCTCCAACAACCTCTTTTTCTCCATTGTATGTTAAGGCTCCATAGCGGGGCGGCGAACCAAATTGAACTTTGGCAACATCACGGATCAAAACAGGTATCCCGCCTTCATGCTTTATCAATATATTTTCAATATCAGAAAATGATCTTACTAATCCAACGCCGCGTATAAAATAAGCATTCGGTTTCTTGTCGATATAAGCACCGCCGGTATTCTCATTATTCTTTTTCAGGGCATCAAAAATTTCAGGGATCGTTACGTTCATCGCTTTTAACCTATCGGGATTAATTGCTACCTCGTACTGTTTTGAGATACCACCGAAGCCAGTGACCTCAGCTACTCCGGGAATACCACTTAACTGCCGGCCAACAATC
>JACMPR010000243.1 GCA_014377385.1 Ferruginibacter sp. | reverse complement strand
TGATATTTACCTTCCTGTACTTTGATTGCCGTATAAAATAAACCAGTTCTGCTTCAGCAGACCGGTTTATGTTTTTTGGTAAGTGGTTTTTTAGTCAGTTGTTTTCAATTCTTCCGAATAATAATTGTAATGATTTATCTATCTTGCAAGGCTTAACCTTTTTCAGTGACAGCTGCTTTAAACGATCGCTTATTCCATTATTTTAAATCGCCAATCAACAATTTTTTGTTGCCTGAGCGGTTTGAGCTGTTATTGAATGACACTCCGCATGCCCTGTGTTTATTGGCTGCAGAGGAACTGCAAGCTTATTTGAAAGAACAAAAAAGCTGGTCTCATAACTTTGGCTTAATACAAGCTTCCGAAAATGAAGGAACGATCATCGGAAAGATGTTTGGTGTATTAGTAGTGAAAACGAAAAAAGATAAAGTAGGCTACTTAACAGCCTTCTCCGGTAAGTTGGCGGGTGGCAATCATCATCCAACGTTTGTACCACCCGTGTTTGATAGTTTAACGGAAAATAGTTTTCTGAATAAAGGCATGACTGAACTTTCCCGCATCAACCAGCAGATCGAGCAACTCGAAGAATTGAAACCTGCAGCTTACGAAGAAGAGGTTGTTCGTTTAAAGAATTTGCGGAAAAACAATTCAATGACTTTGCAGCAGGAATTGTTCAACAGTTATCATTTCCTGAATCGGGAAGGTGAAGAAAAAAGCCTGAATGAAATTTTTAAGGACGCGTTTTATAACAATCCACCGAGTGGAGCAGGAGAATGTGCCGGCCCTAAGCTTTTGCAATACGCCTTTCAGCAAAAGATGAGACCAATTGCTTTAGCAGAATTCTGGTGGGGCCAATCGCCGAAATCTGATTTTTGGAAACACGGCCATTTTTATCCGTGTTGCCGTGAGAAATGCGAACCCATTCTGGTGCATATGCTGAAGGGAATTGATCAAGAATGAGAACAAAAACAGAGCGAAGAAACCTTTTACTTTAAGGGTTATTTTACTGCTCAGTAAAGAGGATTTGCAGCAATTGTACTTTTGGTAGGCCTGGTGTTTTTTATAAAGAAAATCGGTTCATATTGTTCGCAAGAATAAATTCTCTTCTCCATTCCATACAAAAGCCATACTATCCTCATAAAAGGCCATTTTTAGCCCATTTATACATTACCGCTTGATTTTTATGTAAGAATTCAAAGGCTTTACTGTATATAACCAGTACGCCTACTGGTTATTGTCCAACCAGCAGAGCTCTTGAAACGTTTCAGAATTTTTATCAAAACCAGCTATAGTTTATCAATTGTATGAAAAAAATCCTCCAACACGCTTTCCTTGTGTGTTTGCTTTCATTATTCCTATTGCCGGCTATGGCTCAGATTACTTGGCCACAGGGTCAATTGCTTCCTTCTTTTCCAACTTCTGCGCCGAATAAGAATTTAATTATTAGGAATCGGCCTACGGTTTCCGGTAACACCACTTGGAAATGGCAAGCGAAAAATAGCCATAGCTATAAATGGCACCCTCGACTGAAGCAGTCTTTCTGTTGGCATTTATTTAGTAAAGGTTGACAGCGGCTCTAACATTACCACACAAACAATATTGAAAAGATAATGGATCAATTGCTCATCACTTAATTTGTAACTATGAAAACTAACGCAATAAAATTTTTGAGCGTACTGATGCTGGTGCTCTTGAATAGTAATTTGTTTGCTCAATCCATTGATCAACGTGCTGAAAATATTCAGAACGGAACAAATAATATTTTCATGTCTGCGGATAAAAGTTATTATAAAGGCAATAGTGCCTCTGATAATGATCCTTATGGATATGGCTACTGGGTTACCGCTCATACCTTAGAGACATTAGCCGATGCCTATCAAAGAACGCGCAATACGGTGTATAGAGACAGAATGAAAAGCATTCTTGCAGGGATTCGCAAATACAATCGCTACGCTGCAGGAACATACCGCAACGATTATTA
>JACMPR010000242.1 GCA_014377385.1 Ferruginibacter sp. | reverse complement strand
TGCTGCCCCGGGAACTAATGTACGAACGAATATCATTAGAACAGAACCCAAGACACTAGATGCGACCGGATATTTCGGAGCTTCTGAGGTTGTGCGATTTGAAAATACGGTTAAGTGATACTGTAGTTCGCAAGATTTACGGCAGCTGCTGCTCTACAGATATTTATTCAATAAGTAATGAAGAAGAAACTGATGAAGCTATCGGCAGCCCCCCAAAATATAACGAGGTATAATGTCTCTATCTGACACATTCTTGTCTTCCCAAGTGAATTTTTAAGACGTAATATTGTAAAGGAGGTTTAAATCTTTAATCTCCAAAAGTTGAACATTGCTAATTAGGATAAATCTCATTTACATAAACATAGTTTTTAGCCAAAAAACACAATTCTCAAATGAATCTCACAAATAAATTGAAGGCAAAAATAAATAGGATGAAAAGGAAAAAAAAAGTTATCATTACCATCTGCACTACGATCATAATTGTAGGCCTGAGTTTATACTTTGCCGTGGCGAGTGTATTTGATGGAAAATTGCGGGAATATACAGGACCCCAAAACTTCGATTCTAATCAACCACAGTCGGATATTTCAAAAAAAACCGTGTTGATAGTGGCTGATAATGGGGGGACTGAAATGTTTGATCTGCTGGCCCCCTATTACTTATTCAATGCAACCGGGCAGGCGAATGTTTTTATAGTGGCAGAGAAGAAACAACCGATCCTTCTGGTGAACAGTCTTTTTATTTTGCCGCATTATACTTTCGCGGAAATAGATTCCCTGAATATCAAAGCAGATATCCTGGTGATACCAAATATGACTATACATTTGAAAACGCCACCGGAGACAAGCACAGTAAACTGGATAAAGAAACAGTACACCGGTAAAAATATTATTCTGTCCATTTGCGACGGGGCCGCCACGATGGCCGCCACCGGCTTATATGACGGAAAAATAATTACGACCCATGCTTCTGATTTTGAAACCCTGAAAAAACAATATCCAGGGCCAAACTGGGTAAAAGACATTTCCGTTACGCAGAGCGGCAATTTATATAGTACTGGCGGGGTAGCCAACGCTGTGGAGGGTAGCCTGACAGTTATTAAAGAAACTTTTGGCGATGGAACACTGCAAAAAGTACTTCATGATATAAAATATCCTCACCGCACTATTCAACTTGAACATAAGAGCAATAAAGTAACCAATGGCTCTATTCTCACTGCTGTCCAACGCTATTTTTTTAAGAAACGAACCAATATCGGAGTTCTCTTGCAGAGTGACGTAAATGAGTTCGACCTTGGCAGCATGCTGGATGTTTACAGTCGAACGCTTCCTAAATCGTTGAAATCATTTACAATTGATAATAAACCTCTGAAATCGAAGTATGGACTTACTCTGCTGCCTTCAGGTAAACTGGAGCATGACCAGGTAGATGAACTCAAGGTCTTAAACCCTGCTGCATTTACGGCAGCGGAAGAAAGGCATTTTCCCAAAGCCGGTGTAGAACTCTATCCCACTGTTAGAAACCAGTATATTCTCGACACTTACCTTGAAAACATTAACAAGTTGTATGGTAAAAAATTTATGAACTTTGTTAAGTTAACCCTCGACTATAATTGATCCGTAAAATCCCTTGAAACTACCAGATAACTACAAAATATTATATCCCACTTATTAGCATGAAAAAAATTGCATTTATCATTCCGCCAACTGTTGAGCTTCTTGATCTGGCTGGGCCGGTACAAGTATTTACAGAAGCCAAATTTTACGGCTTTGATATTCAGTTGGAATTTTATTCCTATAGCCTGAATCCCGTGTCAACTTCAGGCTTGGGTTTTGGCCCCTTAAAAAGTTACAAGGAAGCAATGCTACAGCCAGATGATTATATTTTTGTCCCGGGGATGGATTTTGATTATATAAACAGTATTTCTTTCGGCGCTGAAATAGAATTTTTCAGGTGGCTGAAAGAATGTTCCGACAAAAAAGTAACCCTTTGTTCCGTATGTAATGGTGCTTTCGCATTGGGGAAGGCTGGCTTATTGAAACACACGGAATGTACTACTCACTGGCGGCGGGTAGACCAATTGAAATTGCAGTTTCCTGAGGCAAAGATATTAACTGATGTTTTGTTTATAAAAAGTAATAACGTTTACACAAGTGCGGGTATAAGTGCGGGTATTGACCTAGCTTTAGCTATACTAGAAGAACTGAAAGGCCCTTTTTTCACGCATAAAGTTGCAAGAGGCCTAGTCGTTTATCACCGGCGGAGCGGC
>JACMPR010000241.1 GCA_014377385.1 Ferruginibacter sp. | reverse complement strand
CCTCTGCTTAATAGGGGCGGGGGACGAGACCGGGGGCAGCTAAAAAAAACAGCTTACACCCTGCCGGCTGATATGCCGGACTGTTTCCCTAAAATAAAAAAACCGATCACTGCAGGGGTTAAAAAAGAGGCGACTATGAAACCTTTACCGAAGAATATTAATCCGGGTATCATCAGGAAGCCCGTTCAAACAAAGCTGAAGAAAAAAACTATTTTCGTAAAACCTTCATCTACAACAAAACCGAAACAGTTACCTCCGGCAAAAGATACTGCAAAAATTATCAACCGGGATACCTTAAATAAAGTTAAGAAGATCATCCTGAAACCTGCTGATGGCAACAAGGAACAAGCCGCACTCGTGGAAAAAATGAATTCGAGGAAGCAAAAGGAATTGAGCCATATTACGGTCAGCCAACGAAATATAACTTTATCGGTTTATGACAATGGCGTTGTTGATAACGACACCGTAAGTATTTTTTACAACGGAAAACTGATCGCAGGAAACAAAGGGCTTTCTGTAAAACCTCTTGTCATTAATCTTCAACTGGATGAAAATGCCGTGTTACATGAAATTGTTATGTTTGCGGAAAACCTCGGCTCGATAGCACCCAATACAGCACTGATCGTAGTTACCGCGGGAGATAAACGGTATGAACTTCACTCCAGCGCAAGCCTCACAGAAAATGCCGTATTAATTTTTGAATATAAGCCACAGTAGATGTCTGCCCGGTCTTTACTAGCCTCCTGGTTCCCGCTCATTTCATTTCCATAAAAAGCCCAAACAAGGTTGTGGCGGTTCCGTTACTAAATTCACATTGGCCGATAACGCGGATATTTTTTTCATTGTTCTTCGCTGTAACCATTGCAAGTTCGATATCAAAACTTTTACCCAGATTGATGGCGTCATTTATTGCATTTTCTATTTTTTTCCTGCTTACTTCTGATTTATATGTGCCGATATTTTCTTTAAGCGAGGCCTGGCTGGGCGCTTCCATTTCCAGTATATCCAGCGCAGCTTCGTTGCAGCTAACCTTTCCAGTTACCAGGTCTCTTTCCCAGGTGCCGATCCCGGCGATATCACTTGATTTTTTTAAAATATAGTTTGCCCGGAGAGAAGCCTGTTCTTCGCGTTTTTTTTCTGTAATGTCTTCGGTGAAAATCAATAGTCCGCCTATTTCTTCCCCTGCAGCGTACCAGGGACGTACATCCCATTTTATCCATTGTATGCTGCCATCTGGCTTTGTCCAGCAATCGGCTTCGCATTTATCGCTGGATCCATTCAGGCATTTATTATGAATCAATTTAAATTCATCCGGAAGGTTTGGGAAAATATCATAGTGCGACCTCCCGTATACGTCACCATGCATGAGTTGATAGTCTGTGAACCATTGCTGTGACGCTGCAAGGTAATTCATATTATTGTCGAACATGGCAATCGCAAATGGGGACTGTTCAATAAAAATCTTATTCAGCTGGTGGCTTTGTTGCTGTATAAAGGCCTGCTGGCGCTGCTTTCCCAAATCATTGATGAACCGCTTAAAATAATTTGAAAAATTGGAGGGGTTTGAAAAATTTAATAACGATGCCAGTGCCTTTTTACTAACCTTTTTTTCTTTCAGGCGCTTTACCGCGAAGTCCATTTGCAGGTTCCTGTAAAAAGTAAGTGGAGTTAGACTGTAGGCGGTTTTAAAATCCCGTTTTAATTTAGAAACAGAGACAAGGTATTTTTTTGCAATTAAACTCAGGCCCGGAAAACCGCTAAAAATTTCCGTTTTTAAATAGGAAGCAATTTCTACCATTCTTTTGTCCGCCGGAGCTGAGATCTCACAATGATTGTCAGAAATATTTTCAACTCTTAATACCTGACTGGCATTTTCAACCCCGGGTTCTTCGCTTCTGTTTCGCATGTTTGCTACATGCACAAAAAAACCTTTTATGATCCCATGTTCGATATCGGGATGGAGAGTCGCCAGGCCACGCCGCGTTTCGCCGGAGGGCGTTATTATTTCCCTCGAGAATACCTGCGTTTCTCCCATAAATACTTTTTTGATATATGGCAGCAAAGTTGAATAGCTTTGGCCTAAAAACTCTACTAAGCTGATCTTGTTAATCATCTCTTCAGGCGTTTTTCCAAACCACTGAAAATATGCATTGTTGGCATACCTGCAAACCTGGTCCGCATCCCAATACCCCAGCATGGCATCTGTATTTTCTGTTACATGTAGCCTGATCCGGGCACTCCTCATTGAAATAAGATATTACTTTTCATTGCCTTTACTAACCTGCCTTTTACAAATACAGGGATGAATATGGCAATATATAGGATATTTTCCGGGATTTTTTAATTTTATGTGATATTTCCTAAGGCAGAAATAATTCTGAATGTAGAAGAGATTCAGGCACAGATAACATTTGATCAATGTTTTTGAAATATTATAGATGGAGATTAAATAATATTCCTGTTATTTTTATCTCAAAATGGCTGGTCGTGGGTTAATAATTTCATATTTTCAAAGCCCCTCAAAAGTAACTGGACAAACCAAAACTAAATCCCGCAGTTTTTGAAGCCGGGTTACCCAGTAGGTCTTTTTGCTGCTGGTATCGGTAATTTAAGCGCAGCACAGTCTGTGAATTTGGCCTAAAACTTATCGCTGGCATAACACTCCAAAGTTCATCAGCAATATTTCCGGCGGTCTCTTTAAATTTCCCGGTATTCCAATCCACATATTCTAACCGGCAGGCTATATTCAGGACTGCATTTTCCCAAGCTAATACTTTTCTTTTTAAAACAGGTTGAATGATATCCATAAAACCGCCGTGCTGTTTGTTGCCAAATTGCTGGGAATAATTTTCAGGAACGTCAACAAAAACCTTCGACCATTCCGCAATTACGGTAGTGCGTGTATGGGCCACTGTGGTATTCAGATCAATGGCTACGATATCAACCCTTCTTTTTTTATCAAGTGGCAATCCATCCTCCTTAAATTTGTTGTATACGCCGCCCATATAAGACAAGCCAATCTCACCAAGTTTCAAATTTTTCACAGCAATTTTGCCGGTTACCAGGGGTTCCCCTGACGCACTTTCTTCAAAACGGCCGGGATTTTCTTTGGCTGCGGGGAGGAAGGTTTTGTTGTGGCTGTTTTCGATGATGGAATTATCAAACCCGCCCGTTAAATAAAACTCATAGCCGTACATCCAGTTCTTTTTATAATATTTTCCATAGAGGCCAAATCCTGCCGTGCTCCAGGTAGCGGGAAGCATTTGTTCTGAAGCTATGGGCCTGTCTGTGAACTCCCATTTTGGACCATCATGGTTTTGATTAAAGGCGCCGATTGGATTCACGATCATGCCTGTACGAAGATTTAATAATGGATTAAATTCCATATCTACTGCGGCAAATTCAACCGTTATCTCTTTTTCAGCAGGTTCAAATTCTATTTCGGATAAAAATTTAATTCTTTTTGAGATAGCTGATGCAACAAATAAAGTAAGTCGCCTGAACTGAAACTGGTGCCCTTCCGAAACGCCATCGGTGCCAAGATGCTGCCAGTTGGCCTCAACGTAACCACCCACGGAAACCGGCAGTTTGGCAACCTGTAGCGCCGGCCTGCTGTATATAGCATCCATATTCATAGTCACTCCTGCACTGTCTTTGGGAATCCGTTTCAAGAGAGCCGGATCAATTTGCGCCTGTGTTGAAAAAAAACTAATTAAAAGTAAACCCGTTACAAAACATTTGCACTTCATTTCAAAGAAATTTTTAATTGGTTGTTGCTGATCGTTACCGGAAATGCCCTTAATGGATTACTGGCGGGGCCATTTTCCACCTTGCCTTGACTATTAAATGCACTTCCATGCGCTGGACACTGAAGCCGGTCGCCGAATACCTGCAATTCAGTTCCCTGATGCGTACATTTCATTAATAATGCCTGGTAAGTATTTTCATCAAAACGATATACACAAACCGGGTATTGCAGGATGTCATTGTGTATGATAAGATAATTTTTAAATGTTGGCTGATCTCCATTTTTATCAACAAAATTTTTCAGAGGAACAATTATATCTGAACCCGAAATGCTTGCCTCTAGCACTTTGGATGTACCACAGCTTTCCAGCAAAGAAAACACAAGGCCGGTACTCATACAACCAATGCAGCTCTTTATAATAAATTTTCTCCTGTTCATATCTTATAAGCTTTTTAAAAACCTGATCACCTGTAGTTTTTCGTTCTCCTGTAATGCGTTAAAAGCGTTTTTCGATTGCATACCTTCTCCCCCATGTAGTTGAATGGCTTCTTCAATGCTGCCGGCTCTTCCATCATGCATCAAAAAATATTGCCCTCCCTGTGAATTCGGTGAAAGCCCCAAACCCCATAGCGCCGGGGTGCGCCATTCTATTGTTTCGGCCGAGCCTTCTGTATAACCATCATCCAACCCGCTGCCCAAATCATGTAACAACAAATCGGTATAAGGAAAGAAAGTTTTATTACTTAAAGCTTCAACAGGAGAATACCCGGTGACTAACTGCGGCCTGTGGCAGCCGGAACAATTAATTAGGCTGAATAAATTTTCCCCTGTGCTTACATCAAGGTCGTTTTGTGAACGTTGAACCGGTGCTTTTAGGGTTTGTAAATAAAATACTACGTTGCGAATGGTTAAGTCCGAAAGCTCAGGATCAATATTACTGCCGCTGTACACATCCTTTGTATTAAAGGAAGAGGTAATTCCAATATCCTGGTTGTAGGCATTTACTGTTTGCTGCAACAGATCAAACGTAGATCCTTTCTTTCCAAAGCGGCAAATGTATTTGCCATTTTGGGTCACCGCATTTACAGGAATATGTACATAACCAGGTATAAAATTCCAGTTTGGTACGCCGGATACTCCATCTCCATTTGCGTCATTAGGATCGGCCATGGATAATATTGTGGCATCACTTACCAGTTCGATATATCCCAAACCTGTGTTGGCTGGAGGTGTAAATTTGGAAAAAGAAGCGCCGGCTGGAATTTCTTCTGCCGTATATCCAGGTAAGGCCCTGTTCTGCAGTTGTGGCCCGCCAAGATGTAAAAACTGGTTGCCTGTGCTATCTGTTTGACCAAACCGGGTAAGGGTTGTGAAAGGAGTTCCTTTGCCATCCCCTGCGTGGCAACTTCCACAACTGGTGGCAACAAAAATAGACCCAAGCCCTGTTTGCCTTGTGAATACATCCGCATTAAAGGCCTTGTCTCCTGCTAAAAATTGTGCGTTTGCTGCATACGAAAGGCCGTCTACCGGTCCATCCAATAGTTCATCATCCGCAGGGATTGCCGGTTGTGTTTTGGTACAGGCCTGGATCATCAAAATACCTGCAATAATGCCGGCTGTTAGGAGATAAGCTTTTTTCATCAGCAAACAAATTATGCGCAAACCTACAAAAATATTTAGGTTAACCAAATTATATCTATTAGGCAATATGAATATGTTTCCGCCTATAAAATATAAAATTGTAGCTGAAACAATTTAATTTTACCGGTATGATGATTATATCAGTGACAGAAGAGAATTATCTAAAGGCTATTTTCTCTGCGGCGCATCTTTCGGAAAGCCGGGTAGGCAACCAGTTGATAGCAGAAAAACTTTCCATCAATCCCGCGTCTGTTACCGAAATGCTCCGCAGGCTCCACGATAAAAAACTAATCCAATATAACAGGGCCGACGGTGCAAAGCTTACAGCACAGGGTTTGAAATCGGCAATAAAAGTAGTTCGCAAACACAGGCTGTGGGAAACGTTCTTGGTAGGCCACTTAAACTTTACCTGGGATGAAGTACATGAGATAGCCGAACAACTGGAACACATTCAGTCCGACAAATTATTGGATGAATTGGATCGTTTTTTAGGGAATCCAGGGTTCGATCCGCACGGTGATCCTATTCCTAACAAAAGTGGCAAAATACCGGTGCTGAAAAGTAAAATACTCGTCGAAGCTGAGATTGGGAAAAAACTGAAAGTTGTAAAAGTGGCTGATAACACCGCTTCCTTTTTAAAATACCTGGACAAACAAGGTATTGCTTTAGGAGACATCATCTTTGTAAAAGAAGTGCAGGATTTTGACGGATCACTGTTGGTAGAACTTAAAGGAAAACGGGAAATTTATTTAAGTGCCGAAGCAGCCAGGAAAATAATGGTGGAGTGATCGCAGAAAGGTTTTGAGTTTACTAAACAACCAACATCAGCTAGACGCTTGTACGCTAAAGAACTTACAGACACAACAGTTTATTAACGAAATAAGCTATTTTAAAAATTAAAATATGAAAATTCTAATTGCATCTGATCATGCAGGATTCAATTATAAAACTATTCTTCTACAGGATATTATTGAAGCGGGTTATGATGTGACAGACCTGGGAACTTACAATCAAATTGCGACTGATTATCCTGACCATGCAGCTCAGGTAGCCAGGAAAATTTTGGCCGGAGAGGCACATCGGGCGATCATCATTTGTGGAAGCGGCATTGGGGTAAGTGTTGCCGCAAATAAATTTAAAGGTATCAGGGCAGGTGTTTGCCACGATAATTATTCGGCGCATCAATGCGTTGAACATGACGACGTAAACGTATTGTGTTTGGGTGAAAGAGTGATCGGCATAGAACCCGCAAGAGAAATTGTGTTCAGTTTTTTGCATGCCCGATTTTCCCATGAAGAAAGGCATCAACGAAGGCTTGATAAGATAAATACGCTCGAAGATTTAAACATGAAGTAAACTTGCATCTAAGCACCAACGATGTGGCTGCAGCAACTACATCTGTTGAATAAATCATTTCACTAACTTTCACAAAAATGAAAACTTACACTTAATAAATCCGAATTTCAACTTTATGCAGGCTCAAAAAATCACTACGCTGTTCCTTGACATCGGTGGAGTATTACTTACCAATGGTTGGGGTCGTTCTTCCCGTGCACTTGCTGCTCAAAAATTTAAACTTGACATTGTTGAGATTAACGAGCGACATCATCTTTGTTTTGACACCTATGAAATGGGTAAGCTAAGCATGGACGAATATTTAAAGCAGGTTATATTTTATGAAAACCGGGATTTTTCATCAGATGAATTCAAGACTTTTATTTATGCACAATCGCAGCCATTGGGTGACCATATTGCCTTTTTTAAAGCGCTTAAAGCTACACACGGGCTTAAAGTTTTTGCTGTAAATAATGAAGCAAAAGAGATGAATGAATACCGCATCCGCCAATTTGAATTGTATAGCTTATTTGATGCCTTTGTATCTTCCTGCTATGTGGGATTACGTAAACCCGACAAGGATATTTTCCATTTAGCCTGCGACCTGGCGCAGGTTTCTCCGGAGCAGGCTATCATGATAGATGATCGGCAGATGTTTGTTGATGTTGCCGCAGGCATTGGCCTGAACGCTATGCAATTCGATACCCTGGAAAATGCCAAAGAAAAAATTAATTCATTTTTTCCGGTTTAGCTTAACATCCTTGATTGCATTTTACAATCAATTTTTAGAAGGTATTCTCTTTAAAGTCTCTAATAAAAAGTGCCAGAATTTTTGCACAGAACTTACCTGGACTTTTTCGTCCGGAGAATGGGCGCCTGTGATATTTGGGCCAAACGAGATCATTTGCATATTGGGATAATTTGTACCAAGAATACCACATTCCAACCCTGCGTGGATTGCATCTACATTCGCCGGTTCTTTAAACAGTTCCTTATATAGATTAGACATCAGCTGAACAATTGGGGCATCCGGCCTCGGTTCCCAACCAGGATACGCACTCCCGGGTTGCACAGTTGCCCCTGTTAGTTCAAAGGCGCTGGTAATGGATTGAACAAGGTCTGATTTTTCCGAATCAACGGCACTACGGCTGAGGCATTGAATGCTGTAATTACCCGATTGCACCAGCACCCGGGCAATATTATTTGAACTCTGCACAAGTCCGTCAATTCCGGGACTCATCCGGTAGATACCATTAGGACATGCATAGATGCTGCGTAACAATTTATATTGAAATTCATCCTCCAGCACTGTATCAACTTTGCCGGTTATTTCAACTGAAACGTTGAGGTTGGGATCTGTTACATGATATTCGGCCCTGAATATTTCACTTTGCAGGGCAATTGCTTTTTTTAACTCATTTACATTGTCATCAGATACAACAATTGTTGCAACTGCTTCCCGCGGAATGGCATTGCGTAAACTACCACCATCAATAGACGCAATCTTCACCTGCAATTCGTTAGACAATTTCAGCAGAATCCTGTTCATAAGTTTATTCGCGTTGGCCCTGCCTTTATAAATATCCACACCTGAATGGCCACCTGTTAATCCTTTGATAGTAATCCGGAAAGCATTTTGATCTGTTGTGGTTTGCTCAGCGTAAGTGCCGGATGCAGTAACATCCATACCTCCGGCACATCCGATGGTTAATTCATTGTCTTCTTCGGTGTCGAGGTTCAGCATTATTTGGCCTTCCAGCAATCCTCCCTTCAAGGCCAGTGCACCCGTCATTCCTGTTTCCTCATCTACTGTAAAAAGTGCCTCCATTGCCGGGTGTGAGATATCTTCAGAAGCAAGTAGAGCCATTATGGTTGCTACCCCAATACCATTATCGGCGCCCAATGTTGTTCCATTTGCTTTTACCCAGTCTAAATCAACCTGCATTTCAATTCCCTGTGTAGCAAAGTCAAAATCCCGGTCACTGTTCTTTTGATGAACCATATCGAGATGGCTCTGTAATACCACGGTCATTTTACCTTCCATGCCTTTGCTTGCAGGTTTCTTAATGATAACATTCCCGGCTTCATCAACATATGTTTTTAACCCTAGCTGTTCACCAAATTTTTTAATGAACTCAATAACTAGTTCTTCTTTTTTTGATGGCCGTGGAACCGCATTCAGATCTGTAAAATAATTCCATAATGCCGACGGTTTTAATTCCCTTACCTGTTCATTCATATTATTTTTTTAGGAATTAAAAGTAATTCAAAACAGCAAACTTTGTTCAGTAAGTATTCATCAAATACTGCTATTTATATGAAAATTTCAAATAAGCGGGATAATTTTAATCCGGAAATGCCTTTTAAACAGTGTGAGTGTGCAATAACTATTGAAAAAAATACAATAACTGGTAAACGCCGGCGTTTATGATACCTGAGTAGCCTATTATGAGTGGGTTACATGCCTTGCCCTCAAAAAAGCCTGGCCTAAAATGCCCCAATATTTGGGGCTATTTTTTTGGGGAAAGATTTAAAGTGAGGGACATACATGATCGGGCTATTTTTTGACCACGTCTTCCAGATCAAAGTCATCGTGTAACCCTGGCAGGTTTTCATCCATCATTACGGATTCTTTATCTGATCTTTTATTGCCTGATTTTTCCTTTGACTTTTTTATCATCTGAGAAAGAATATCAACACATTCACTTACAGCGGTTTCAAAATAAAGGCTGTGCTTTTTTACAAAGTGATCATTTCCCGGCACTTCAAGCCTGATCTCACAATAATCATTTTCAGGGTTTGAGGCCGGTCCCTTGTACAAAACAACATTTGCCCGTACGACCTTATCATCTTTTACGCCGTTAATCTTTTCCCTTATAAAGGTTTCAAGCGCTTCGCCTGCTTTAAATCCAAGTGATTGAATGATGATATCCATAATGGTATTTTTGATTTGTAAAAAGATTGCTAATCATTAGCAGGATTTTACTGTTCGTCATAAAATAATTCGTTTCTTAATTTACCTTCTTCCAGCAAGCGTACGATATAAGCTAACTGGTTGGTAGAGGCAATTCTGATTGTTCTAATATCATAGACGGCACTGCCATATTTAGCCTTGATCTTACTCACAGTTTGCTCGGAGACGTAGTTTCCAAGTACCGGGTGATATGCGGGGATCAGGTTACCCTTACCCTTAACTGTTACCGGGTTATTTTTAGATGCGGGCACGGTGCTTGCTTTTACGACCGGCACTTTTATTACGGGCGGAGCAGTGCTAACAGTTGTTTTTGGAACTGTAGGAACCTCAGGTGTATTCACAACTGCTGTTACAGTGCCAGTAGAAGTAACAGTTGTGGCTGACTGTGTTGTAATAGTTCCGGTTACCGTTCCTTGTGGGCTACTACTAAGAAAAGTTCCGGGTTCTACATTAGGGTGCGGAGCGATAGTGTTGTTAACGGCAGAACTGGTTGCAGAACTATTGGCAATTGTTCCCGGATTACCCATAGGGTTCACTCCTGAGTTGGTTCCCAATGTACCGCCGCTTGGTAAAGCATTGTTACTTTTTGGCGCAGCCTTTTCAACGACCGGCGCATTTTGAGCTAAAAGTTGAATAGAAGTGTTAAAGGCGAATAGGAAGATGAATATTTTTTTCATAATAGCGTATTTAAATCATTACGGTACTACTTTATAAGACAATTCACATGCCGCCTTGCGAGCACCATATTAGTACGTACCTGGAAGTTGTTCGCAAAACAAAAATCGGGTGTTGGGGAATAATTTGCGGTTAGGCGGGCGGGATCGTAGAACTGTGAGTTACTATTTTACTTCTATGTATTCCCAAAGATCAAAATAGCTTTCTACATTATCCAATTTTCGAATATCCGAAGCAGCTATGGTTGATTTTGTACCGTCGGACCTTGTAACTAAAAGTTCCAAAACGACCCTGTTGTCTACGATCATTGGCTGAACCCCCAAAAAAGAATAATCTTTAATAAATGATTTCCTGTAATTGATTGCAGCCAGGCATTCTGCAGACGTAACATAAGATTTGCCAACTTTGCCGAGGTCTGCATGGTACCTGATACACAGCTCCCGGTTTACCTGGCCTATACTGTTGCTGTTTATGAATTCGTAAGCTTTGGATGATTTTAAACTGTCAACGCTGTAGTTACTTTTTTCGCGATCTATCTTATAGCTTTTTCTCTCCAGCAGATCGTCCAAAAATACTTTTTCTACCACCCTATTTGAATCCGGCAAATACAAAATGACCATTACCCGTTGCCTGTCGAAAATAACTGCCATCGAATCGGTATTCCCGCCCTGGCTGCCCAATACAGATAATTTATACTTCACAATACCGATAAAATCATCTTGTGCAAACCCGCTGCTGTAAAACAATGAAAAAAATATATAGATAAGAAGTTGTTTCATTTTCAGGTTCATTATTTATAGCTACCACACGGCAAGAGCGTTAATTAAT
>JACMPR010000240.1 GCA_014377385.1 Ferruginibacter sp. | reverse complement strand
ATTTCAGCGCTTTTCTTGACGTAAATAATATATTCAATAATAAGTACGAGCGCTGGCATAAATATGAAGTGTACGGATTAAATTTACTAGGCGGTGTAATATTTCATTTTTAAAACTAATGTACATTTGCTTTATGGAAGACCTGATCGAACAATATTTATTTCAATATAATCAATGCCCGCTGCCCTCGATTGGTTCATTACATATGAAGGATGCCAGCGCAATATCCTGGCACGGCGACAATAAATTATCAGCACCAGTACCATACATTGAACTTACCGAAACAGAAAATCCTGCAGATCATTTTATTAGATTTATTGCAACCCGAAAAAAAATTTCGAGGGGAGAAGCATCCATTTTACTGCAACAGTATTGTGCTGACCTGCTAAAGCTTACGGCATACAAGGAAATGAAATTAAAGCACGCGGGCAGATTTTACATTGATACATATGGCAAGTTGGTTTTTAAACAGGAAGCGGCCCCGAAAGAATTCCTCCCATCCGTTCAGGCGCAGCGTGTACTGCATCCTAAAACAGCTACTCATAATATCAGGGTAGGCGATACGGAAACAACCAGTGCGGTGATGACAGAATTTTATAGTGACAAAGGCAAAACAAAAAAGGATTTTTGGTGGATATGGGCCTTCGCTTTAATGGCGATTGCCGCCGTTGCACTTTATTTCTATTTTAAAGATCATCAAACTTCTGAGAATTTTGGAAATGTGCAGCCAATTGATACTGCTCCGATGCACGAAACTTACAAGTCGAAGTAGCGGCTATCGATAGCCGTGTGGTGGCCATATGAATAGCGCATTACAAATCAATATCATCGGCTACCATCATGCATCTCCCGTATATTTGCATTCATGACCCATTACTCACATTGCCCTGTATGTAACGCTGGTTCTATTCAATCCGCATTTTCTACCACGGACTACACGGTTACAAAACAAAACTTTTCCATCTGGAAATGCGACAGCTGTACGCTCCTGTTCACGCAGGATATCCCTTCCCAGGAAGAGATCGGAAAGTATTACCAATCAGAAAATTACATTTCTCACAGTGATATCCAAAAGGGGTTCATAAATCGTTTATACCATCGCGTAAGGAAAACCACGCTTGCGGCAAAAATGCAATTGGTTAAAAAAGAAACCGGTTTACAGATCGGGAATCTGCTGGATGTTGGATGTGGTACCGGTGCGTTCCTGCATACCATGCAAAAAAATAGCTGGAAGGTTACCGGCCTGGAGCCAGATGCAGGAGCAAGAAAAATTGCCGGCTCTTTGTACGATATACACCCGCTTCCATCTCACGAAATATTTAAACTCCCGGCACATTCTTTTAATGCAATCACAGCCTGGCATGTACTGGAACATGTGCACCAGTTACATGAATATGTAGAACAGTTAAAAAAACTTCTTGCAGAAAACGGGAGAATCTTTATCGCAGTTCCCAACTATACTTCCTTTGATGCAACTTTATATAGATCATTGTGGGCTGCTTATGATGTTCCCCGGCATCTGTTTCACTTTTCACCAAAGAGTATGCGCACATTAATGGAAATGCACGGCCTTCGGGTAGAAAAACTGGAAGCAATGTGGTTTGATAGTTTTTATGTAAGTATGCTCAGCGAACAACACAAAGATGGTAAAGGAAATATTGTAAAGGCATTTTTTAATGGCTTTTTTTCAAATATTAGAGCATTGTTAGAAAAGGAAAAATTTAGCTCGGTAATTTATGTAATAAGGTTAGGCAATACCTGGTAACATCTTTTTACTTCAGTTGCTCTCATCTTTCTTACTGTAAATCATTTTCATAATTACCAATAATTCAAATCCGTCACCTCGCCGCTTCCAGCTTATTCAATCCTCAGCTGGTAAAGCTTTGGCCAACGCTTTCCTGTAATTAAGAATGTTTCTGAAACGCTGTCATAAGCGATGCCGTTGAGGACATCTGTATTTGCATGACCGCCCGATAATAATCTGCCATCAGCAGCAGCAATGTTATTTAGAAACAACTCTCCAACTACATGACCGCTTTCCGGGTCTATTTTTACAATGCGGTTAGTCATCCAAACATTAGCATAAATAAAACCATCTACATACTCAAGCTCATTAATCTCAGGAACCGGCCCTTTATCATCCAGCACAGCTACGGTATTTTTAACTTTAAAAGTTTCCGGATCAACAAAATATAAATTGGCTTCTTTGGTGGTGATGATTAGGTCAGCACCATTATTTGTCATACCCCAACCTTCATGCGGCCAGTTAAAAGTTTTAATGGGTTTGTCAATGTTATTTACGTCATACACATAGCCAATATTCGTTTGGTAAGTAAGCTGGTAAATTTTATTATTTAAAACTGTAAGTCCTTCTCCAAATATTTTATCGGTTCCCATTTTATGCATTTTTTCGATGACGCCGGTTTTAAAGTTGCCAAATTGAAGTCTTGAGTCAATATATTCGCCGCCACTTTCGTACAGCTTCCCTTCATGCACCTCCAGCCCCTCTGTAAAACTTGACGTATCATGGGGGAACTCGCTGATAATAATGTAACTGATCGCTTTTGGTGAAGGTATGCCGGAGGGAACCGGTTTAAGTAATGGATCGGAATCAGTGTTCTCAATATTTTTATCACCATCAGGGTTACACGAAGCCAGGAACAGTACAACAAAAAGGGTAAATATATACTTCATTTTAAGCGTGTTAGGTTACAAAAATAGCCAACTGTTTGAGGGCGTCCATAAAATTCTTTAAAATAAAGTGCTAAAACATTTTCTTTTATGAAAAATGTTTCTATTTTTATGCTACTTCTGAGCCGGTTATTCTCTTTTCTCACCAATGGTTAATGCCGCTCTTCTTCCAAGTTTACAGTCTTTGCTGTAACCATCCCTATGTATACTTTCAAATCCGTGTAAAAGCACCAGTCTATATCATATGGAAAAATGATTTATTATTTAATCATTTTTAATAGCAGCCGGGATGAAGCTTTTTTTACAGATAGTGATGGTTTGTTTTTTTGTTTCTGGTGCAAATGCACAAAGGTTATGCAGTTCAGCAGCATACAACCTCAAAATGAAACGTGAAGTGTTGGCCCGCCCGGGTATAAATTCCTATTCAAGAGACACTGTACCTAACGAGATCATTACCATTCCGGTGGTGATACATTTACTTTTTAATACGGCTGCACAAAATATAAGTGATGCGCAAATACGCTCTCAACTAAAAGTGCTTAATGAGGATTATCGCAGGCTTAATGCTGATGCAGCAAATACACCCGCTGCTTTTTTACCAGTAGCTGCAGATACAAGGATCATGTTTTGCCTGGCCCAGGTTGATCCTGCCGGACGTGCAACAAGGGGTATTATTCGCAAACATACTGACGTTGAATATTT
>JACMPR010000239.1 GCA_014377385.1 Ferruginibacter sp. | reverse complement strand
GATGCGTTTTGCAATATTCTTGATCCCTTCGGCGCCATGGTATACGGCATACATTGCCGACATATTAGCCAGCAGCGCCTGTGCTGTACAGATATTGCTGGTGGCTTTTTCCCTGCGAATATGCTGTTCACGCGTTTGCAACGCCATACGAAGGCAACGGTTTCCCTGTGCGTCCATGCTTACACCAATAATACGACCCGGTATATTTCTTTTAAATTCATCTTTAGTGGCAAAAAATGCTGCATGTGGACCACCGAAACCCATCGGAACGCCAAGCCTTTGTGCGTTACCGATAGCAATGTCGGCACCGAGTTCCCCCGGTGGCGTTAACAATGACAATGCAAGCAGGTCTGTCGCCATTATTACCTGAACATTTACAGCGTGGGCATGTTCAATAAATTTCCTGTAATCTTCTATCAGGCCATTTTTGTCGGGATATTGCACAATAGCACCGAAATAACTTTCATCGAGTTTTACTTTTTTATGATCGCCGAAAACCAACTCCACCTTTATTGGGTTTGCCCTTGTGACCAGGATATCTTTTGTTTGCGCAAAAATATTTTCGTCAACAAAAAACTTTGGTGCCGTAATGTGTTCATGATTTCTATTCTTATGATTAAACAACATTGCCATCGCTTCAGCCGCAGCTGTACCCTCATCAAGCAAGCTGGCATTTGCGATGGGAAGACCTGTGAGATCGCTGACCATGGTCTGAAAATTTAACAGGCTTTCCAACCGGCCTTGTGCAATTTCAGCCTGGTAGGGTGTGTATTGCGTGTACCAGCCCGGATTTTCAAAAACATTCCGAAGTATAACGCTGGGAACGATCGTGTTGTAATAACCCTGCCCGATATACGATTTACAAACCTTATTCAGAGAAGCTGTTTTTTTTAGTTCTGACAAATATTCATATTCGCTGATTGGGCCGCCAGTGTGTAATGCTTCCCTCAAACGGATGGAAGAGGGTACTGTATTATCAATTAATTCTTCCACAGAGCCCACACCTATCGTACGAAGCATTGCTGCAGTTTCTTCCTCGTTTGGACCAATATGTCTTTGTGTAAATTCACCTTGTTGTTGCTCGAAAAGATTCATATATTTTAATTTTACCGGCCTTTCAACAGAAGTATATCCCGTTTATGGCATTTTTATATCCTTATTTTATACTGGAGTAATGATAAAGAACGAAGTTGCGGAATTGGCGCAAAATTACAATAACACAACAATATTTCCTGCTGATATGTTCGTTAGTTTTGTCCCGTGGAGAAATGAACAATAAGTATAATATTATAAAATACCAATGAGCGAAGACATCCTTGATAATTGGCAAAAGAAATCGGCAGACAGCTACAAAAAATACAAGCAATTTCTTAACCGGGCAGACAAAAATACTGTGTTAAAAAAATTGCCGGTTTTACATGAAGAAGCATTCAGTAAAATAAACTGCCTGGATTGTGCTGCCTGCTGTAAAAATTATTCTCCCCGATTCAAAACTCCCGATTTGAAGAGAATAGCCAAACACCTCAAAATGAAAGAAGGCGATTTTATTGAAAAATACCTTGTACTCGACAGCGAGGGCGATTACGTGGTAAAATCAAAGCCATGTCCTTTTCTTGCAGATGACAATTATTGCAGTATCTATGAGGTTCGCCCATCAGATTGTGCCCGTTTCCCCTACACAGATGAAGATGTCATCTTAAAACGGCAACCACTAACGCTGAAGAATAGTACTTTTTGCCCGATCGTTTATTTTGTGCTGGAGAAGTTGACGACATCATCTCAATAGGATTTCATACATTGATAATGAGTTCAAAAAAAGCTGATTTACGTTATGCCGGTGTTTGGTTTACCGGGTTAGTTTCTCCTTTTCCGTATAATTATTCTGCCGTTAGTTCAGCATATGCCGCACCCAGTGGCCTGTCAATTCCATCACCTGTCCATTGTGGCGACCCAGGAATAGAGGTTGCCTTAATAATCTCTTCTTTTGTCTTCCCGGCCTTTAATGCTGCGTCCGTAAATTTCAAAACATTTTCGAGGTAATCCCTGAAAGCAAGAAGGTCATCGGGTTTACAGATAATGTCATAACCTGTTCCTGCATGGCCACAGACGTAGGTTGTTTTTTTAGAAAAAGTGCTGCTGGCTTTTTCTAAAACTTTTATCCAGTTCGTTATATTGGCACCTGCAGTTCTATCAACGTATGGATGCCTGCGGTTAAATACGAGGTCGCCCATGTGAACAATGTTCGCATGCTTAAAGTGAACCAGGCTGTCGCCATTAGTGTGAGCGGCTCCAAAATAATGCAGGCATATTTGCTCCCCGGCAACTTTTTCACACCAGCTCTCTGTGTACGTTAAATCGGGGTACAACTGTTTATCTTCTGTATGTTGTTTAAGGGCAGCATTTTGCTGGTTTATTTTGCTGTTTGCATGGGCTAACACGTGTGGGACAAGGTCTTTAAAAGTAATGTTGCCTGCGGTGTGATCTCCGTGATGATGGGTATTGATCAATAGTTTAAATGGTTCGGCTGTTTTCTTTTTTATCTCATCTATCAGGTGTTGGGCGGTATCGGGGAATTGCGAGTCAACTACCACCGTTCCTTCTTTACTAAGCATAAACAAAATGGTTCCGCCTTTTTCTGTAAAAACTCCGATGCTATCCGTCAGCATTTTTATTTTAAATTCAGGATCTGCAAGAAGTTGCGCCAGGGATTTTGAATTTAAAAATGCAAGCATACCAACCGTTAATCCTGCATTCCTGATAAACATTCTCCGTTTCATAGTTCGTGATTTGAATGGATAATAATTAAATATAAATATAAAACTTGCTTACATCCATAATTCTCTCTTTTAACTTACTCACTTACTTAATATTCCATCTTTCTCAGCGAAGGTGCCTTAAACCAGGTGAAGATCACTACGCCGATCGTCATACAGCCTCCAAAAATTACAGAGCTGACTGTACCCATGATTTTTGCAGCCACACCGCTTTCAAATTGTCCAAGTTCATTGGATGAGTTTATAAACATGCTGCTTACCGACATTACCCGTCCTCTTAACTCATCCGGGGTTTTTAATTGAAGGATGGTACTTCTTATTATAACGCTTATTCCATCCATGCACCCACTCATCAGCAAAGCCGCAAATGAAAGCCAAAATAATGTAGAGACCGCAAACAGGATTATACATACGCCGAAACCTGCCACTGCATAAAATAGTGTTCGTCCCTGTGACCGATGCAACGGCCATACGGTAAGGAAAGTCACCGTAATAATTGAACCAATATCGGCCGCTGCATTTAGCCAGCCAAAACCGATGGCGCCGATGTGAAGAATATCTATCGCAAATACTGGAACCAATGCAACCGCTCCACCAAATAATACAGCAAAAAGATCGAGGGATAAAGCGCCTAGTAATTCTTTTGTTTTAAAAACATAGTTCAAACCTTCTTTCACGCTTTGCCAGGTTTTTGTTGCTGTGGTTACAAAAACAGGTTTCTCTGATAATTTACTTAACAGGATGTACCCGGTAATTACAAAACAAAGAATTAATACAAACGTGGTATTAATGCCAAAAAAAGCAATTAGAAATCCTGCTGCCGCATGACCAAAAATGGAACCAATGAGCCAGGTGGCAGAACTGATGGCAGCAGCGGACGGCAACATATCCTTGGGTACTATTTGGGATATCAGGGAGGAAAATGTTGGCCCGGAAAAAGCCCGGATAGCACCGGTTAAAGCAATCACACCGCAGATCAAAACTGCAATGGTCCAGTGGTGAAAATGTGAAGCAGTAAAACCTGTTGATAAGATTATAAACAGGATAATGCATCCTATATAAAGCTTGATGCACCTTAGCAAAAGATTTCTTTTTTCGTTTTTGTCAATGTAATGCCCGGCGTACAAGGCTAATGAAAGGGCGGGTATTACTTCAGCCAGGCCTACAAATCCCAGTGCAAGTTTACTATTCGTAAGCAGGTACATCCACCAGCCAATAACGGTTCCGGTCATGCGAAGTCCCATGATAAAGATAAAACGTCCAGCGATAAAGCTTTTGAATTCCCCTATTTTTAAAGGTGCGTAAGGATTTTTATTTCGTGGAATGGTTGACAAAAATATTTATTTTAAGTACGATAAATTCTTTTGAGCAAATAATTATGGAAGTGAAATATAATGCTGTCCAAAGTCGTATGTCTTGTCTAACGCGTCTATGATAACTTTCAGGTGAGTTTCGTTGCCCATGAAGTCGGCATTGCTCACGTCAACGAAAAGTGTTTTTATATTATGTTGCCTGATATACTGTGTATAGGTTTCCTGTAAAGAAAACAGGTAATCGTTAGCGATACCCTGCTCATATTGGCGGTTGCGTTTTTTTATATTTTCCTGCAGTTTATTTACCGGGCAATGGAGATAAATTAATATTTCCGGCTGCACGATTTGAGGGTTTATTATGTCAAATAGTTTTTGATAAAGCCTGAATTCTTCATCCGGAAGATTTACTTTGGCAAATAACAGGCATTTGGTAAAAAGATAGTCGGAGATTGTAATCGATTGAAACATATCCTTTGTCTGTAAAAGATCTTTAAGCTGTTTATACCGCTCTGCCATGAAAAATAATTCCAGCGGAAAAGCGTATTGTTCAGGACTTGCATAAAATTTAGGCAGAAATGGATTGTCAGCAAACTCTTCCAGGATGAGCCTTGCGTTGAAATGCTTACTAAGCATGTTGGCCAGCGTAGTTTTTCCTGCTCCTATGTTCCCTTCAATTGTAACAAAATTGTACTTCATTTCAGGTGCAAAATAAGTGGAAAGGATTACAGGAAGATTAAATTCTTTTTACATCCAGTTTATCCGGGCATTGTTTTAATAACTGCTGAATTGATTTCTTTAGTACAGGGTGAATAAAGCGTGCGGATAATTCATTGAGCGGTACCAGTACAAATCTCCTGTCCCGGATAAAAGGATGTGGTATAACCAGTGAAATGGACTTAATGATTTCCTTATTAAAAAATAAAATATCAATATCAATAGTCCTTGCTGCATTTTTTTTTGTTCTTACCCTTCCCATTTCTTCTTCAATAATTAAAATGGTTTGCATCATTTCTTCAGCTTCGAGGGAGGTTTCAACAACAATTACCTGGTTAATAAAATCAGGTTGGGCAGTAATTCCCCAGGCCGCCGTCTGGTAAAGGCCGGAACTTTGGATAATTTTACCAATACGTGCGTTAATTTGTTCAACAGCTTTCGAAAGCTGCTGTTTACTATCACCAAGGTTACTCCCGAGTAGCAGATATGTTTTATTCATCAAATTGAAAAAAGTCTTTTATCAGGTCTGAAAGACGTTGTTTTATGAATCTTTATTTTTTTGAAATCAGCATGCAGAGGATTTACCAGAAAATTGTGTTCCTCCTGCACAACTGCAGACGGAACTTTTAAAATTAAAGCTTGTTTTGATTTGATAAATTCATCGCCTATAAACCTGCTGTAATCCTCATCCTCGTGCCAGTTTGATTTTAATTTTGGCAAAGTTATTTCTTTAATGGTAACGCTTTCCGGGAGATGAAGATGAACGAGGTCAAGCGGGATAGCATAGTCCTTAAACTGTGTGTGTACAAGCATTTCAAGTAAGGCCAGCGAAATGAATTCTGTACTGTACAGCATGGCTGTTCCTTTGGAATTCCATCTTGCACCATATAATTTTGCACCGGTTCCGGAAAGATCGTTGCTGTAAAGCCTGGTTGATATTCTGTAAACTGTCATGTGAATAAACCGTGTTGTATTCTGCCTAGCTGGGTTAACACTTTTTCAATACCATCCAGGGATGTAAGTGATTGCAAAGAAAGGTCTGCTTCCAGCATGGAGGGATTTCTTTTTAACCAGTTGTAAAAATTTTGCGCAGTTCCAAAAGCAAGTTTGCCTTCCTTTAAAACCTTTTCAATCTGGAAAGCCCTTTCTGCATTGATGGCTGCAAAGCTGCTGTTGCTTTTTGCATAACGTTGCAGGGTTCTTTCGCTTAGATGAAGAATGGCTGCCCATTCCGCTTGCGTAAAAGGCGTATTGTCAGCAATTTTCTTAAATTCGGTATAAGTGAAATCTTTTAATTGGGGTATAAATTTTACAGATTTGTACGGTGCAACCGGTTCTTTTAATTTAGAGGGCCTTTCTTCTTTTTGCGGCACTATTTTTTTTACGGGTTTTACCTCTTTTTTCATAAAACGTCATTTGTCGGTAAACCTACGTCATTTGTCTTAACATTCCATCATTTTTTATTTTTTTTGCGATAGCTTTACGAAATTAAACAGCGTTTAGCGTATGAAATACAACCAGGTAAGGGCCATGTTGGCGATCACGAGGGCCAGTTTGAGATCCATCACCAGGAGCCCTTCGGCGGTAATTTTTAGCTTTGTTTTTCCCTTCATTTTTATCCTGGTTTTTGGATTTATTGGCGGCAACAGTGGCAAATCAACTTATAAAATAGTGGTGGATAGCGCTTCTGATACCATGAATGATCTGTTTAGTGCGATAAAAAATACGGAAGGGGTTAGAATAGTTTCTTACCAATCTGCCCGGGAAATGAAAACAGATTTCGATGAAGGAAAAATAGCAGGAATAATTTCAATTTCTAAAAATTCAGGCACAGTTGAGCCATACAGCATCCAGCTAAAAAGCACGACCGCCAGCAGCGATAAATGGCCACAGTTGAAATCGCTCATAGACAGAAAGATAGCAGAAGTAAGTGATAAAAAATATAGTAACAGGCCGGTTTTTGCAGTTTTCAAATTTGATGCTAAGAGAGATATTGCAGTCATACGCGAATACAAAACGATTGATTTTATTTTACCCGGGCAGCTGGGCTTTTCCCTTCTTAGCACGGGAGTTTTCGGCGTGGCATTTATGTTTTTTAATTTGAGAAACACGTTGGTGCTTAAACGCTTTTTTGCCACACCCATCAGCCGTACTTACATTGTTTTGGGCGAAGGACTAAGCCGTGTAACTTTTCAAATGCTAACAGCTGTGGTGATCATTGCTGTAGGGTATTTCTTTTTTGATTTTACCCTGATCCATGGATTTACTACCTTTTTTGAAATGCTTGTTCTCAGTTTTATTGGCCTTATAGTATTTATGGGATTTGGGTATATCGTAAGCGGTCTTGCAAAAAATGATAGCACCATTCCACCTTTTGCGAATTTGATAACCTTACCGCAATTCCTTTTGGGAGGTACTTTTTTTTCTGCAGAGGCTTTTCCAAAATGGCTTCAACCAATATCAAAGGCCCTTCCGTTAACTCACCTCAACACGGCCATGCGAAGCGTTGCTTTTGAAGGGCAGAATTTGTGGGACGTAAAAGCCGAGATCGGCATACTTATTTTATGGGGCATCGCGGTATATGCAATTGCCATCAAAGTTTTTAAATGGGAATGATGTATGAAACAACTGAAAGGAGTAATTTTTGTTTTGATAGGCTTATTTGTGATGATCACACTTGTTTCTTTGTTGATGCCATCGAGGGTTATGACGTCAAGGACGGTAGTGTTGCATTCAGATCCGGCGTATGTATTCGGTGAAATAGCAGATCTCAAAAAGTGGAAAGACTGGCATCCGGTATTTATCCGGGATAGCAGTAATATTTCGATCAGTAATCCTTCGTCAGGTGTAAACGCATTTGCTGAATGGAGCACCAACGGTAACCAAAATAAACTTTTAATAACGAACGAGGTCGCCAATAGCATTAAAGTGTCTTTGATGCGAAAGGGCGAAAATGATGTTGAAAATATTATAAGTGTAACTGCTGTAAATGCCGGAAACGAAATACAGGTGGAATGGCGGGTTCTCACAAAATTAAAATGGTATCCCTGGGAGAAATTTTACGGCATCTTCATTGATAAAATTACCGGCCCCGGTTACGAACTGGCATTGAATAACCTTAAAGACCTGGCAGAAAAAAACAGGTGATCAGTTTGGAAAACTTATCTTCCCCATCGTCACGGCCGGAAAATTTGCTGTGCCTCGTTTCCAGAAATCGCTCTCACCTGCAACACATTCATTGGCAAGTATCGCAAACAGGATCGCTTCCTTTGCGTCAGGATCAACATTTTTTTCGGCAGTGCTTTTAACAGAGATTTCCGGCAGCTTGTTCCTGATAGTATTCATCAGCAGGGGATTGTGGATGCCGCCACCACTGACATAGATTTCATGCGTTTTTTTATCTGCCGAAATGGATAGCAGGGCTTCACAAATGGTGATTGCTGTAAAAGCATTTAGGGTTGCCATCGTATCAAAAATGGAAATACTTAGGGTGTTGCTTTCAACCATCGCCTTTTCAAGAAAGGATAAATTAAATAATTCCGGCCCTGTAGTTTTTGGGAATGGCATGGAAAAAAACTCATGTGCTTTTAAAGCAGCTAATAAAGATTCATTGATTGTGCCTTGTAAGGCAATAGTGGCATTATCGTCAAAAAATTTATCGGGACAATGCGCTTGTATGTATGCATCCATCAAAGTATTCCCCGGTCCAATATCGGCGCAAATAATTTTATTCAAAGACTGTCCCGCAGGTATAAAGGTGAAATTGGAAATACCTCCTATGTTGAGTAAGAAAATATTCTTGTCCTTTTCTTCAAATAAAATGCAATCTCCATACGCTGCCAAAGGAGCGCCTTCGCCACCTGCAGCAACATGTTTTTGCCTGAAATCACT
>JACMPR010000238.1 GCA_014377385.1 Ferruginibacter sp. | reverse complement strand
GCTTACCGAAAGTTGTTAGACACATAATGGTGAATCCGGGATATCAGCTACTGAAATTTCACGTTTAAAAAAAATATACATCCTGCTTCCTGGCTCATGCATTTCACCTATTTTCGCAGCCCTCAAATAATTTAACAGCATGTTCGCCCAACCTATTGCACAAAAATTAAATATTAAAATACGACAGGTCCAAATCGTTCTTCAATTATTAACAGAAGGATCCAGCATTCCATTTATAGCACGGTACCGCAAAGACATGACAGGAGCACTGGATGAAGTCCAGATCCAACAGGTGCAGGACGAAAACAAAGCGATGGAGGAATTCGCTGAACGCAAACTATTTATAGAAAAAACAATAACAGAACAGGGTAAAATGACGGCTGCATTGCAGGAAAAAATAGACAACGCCATTACTGTTAGCCAACTGGAAGACATTTACCTGCCTTACAAGCAGAAGCGTAAAACCAAAGCCGATATTGCCAGGGAAAATGGCCTGGCACCACTTGCAAACATCCTGCTGGAACAACTGGTATCTGATCCGCAAATAAGGGCAGCGGCTTTTATTAATGAAAAGATCACAACTACAGAACTTGCTTTACAGGGTGCACGGGACATCATTGCAGAAAAAATAAATGAGGACATAACAGTCAGGGATAAACTAAGAAGACTTTTCGGGCAGGAAGCTTCGCTGAAAGCTGTTGTTAATACTGATAAGGAAATTGAAGCTATAAAATATAAAGACTATTTTAATTTCTCTGAACGGGTTACTACCATTCCTTCGCACCGGGTTTTGGCAGTATTACGTGGTTTCCTTGAAGGTTTTTTGCGCATTGCTATCGAACCTTCAGAACAAGTTTCACTGGAGATAATTGAATCCTTATATGTTCAAGGAATGAGTGCATGCAGCGATCATATCCGCAAGGCGATTAAAGACAGCTATAAACGATTGCTGCAACCCAGTCTGGAAACTGAGTTTCGGACTACATTAAAGATGGCTGCGGATGAGGATGCCATCAATGTTTTTTCAGAAAATCTCCGGCAATTGTTGTTAAGCGCCCCGCTGGGCAGTAAAAGAATTCTAGGCATTGACCCCGGTTACCGCACGGGTTGTAAGGTGGTTTGCCTGGATGAAAAGGCGGAATTAAAAACAACGGCACTCATCTATGTACATGAGAAGAACCGCCTTGACGACGCATCTGGCAAAATAAAATCCCTCGTTGCACAGTACAACATCCAGGCTTTTGCCATCGGTGATGGCACTGCCGGAAGGGAGACCGAACAGTTTATAAAAGGACTTAACCTTGGCCTGCCTGTTTACCTTGTAAACGAGGATGGGGCCAGTATTTACTCTGCTTCCGAAATTGCCCGCCAGGAATTTCCGGAACAAGACATTACCATTCGTGGTGCCGTAAGCATCGCGAGAAGATTAATGGATCCACTGGCAGAATTGGTTAAGATCGATCCAAAAAGTATTGGAGTAGGGCAGTACCAGCATGACGTAAATCAGCCCAGGCTGAAAGAGCGGCTAGACCAAACCGTTATGAGCTGCGTGAACAGCGTGGGGGTAAATGTAAATACGGCCAGTAAGCAGCTGTTACGGTATGTAAGCGGCATCAGCGGCACACTGGCCGATAATATCATTAGCTACCGCAACCAATCTGGTAAATTCAACAACCGTACTGAATTGCTAAAAGTGCCGAGGTTGGGCGACAAAGCTTACGAACAGTGTGCCGGCTTCCTGCGCATTGTAAATGGAGAAGACTTGCTGGATGCTAGTGCTGTCCACCCGGAAGCCTATTCGCTGGTACAGTCAATGGCCAACGATCTGCAAATTCCTGTAAAGGATCTGATAGGCAATGAAACCATTTTAAAAAATATTGTGACAAAAAAATATGTCTCTGAAGCTTTTGGTGAACACACGATCAATGATATCATCAAAGAATTAAAGAAGCCAGGACTTGATCCCCGAAGCGAAGCGCAGCTTTTTGAGTTCGCCCAAATATATTCAATTGAAGATGTAAAGGAAGGGATGGAAGTGCCTGGGATTGTAACCAATATTACCAGGTTCGGTGCATTTGTAGACATCGGCGTAAAGCAGGATGGCCTCGTGCATGTTTCAGAAATAGCACATAAATATATCCAGGATCCTGGCGAAGTACTAAAACTAAATCAACAGGTGAAAGTAAAAGTAACAGAAGTAGACATTGTCCGAAAAAGAATTGCGCTGTCCATTAAACAAACAGAAATATTGCCTGCCCTTACCCAACGTCCGCAACCAAAAATTCATGCTGTCAAAAAGCAACCTGAACCTGACACCATGCTGGATGCATTATCAGCCCTGAAACAAAAATTCGGGAAATAACATGTTACCCAGGGAACTTATGATAACGCTAAAAACACGTTGATGGGTAGGTTGGGATGGTAGATTGAGAAAAGAAAACTTTCAGAAATTGTAGCTGTAATAATGTAAGGTTGCCGGAGATAATTATCACGCAACAACTTCAAGCGTAGCACCAATCGCCCGGTCAGTGATTGCATCGCATTGCGGCTTGAGCTTTTCGTATGAACCATTCTTCACAGCGTATTTGCCTTTACTGTGAATAAGCATCGCACACTGTTCTGCCTGTTCCTGGGAGTGGCTACAGATGTCGATCAGTGTTTCAATAACCCATTCAAATGTATTTACCTCGTCATTCCACACAACAAGGCTGTATTGATGCTCCTCAATGGTGAGGATGTCCAGGTCTTCATCTGGACTATAAACAGGATTGTATGACGGATATCTTGGCATGGTTGTATTGCAAAAATAATAAAATTTGATATTTTAAAAACACGGTTCTAAAAATATTTGTGTCATATTGTTTAGGCCTCCGCTTTTTTTTTGAAAATGCCAGCACATATTATCAAATCCCGTCAACCATGCATGCAGCCAATAACTGTTGCATATGAAGCAGACCTTTTTCTTTTGCAAACCGGATGTTGCGTTCCGGAACCAGCTCAATATCGGGGTAGCCGTCTACCGCCCTGGTTACACTTTCTTCCCTCAAAAAATGAAGCATTGGGTAAGGAGAGCGGTTTGTGTAATTTGACGGGTCATTAGAATTGGTTCCTGCAAATAAGTATTCAGGGTGAAAGCTTGCCAATTGATAAATACCATCATATTTTTCATTTATCAGCAATGTTTCTGCCATGTCAACCAGGTCCAGGTAATCTTGAAATTTTTGAAAACTCCCGGGCATTATCAACAAGGAAGTAACAATTGCTTTATCATTGTCTAATTGGTATGCCAGCCGCATTACGGCTTCCAGTACTAATTTAAGCTCAGCTTCCACCAACACCTCGTAATGAACAGCTTGCCGTTGTAACTCTTTAGCGGCAAAAGGGCAAAAACCACAGCCGGCCACAATATCAGTGATCCATCTTTTTGTTTGTGCAATGACGATTTCATCAGTGGGTATTCGCATGTCAATTTTATTATACTTCATAGATACTACCGGCATCCAAAACTTTCTAATGCTTTCAGGTGAGCGATTTTATGTAAAGTTCCTCTACTTTTTTTCTTGCCCAGGGCGTTTTTCGTAAAAATTTCAGTGATGAGTTGATGCTGCAGTTGCTCAAAAAACAGTTGACCCGGATGATACTGCCCAAATGTTCCCATCCGAAATGATGTACCAGTTCTGTCAGGATCGTTTCCAGTGTTTTTCCGTGAAGCGGATCATTTGATTGCATGCATCGTTTTTGTTGCAAAGGTAAATGATACCTGGTGGTTTTTAACGTGCTACATATCAAACAGTATTTCTTAAGAATTCCACCTATTTTCTTACATTTACTTTGTTATCAGATTGATTGCGATATATCTGCCAACGCTTCAACCTGCTAAATATGCGAAAGAACCTGTTTACCCTGCTCGTCAGCACCGGCCTGATTTCCGCAGTCTTTGCTGCAGAAAAAGACAGCAATGTTGTTATCTCCAATTCAAAAGAGTTGTACAGTTTCGATTTTAATAAAAAAGACAATACGGTAAAAATTAAGCAGCAACTCAGCACCACCTATCAATGCGTAAATTACCGCACATCGATACAGGTGGTGGAATTTTATGACGACAAGACGCGTATTGACGAGGTTAAAACATATGTTGATGGCAACAAGGCAAAGTATATTATCCCTAAGTATGAATATTACACTGTAGATAATATTTTTTATTCCGATGCACATGTCTGCTACTTTAATCTGCCATTGGAGAAAAAAGGGAGCAGTAGTGAAGCTTATTTTGAAAAGACCGTCACGGATCCCCGTTATTTTACCGCCGTGTACTTTAGTGATGGTTACCAGGTTAACAATAAAACGGTATCACTTACCATTCCAAGGGGTATTAAAGTTGATCTCAAAGAACTGAATTTTGAAGGGCGGGAGATTAAAAAATCAACTGAATATGATAGCAAACGGGATGCTGATATCATTACCTACACAATCAGGAACATTGCTGCCAGGGAAAGTGAAGGCCACAGTCCGGGCGCATCTTACACGGAACCCCATATTCTGGTACTTTGTAAATACGCAACGGGAAATGAAACTAAAGTCACTTATTTTAATACACTGGATGACCAATATGCCTGGTATCATTCCATTACAAAGGAACCGGGAAACAATACGGAGCTGGTAAAGACGAAGGCTTTGGAAATTACGGCAGGGATTACAAACGATATCGATAAAATAAAGAAAATATTTTACTGGATGCACGACAACATCCGTTACATCGCATTTGAAGACGGTATTGCAGGATTTCGTCCGGAAAAATCTGATGAAGTATTAAGGAAAAAATACGGCGATTGTAAAGGCATGGCACACCTTACAAAAGAGTTACTAAAGTCATTGGGCTTTGATGCACGCCTTTGCTGGATCGGTACCAATCATATTGCTTACGATTACTCCACGCCATCCCTGGCAGTTGACAACCACATGATTTGTGCCTTGCTTTTTCAGGGCAAGACTTACTTCTTAGACGCAACAGAAAACTATATTGCTTTCAATGAATACGCTGAACGTATACAGGGACGGCAGGTCTTGATAGAAGATGGAGAGAAATATATCTACACGAAAGTACCCGCCACAGACTATAAACAAAATTTAAACTCGGAGAAAGTTACCCTTGCAATCCGGGGAACCGATGAAGAAGGCAATGTGTCAAGGGAATGGAAAGGGGAGGAAAAAGAATTTATTTTTACCCAGTTGAACGCAATAAAAAAAGAAAAGAGCAACGATGCGTTTATCAAATACCTCAGCGATGATAATAAAAATTATGCGATAACAGATTTTGTAACCTCTGATCTTGCAAACTACGATAAACCTTTAACGGCACAATACAAAATGAAACATGCCAATGCGGTTTCTTCTTTTGGAACTGACCTTTATATTGACCTGGATTATAGAAAGGACCTGTTGAATTTTACTTTTGACCTCAAAGAAAGAATTCATGATTATTGGTTCAGCTACAAAACAAACACCCAGTTGGAAGTGCAACTCACTTTGCCGCCCGACTATACCGTAACAGCCTTACCTCCTGATATATCTGTAAAAAATGAGGACTATGAATTTTCAGCTACCATTTCCAAACTCCCCAATAAACTTATTTATAATAAAAGCATCATCATAAAAAATCCCCGCCTTTCAAAAAATAAATTTGCTCAGTGGAACAAGGATATTGAAAAATTAAAAGCCTTTTATAACGAACAGGTTGTTCTTTCTAAAAAATAAATTATTCCCTTTTCAAGCATGAATAAAGTTTTATTAAATACCATTTGTTTTCTTTTGATCAATGCAATTGCTGTTGCACAATCTAAAAATGATAAAGACTACAAGGAAAGAGCCGCAGAGGTACAACTTGAAATCTGGAATAGCGGCGATAAAGCTTTCGACGTAAAAGAAATTCCGGAAAAATATAAAAATGAAAGTGCAGTGATCATTGCCAAATCATTTGAAGTTGCAAATTCATCCCAGAAAAAATTTAAAATGATCCATGTCTGGGGAGGCTCAGTAAAACAGTACCGGTATTTCACAACCATCCGTCAGCGTGTCCTGATCAGGGATAAAGCTGCCCTGGATGATTTTTCCACCCTGAATTATAATAAGGTTGTGGACAATACCGCGAGGATTGCTTTTTCCAAAATTATCAATACCTCTAAAACCTACATCGGCGCAAAGATTTTTAAAATAGATGGGAAGATCATCAGTATGAATCCCGATGAGGAAGAAGTGCTCATCAAAAACAGTGATAAATCCAAAGAAGGAAAAATTGCTATACCCGACCTGCAAGTCGGAGATATCCTGGACTATTATATACGCATCGAAGAAGTAATTGAAGACCAGTCCCGGGTACGGGGACCGAATTTGTTTTTCCTTGGGGCTGAATATCCAATCCTTTATTATAATGTAAAATACAATCTTGATAAAAAATGTGGCGCTGATATTATGAACATGAATGGAGCAAAACCGATGCGGCAGCGTATCAACGATGACAGGGACATTGTTTTGGAGTTTACAGAAAAGGATCTTAGCAAGATCAGCAATACACTTTGGACATCGGAAGCCAGGCAGGTGCCTTATTACGTTGTTCGATATGGTTTTCCCGGCGCTGATATCGTGGCAAAAGCAGGCGAGGTGAAAACAGGGCCTTTTACAGAAACCTATAAAAATGCTTTGAAAAGAACGTATATGGATTCCCGTATCGTTGATCATTTGCCTGAAAAAAACCTGGAAGAATATTTTGGCAGGAAGAAAATAAAAGAGCTGCCGCCGGATAGTATTGTGAACTATCTTTTTAATTATTATCACTGGTATGAATATGGCTCTTTCTCCACAACGGCCGTTTCCAACGGGCGCAACTATAATGGAATGCGGTATTTTTACCTCGCGGTTACCTTCAGCGAACTTTTAAAACGGATCTATAATATTGAAAATGATATCGTGATTGTTTGCAACCGCTATTCTGGCCGGTTAAATGAAGTATTTGGTATCGGGGATTTTGAAACCTTTGTAAGGGTAACCGGCGGCGGAAAGCTAACCTGGCTGTGCTTTAATAATTTTTTTCAGAATGCCGGTCAACTGGCTGCCAGTTACCAGGGTGAAGATGCTTTAATGCTAACACGCGAGGGTAGGGGCAGGAAACATGATTACACTGATATAGAAACCCCTATCAAATTACCTGTTGCCAAAAGCAGTGAAAATTTACTTACTGAAAATTTGAAAGTGAGTTTTATAAAAGACAACCTGCAATTGATCCGGGTAGAAAGATCCTGCTCTCAAACGGGGGCGATGAAAGGAAATGATCAAAAGAATTTATTATTGGCAGAAGATGTGGAGGCTGGTTTCGCGGCATTAATCAATAAGAAAAAAACGACCGATATCCTGGCGCAGACAAAAGCGACCAGGGCGCAGGCAACAGAAGTACAGGCAGCGCTTGACAAAGAAAGGTTTAAACAAAAGGATTACTTTACTGAAGAAATAAAAGGCCAGTTTGGGCAGGAACCAAAGGAACTGATCAGCTACAGTATCCTTAATAATGGATTTTCCATTGAACAACCGGCATTTGAATACACTGAAGTATTCAGCATGGAAAACTTTGTAAAAAAAGCCGGAAGTAATTTTATTTTTGATGCAGGTCGGCTGATGGGTGTTTACACTAGGGCAGAAGAAAAGGAGCGCATCCGTACGCTGGATATATATATGTCCTGCGCCCGCACCATTACCTATAATTTTGAAATTACAATACCGGCTGGCTATACCGCAAAAGGAATTGACGAATTAAATAAGAAAGTAACCAATGACATTGCTTCTTTTTCAGCAGTAGCAAAGCAAGGCGGAAATGTGATCAACGTAACGGTTAGCCGTACCTACAACAGTAATTTTGAACCCGCCGCCAACTGGCCCAGGTTATTATCGGTGATGGATGCAGCCGCTGATTTTACCGGTATGAAATTGTTACTGGAAAAAAATAAGTAACGGGCTTAAAAATTGGGCCCTTGTAGTGGCACAAATGCCGTGGATTTTAACTGCAATGTTCTTTAGGAAAAAAGACGGTATAAAAAAACCTCATCGCGTTGATGAGGCTTTGTGGGAGTTGACGGGTTCGAACCGCCGACCCTCTGCTTGTAAGGCAGATGCTCTAAACCAACTGAGCTAAACTCCCTTTGTTTTTCGGATCGCAAAGATAAGGGTTAAAAATATTCTGCAAAATATTATTCTGTTTTTTCCGGAATTAAATATTTTTTTTGGTTCGGGAATGGAAGCGCCGTTTTAAGTGTGAATTGAAGGGTTTAATTTTTTATGACCGCCCCTAACCATGCTATCTATTTACTACTTTCTTCCTCGTTGTACCCGTTAGATTTTATTTCGTTTAAATGGCAGTGATTTTCCATAAGGAAAAATCCGTTTAAAACCGGGGTTCAGCTTCTTGTAGTCTTAAATCTTCTTCATCCACACTATTTGCATACATTGAATTATATCATTTTAAAAATAGCTTACATAAAAAGATATAAAAAGAATTCTTTGCAAAAGCTTGCAAATCCGGATTATTTTCTATTATATTTGTGCCGTAGTGTTAGTACTACACTGTATTAATCCTCTATCTCTAAGAAACTTCCATAACCTTATATCCCCTGGAATTCCAACATTGTTGGCATCACCCTAATTTTGCTACCACCGATCGCTTAATCCTCTATTTACAATTGCTGATCTGCACCAGATCAAACTTGTTGTCCTACTGACATTATCCCTGCACAAAGAATTTAATTAAATCACCTCAACGTGTTACTATTAAATTTTAAGGATATGAAAACAGTATTATTACTTTCCAAAGGCAATGCAAGTGTTAAAAAGGCCGCCTCTTTTATTACATCATTTTTTTTTCTATCCGCTGTTTTTGCGGGGGTTATTGTAACACCGGCAGCTACAATCACCGCTATTTCAGCCGATAAAGCCGCCAATGCAGCCTTACCCGCATTTACAAAATTGGATGATATTGTTATAAAAGAAGCACGCACTAATGACTTTGCCTCTTCTAATGGATCTTTCCGTACTTTAATTCTTACTGCGCCTGTTGGCTGGATTTTTAGACCGGCGTCCGCACAACTTTTTTATGATAATCGAGGAGACGTGCGTATTGCTTCAATGATTGTTGATGGCAGTACGGTTGCCATTCGGTTAGGAGTAACTGGTACAAGGAATTTAGATGATATCACTATCAAAGGACTGGAAGTGCAGGCGCTGGATGGATCTTTCATTAACTGTCCGGGTAAAATATACCGGTCTTCCGTAAACCCGGGAACAGCCAGATTCAACGGTATTAAACTTAGTGCTGTAACGGACGGATCTGGTGGAACTGCATTCGCTACTTTAAATCAAACAAGTGGCAGCGTGACAAAGCTTGTTTTTTCCACTAAACCAGGCCAGGCTGTTGCGGGAACAATCCTCGATCAGCAGCCAGTCCTCCTTATCCAGGATCAATTTGGCAACGCAACTACAAATGGACTTCGGCCAGTCCAGCATGTTAAAATAAAGTTGGCTTCCGGTACCGGAAGCTTGACTGGCACAGTAGTATTTAATATCGGAACCGCTGGTGGAAATGGTGTTGTAGTTTGCGATAACCTGCAGTTAAATACCCCGGGTATAAAAAAGTTGATCGCAACCAGTGGCGATTTAACATTCGCTGTCACAAACGAATTTTCAGTAATTGAAGATGAAACCTCAACGCTGGTAGATGATGAAAATGTCGACTGGATCTGCCGCCTATGATCCCGGCAAACTGCTTCGGGACGCCGTTAATCAAGCCCTAATTTCCCTGACATATACACGAATCCATCAAAGGTGCCCTTCGGCGCCTTTTTTGTGTTAGGGCAATAAATAGTTAAAAATTATTCAGGAAAAAGTAAAATGTATTTAGTTAAAATTTAATAAGTAAAAAATTTACAGTAAGCTGATATTGTATTAGTTATAAAAGATACCTCAAGTAAAAATAAAGTTAATTAGAATGCTGAAGCTAGTTTTTTAACTACAGTTTGTAATAATAGGATAAGTTTATCGTTATTGAGAGAATTAGACTTACACCAATATCCTAAAAATCATGAAATCTTATTTACTAATGAGGTCATTGGGTAAAACCAATACCGCTTTCATCCCTAATGAAAGTCAAAACTTTAGCAAGACGGCATACCAAAAAAATAACGCTGTCAAATTCCTCTCTCTTTTCATTGTCATCATCAGTTTTACGTTTACCCATCAGGTGTGTGCTCAAACAAATACCTGGAATGGGGGTGGCGGTAATAATTGGAGCAGTGGCGGTAGGTGGTCATTGAACCATGTGCCAACCGCTGCCGAAGATGTATTGGTTCCCGATAATAAAACGTTGAATGTGGATATCCCGGCTGTATGCCGGAGTTTTACTATTAACAGCGGAAATAGTAATAATTCCGTTGTCATCGGGGGTACAAACACGCTTACAGTAAATGGCGATATAAATATCCTGGCACCTTCAGTTGCCGGCTTAAAGACAATTAGCGTAGGTGCAGGTAACTTATACTGTAATAATCTGATCATGGCAAATACGGCATTAATTACTGCCATTTGTTCGGTCACCGCTTCTGTAGGCGTAATAAACGTAGCTGGTGATGTGGTCATGAACGGTGCGGTATTGAAAAATGCGATCATGTTTTCAGGAGCTGGTAGATTAAACATTGGTGGGGATATGACGGGGGGTGGCTTCAACTGTTCAACGAGTACGGTCAATTGTAATACACCCAGTACACAAACCATGAGTGGTGGATATACTTTCTACAATCTGTACGTTAATAAAACTGCCGCTGCAAATACAGTTGATTTCAGCGTGCCGGTAACAGTTAATAATGATTTTGCCATAACAACTGGTTCCGCATCAATTACCGGAACTATTGCGAATTATACAGTAACCAATTTGATTATCGGAGCAGCGGGTACATTAATTAATACCGTAGACTACGCATCAACCTCAAAGGTCTTAAATGTTGGCGGCGACTGGACGAACAATGGGGGATCTTTTACACCAGGCCCGGGAATGGTGAATTTTAATACAGCCTCCGCCAACCAGAACATACAGGGATCGGCAGCAACTCAAACCTTTAATAACATCACTTTAAATAAGCCAGGCAGATTGCTTGGCGTGGCAGGTTCAACGAGTACATTAAATCTGAACGCAACCATGACACTAACCGCCGGAACATTTGTTGCAGGAACTGCAGCAAATGTTACTATAGGTGAAAACTGGACGAATAACGGCGGTGCTTTTACACCTGGAACAGGAACGGTGACATTTAACGATGGATTTGTTGCACAAAATATAAACGGTAGCGCTGCCAGTCAAACATTTAATAACATCCTTGTCAACAAACCGGGCCAACAATTAAATGTTGCTGGTTCAACACTGACTTTGATTCTGAATGGATCAATGACCATTACAGCAGGGATATTTGCTGCAGGTACGGCTACAGCCATCAATGTTGCAGGTGCGTGGGCAAATAACGGAACAGGGTTTCTGGCCGGCTCAGGTACAGTAACTTTCAATGGGGGCTCCCCACAAACGATTAGCGGTTCAACTGTTACCAGCTTCAATAATGTAGTGATTAATAATAATAACAATGTAATGCTCAGCGCTGTGGACTTGGACATCACGGGCGCTACCGGTTCGCTGGCCTTTAATAATGGTAAAATAATTACGGGATCAAATAAAGTGAAAATAGGCACATCGGCAACCATAAACGGGGCTGCTGCTGGTAAATATGTTTTCGGTAATCTTCAAATGAGTATAGCTACGGGTTCGCCAACAAGGGTTTTTGAAGTAGGCGATGCTTCTGTCTATGCACCAATTTCTGTTGTGTTTAATAATGTTACCACTTCGGGGAACGTCACTGCTTACACGGTGGGAACTGAACATCCCAATATTCTTACTTCCTCAATTGACGAAAGCAGGAGTGTTAATCGTTATTGGTCTATAGTCAATAATGGGACGTTGCTTTCAAGCTACACGCCCACCTTTAACTGGGTGGCAGGCGATGTAGATGCCGGCGCAACTGCCGCCAGTTTTATTATAGGAAGGCGTACCAGTTCGTGGGCTTATCCAACAATGGGTGCAAGAAATCCTACCAATTGTACTACAACATTAAGTTCTTTTGGTACATATGCATGTGGAGAAGGTGGAGCCGGGGTTCCTGTAATAGCAACCCAGCCAATCGATCAGGCCGGTTGCAGCGGCGGTAGCATTTCCTACATGGCAGCTGCAAGTAACCGTCCCAATTCAACTGTTGTTTGGGAAATAAGTACCAATGGTGGAACCATCTTTTCAACACTCATCATTGCAGCACCTTATTCCGTAGTTACTAATGCTGCTGCGGGAGTAATTACGTCTACCCTTACGGTTAATCCTACTTCACTTAGTTTGGATCAGTACTCTTACCGTGCAGTATTTACTAATTCAAGGGGAAGTGCGACATCATTTGACGGGTTGTTAACTATAAATTCAGCGCCAACAGCAACGGCGGGTGCTGCGCTTAGTCCGATATGTGGTGGCGGCTCTTCTGAACCGTTAGGAGGATCAGTAGGAGGCTCTGCAACAGGAGGAACATGGTCAACTCCAACTGGTGGAACATTTTCACCAAATGCAAATACCTTAAATGCAACGTGGACACCCCCCGGCGGGTTTACAGGAACAGCAACACTTACACTTACCACTACAGGTGGTGCGTGTGGAGCGGGGAGTGCCTCAAAAACCCAGGTGGTAGCAACCTCGCCTTCTACATTTACAATCACTCCTTCAAGTGCGACGCTATGTTTGAACGCCATACAACCATTAACGGCGGGCAGCATTACAAGTCAATCTTCCGGTACGATAAATCTTGCAATACCTAATAATAGCGCGATAGGTGTAACCAGTAGCCTGGCAATCGCCGGCATCCCTGCAGGAGCAGTTATTTCCAGTGTATCTGTTACATTTAATGTTGCCCACACTGAGGTGTCGGATTTGTATATGAATCTCCGTGCACCCAACGGTAATATATTAAACCTCGCTAACAGGCCCACTAATGGAAGTGGCGTTAATTTTACCAATACCGGGGTAACCAGTACCGGTAGTTTATTACTTAGTTCAGGAACAACGCCTTTTACAGGAAATTTTGCTCCGGATGCTGCAAGCGGCGTGGGTGCTGCCGGACAGAATTCCAATGTTACAGCCTACGCATCATTATTTGGTACGCCAAATGGCAACTGGGTATTGAGTGCAAGAGATGCAGCAGCAGGCAATACCGGCTCCATCACGTCCTGGTCCATCACTATTGTGTGGTCGGCAGATCCGGTTACCTGGTCACCAATCACAAATTTATACACCAACCCCGCAGCTACAATTGCTTACACAGCAGGTGCAGCCGCAGGCGCCGTGTATTGCAAACTTCCGGCAACAGGCACAACAAGTTACACGGCAACCGCTACTAACGGTAGCGGATGTACTGCTACTCAAACGACGGCAATCACGGCCGGACCGGTTGTAACGGTTACACCGGATTATTGTTATGGTGGTGGTTACATCAAACTGCAGGCAAGTTCCACTCCTGCGGCAATAAGCTGGTTGTGGAATACCGGGGCAACAACATCAAGTATACTTGTAAATCTTGCCGGAAACTACCAGGTAACAGCAACAACGGCAGCGGGATGTGTTGCCAGCACAACAGCAAGTATTGCTCAGGAACTCGTAGTAAACGGAGATTTTTCTTCGGGCAATACAGGATTTACTTCTTTATATAATTACGTCATCCCTGGTGGATTGAATATGTACCCTGAAGCTACCTACACGGTGAACAACAATCCTAATACTGACCACGGCTATTTCTTCGGCCAGGATCATACGACAGGCACCGGAAAAATGCTGATCGTAAACGGTAGCCCATCACTTTCTACTATTTGGCAGAAAACAATTGTGGTACAGCCAAACACGACTTATTATTTCTCTGCGTGGGCTGTAAGTGTTAACGACGCACCTCCCTATGCACAATTACAGTTTGACATAAATGGCAGTGGCATTGGCACAACAGCGGTATTACCTGCAGGTCCTAACAATACAAGCACGGCATCGGTATGGCAACAGTTTTATGGCAGTTGGACATCCGGTGCAGGTGTAACCTCAGCAACAGTTATTATTAAGGATCTTCAAACCGCCCTGGGTGGCAATGACTTTGCAATTGATGATATTTCATTTGGTACCTTGTCAACCTTTGTCAATCTCCTTTCAGGATCTGGGAGTGATACAGTAAGAACATGTAAGAATGTTCCGATTACGAATATTATTTATTCGGTAGGAACTGGCGCAACAGGTCCTTCTGTTACTGGCCTCCCTCCCGGGGTAAGTTACTCATTTAACGGGGTTACATTAACTATTAATGGTACACCAACAACTCTCGGCACTTACAATTACACTGTTACGAATAGCAGTTGTAATCCAATTACAAAATATGGACAAATCTTAGTGATACAAGATACCCTTACGCTCACTTCTGCGGCAGGAACTGACGCACAATCAGGCTGTCTTGGTTCTGCTATCACCAACATTACTTATAATGTAGGAACCTCAGCCACAGGCGCAACTGCAACCGGACTTCCTCCGGGCGTTACGGGTAATTTCAGTGGCGGAGTATTCACAATAAGCGGTACGCCAACAACAGCCAGCGCTTTTACTTATACAGTAACTACAACGGGTAGCTGTTCTAGTGTATCGGTTACAGGAACGATCTATGTAAGAAGGCAGATTGTAACAAGGAGTTCGGCTGCCGGTACAAACGCACAAACTATCTGTGTAAATACGGCCATTACAAACATTACTTATTCAATTGGTGGTGTAGCTACAGGCGCAGCTGTCAGTGGGCTGCCTGCAGGATTAATCGGATCATATAGCGGAGCTGTGTTCACAATCAGCGGAACACCGACAGGTGCGACAGGCGTTTATAGCTACATCGTTACAACTACAGGGCCTTGTAATTCAGTTACATCCGGAGGAACAGTTACAGTAAATGGTCCAACAGTTAGTTTAACCTCAGCTGCGGGCACGGATGCCCAAAATACATGCGTAAACACAGCAATTACGAATATCATTTATAATATTAGTGGTACCGCTACAGGTGCCGGCATCAGTGGCCTTCCTGCCGGTGTAAGTGGTTCATTTAGTCTCGGCGTGTATTCGATAAGCGGAACACCAACAGCAACAGGCGTATATCCCTATACTATCACAACATCGGGAGGCAGTTGTGGAACCATCACTGCGACTGGAACGATCACTGTACCAGCCAACAACACGATTATATTATCGTCAGCAGCGGGAACAGATGCCCAAACAAGATGTATCAACACAGCTATCACTAATGTTACTTATGCAACAACAGGCGCAACGGGCGCAACCTTTAGCGGATTGCCAACAGGAGTATCAGGAGCCTGGGCCGGGAATGTGGTAACGATCAACGGAACACCGTCGGTAGCAGGAACAGCAATCTACACCGTAACGTTAACGGGTGGTTGTGGTACTATCACTGCAACTGGAACGATCACTGTAACAGCCAATAATACAATCACATTATCATCAGCGGCGGGAACAGATGCCCAAACAAAATGTATCAACACAGCTATCACGAATATCACTTACACAACAACCGGCGCAACGGGCGCAACCTTTAGCGGATTGCCAACAGGTGTATCAGGAACCTGGGCAGCCAATGTGGTAACGATCAGCGGAACAGCATCTGTAGCAGGAATAGCAAACTACTCCGTAACGTTAACGGGAGGTTGCGGTACCATCACAGCAACTGGAACGATCACTGTAACAGCCAATAATACAATCACATTATCATCAGCAGCGGGAACAGATGCCCAAACAAAATGTATCAACTCAGCTATCACGAATCTTACTTACACAACAACAGGTGCAACAGGTGCAACATTTAGTGGATTGCCAACAGGAGTATCAGGAGTCTGGGCCGGGAACGTGGTAACGATAAGTGGAACGCCATCTGTGGCGGGAATAGCAAACTACACTGTAACATTAACGGGTGGTTGTGGTACCATCACAGCAACAGGAACGATCACCGTAACAGCCAATAATACAATCACATTGTCGTCAGCAGCGGGAACAGATGCCCAAACAAGATGTATCAACACTGCTATCACGAATCTTACTTACACAACAACAGGCGCAACGGGCGCAACATTCAGCGGCCTGCCTACAGGAGTTAGTGGATCATGGGCAGCCAATG
>JACMPR010000237.1 GCA_014377385.1 Ferruginibacter sp. | reverse complement strand
TACCCGACCTCCTTAGTCCAATCAATACCGCAGTGCTATTCATCAAAACTGTTATAAATTTATACGAATTGACCTGACTTAAAACCGATTCAGGTTCCTGGGTTATCAACACAAAATCAAAATCGAAGCCTTCGGGTACATCCGATTGCATAGAATCGTACTTTAGTTCAAATGCTTTGTCATCAAAATAAATTCGCCGGCGTGCGCTGGTACCCATCATCACTTCTCTGAGGTTGTGGAGTTTCAATTAATGCTGTAAACGTGCTTGTAAAGCCAATATTTAATTCCGGCCGGGTAGCGTGAATAGGTTGTGTTGGCGGGTGTGGCTCATTCCTTGGTTTAAAAAATCGAAGATCCTCCTTCTTTTACGTTACGACGTTTAAAATTTGCTTTAGTTTTCGAATGGCGGTTTTGAATGTCGGCAGATTTCTATTTTCAAATTTCAACTGCTCCAGCAAATTATTTTCTTTAAGTATAGGCATGCCCGACCATGCCCAGCTTACAATCGTATATTGCGCCTTAGTTGTTAGTTCATCATCACCGCCTTCGAGGCAATTTATTAAAAATTGCCTGGCTCCCGCATGAGTCTTAAAATCATTCAATCCCAGGAATACATCACTCACACATTCACTTCTTTTTTGTAAAAGGTTTTTATTAATAATATCGAAACTTTTTTCATACCCAATCATATTCCATAGAATAGAAGCGAAAACAATTTGCCTGACAGGATTGGCATCGTTAATATATTTTAATAGCAATTCCTCAATATTTCCATAGTGATGATACACCAAATCAGCTATTGCAAATTGTAATTGGGTGCGGTTTGTTTCTGTTTCAATCTTGAACAATGCACTTGCTATAATTTCAGTAGCCCATTGTTCTTCTTCGGATGGGGTGGCTTTGTAAATATCTCCAAACCCATCTTTGTAGATATACAGTTTTTGACCACCGTTCATCATGTACAATCCCTTTGAAGAAAGATCCTGCATTGTTTACGCTTTAAAGAATGACGAATTATTTTAAGAAGGTTATTTCAGGCGTTTTAAATTTCGCCAATTTATTTACTAAATCTTTCCTGGTTTTTTTCAAAACATCAAAAAAAGATGTGACCGCCGCACCATAGGCTCTTGTACTAATACCAAACAACACTACGCCTTTACGACCGGTTTTATCAATAAATGGTTTGTACCGATAAACATTTCTCTCCACAATTCTGATTGAGCCATCGGGCGCATTGGCGGTTACCAAAAAGTCAAGCAGGTATTCTCCGGTTGCAGGATTGTTGATTATTTCATAATTAATGACCGGATTGCTTTCTTTCATAGTTTTAAGTTCGCTAACTTTCGCAGCTACTGTGTTTCTAATATTTACCTCGCCGGTAATTACATCTATTAAAACCATCGTCTTGTATTGATTCGCATCGTCGGCTTTAGCGATGTATTCATGTTTATAAAGATCGGCCGAAGGATGGCTGCTCCATGGTAAATAGAATTCGTTGTTTTCAAATACAATTGGCCCGGGCACTTTCAGGTAATCAACAACGGGTTTATTTGTTTGCGCCAGCGCATTGCCCGTCATCATTAGTCCTGTTACTAAAAACAAATAAAAACGATTTTTTTGCCTGAGGTTTTTAATTGTATTTATTATTTACCCGAATAAATGGAGCGATTACAATGTTATACAAATTGGAATGCCTGTAAGAACTTTGTTGTTTTTTTTCATGCAGGATTTATTATCTCAATAATGGGTCGTAATCAAGAACAATAAAACAATTGAAGCGACTAAATAAAAATAATGTTGACGGAAATAACAGCAAAGCCTTTATTAAAATAAGTAACCGATATTGTTAACGATTGAGGTACAGCACCCACTTAAATACTCATTGATAAACTTCCACCTATTGCCTTTACGGTCAATTCATCCATATTTCTATTTTCATCTAACCTTACAAATAAGCTGTAGGAAATTATTGACAGCAAAGCCAGCATAAACTGAATTATCAGCATTTTTTTATCCTTCGCCATTGGATTTGTTTAAGCAACTTGCTCATGCTAATTTGTGCAGATGCTACCATACCAGCGCAAAAAATAAAAGCAACCAATATTGTAACCAGGAAAGAATTTTAAATTCATCGTATCCTGCTCAGTGATTTCCAGTAGTGATTTGTGATTTATAAATCAGATTAAAAAGGAAGTTCATATTCTTTGATCACTGGTTTTGAGCTACGGGTTTTTACTTCAACTTTCGCCTTAAGCGGCAAGCCAAGCAACAGGTAGTTTTTTACGTACTGGTCTTCATGCACCATCCAGCTATTATCTTCAATCAGGTATTCGGCTTTATTTTCTTTAGTGGCTTTATACGCCCAGCGCTCTATAATCAAAGGTTCGTAATTAACAGTGTTACCCATGTAACAAACCTGTATGCCCGGCTTTGATTCGTTGCCTAATTCAGTACAGCCAATTACGCTGATGTTTAACGATGACCCGTCTTCTAGGTCTTTTACCGACCATTCTTCGATGATTGTTTTGATGTTTGCCATGTATTTTTTTTTATGTTGATGACTGAAATCGGGTAACTGAATAAATAGTTGAATAATACAGCTGCGGCTTTCATGTGGATCCCGCAAATCAAAATATTATGGGCTGTAAAATATTGAATTCCCTTTTAGTTGTGCTGTTGGTATTTAATAGAATATAAAGATAGGATGTAAACAACGCTCGTTTTCAGGAAAGAAAGCACCGGCGGCTATTAATTAATTAACGGCGCAATTGCCGGATTGTGCGGTGGATTGGGTGACTCATATAAGATTTAACCCCGTTGAAAAGCATTACAGCAATTTATTTATTTTAAAAGTAAACATGAAGATCAAACCCAGCAACAGCAATAATAAATGAATACCAAAAACAAGATACTGCATCGTTGTTATCCATTTATATTTGAAGCCGGATGCGATTGTATAAACGGCAGTAATAAAGATAATTACTTCAATACCCAGGACAACTATTTCTCTTAATTCAAAATAATGCTGCTGAAGCTGAAATTGCCTGATTGTCCAATATCCAACCACAGCAGAGGCTGTAGTAATATTTAAAGCAGATATAAATGAGGGAAGCTTATGGGTGAAATATCCAATTATCCAAACTGCCAGGTAAAGCAGTATTAGCACCAATAAAATTACCACAACGTCTTGGTTAGATTTACTGATCATCAATATTGTATTGCTTTTTAAATTTGATATTTCAAGCATTGTTAAATAATTGGGGATACAGCTGGTAGTGCTGGTATTCTCTATTTTGAAATCAATGCCTTCGAGACTTACTTGTTCAAGAGAAGGGTTGAGTGTTAAAATAAACCGACTCTTATTAAACAGGGAGAGATAATTGTGATCGGCTCCGCGTGAAGTTTTCTACATTGCCGCGTCGCTGAAATATTGATCTTGTGAACCAGAATATTACAAACTATCGGTGTAAACTCAACACTTTGCTGTCCCTTAAATTACTTCTTAAATTCACTATAAAGTTAGCGTGTGAGGAGTATTTCTTTTTAAACAGTTAGTTAACGGTAGATGATAATTATTTAACGGCATACCTGCCTTAATGTACGGCTTAAATAACCTGTAACAATTAGAAAACCAAGATTACCCGTAGTTTGGGCGTTTTTAATCATACAAATATGGTTCATTGTTATAAGCCAGTCGTCTTACATTTTCTACTACGTTCCTCATATAGGTTTTCCATAAAGTATTTGTAAAAAGCCAATTTACAGGATAAGGTTAAGTAATGTCTGAATGCAACGTTTTACAATATTCTACCAAAATTTTATTGCTTTCAACTTCAGTTTTTTGCCATTCTTCAAGAAAATAGCAAGCCTGCAAAGGGTTTTAAGAGATGATACAAATAACAAAGGCACCATTTCTGGTGCCTTGTTTTGTTTTGTCGGGATGGCAAGATTCGAACTTGCGACCTCCTGGTCCCAAACCAGGCGCGATAACCGGGCTACGCTACATCCCGAACGAAAAGCAGTTAGTAAGATCTTTTTTGTTGCGGAGAGGGTGGGAGTCGAACCCACGGTACAGTTTAACCCGTACGACGATTTAGCAAACCGTTCCTTTCGGCCACTCAGGCACCTCTCCTTTTGTAACCTGCACCTTGTTTAAGGGGCAGCAAAAATACGCCTGAATAGCATACCACCCAAATCAAAATGAACAAATAAAGAAAAAACTTTCAGGGCTTCAATATATAAAAAGACATCAGTAAAAATATTTGTGCCATTGCCTATAACTTTTAACTCAGAGCAGGTATCTTAATATAAATGACAAAAAAAATCCGGCTACCTGGAGTAACCGAAATAAATAAAATCAGGCGTAAATTTTTTACATCGCTGCCAGTTGCACCTTTTGCTGTAATTCCAATACGCTTTCTTTAAAAAGATTATCTGTATCCATCAGGTCTTTCACCGTTTGACAACTATGAATAACGGTAGTATGGTCGCGTCCACCAAAATGCTCGCCGATGGTTTTTAGTGAATTCTTCGTAAAGGCCTTAGACAGGAACATCGTTATCTGCCTGGCTTGCACTATCTCCCGCTTCCTGGTCTTTTGTAATAATTTATCGTAAGGAACATCAAAGTACTCGCAGACCATTTTCTGAATAGCATCGATTGTAATTTCTTTACTGGAAGATTTTACAAAGTTCCTAAGTACTTTTTTAGCCAATTCAAGATCAATTTCCCTTTTGTTCAGCGAAGACTGTGCCAACAGGGATATCAAAGCACCTTCCAGTTCACGCACATTACTATTGATATTATAAGCAATGTATTTTACTACTTCACGGGGCATTTCCAGGCCATCGCTTTTCATTTTATTTTCAAGGATCTCAATCTTAGTGTCATAGTCCGGGAGCTGAAGATCTGCACTCAAGCCCCAGCGAAACCGACTCAACAATCTTTCCTGCACGCCTTCCAGATCCTTTGGAGATTTATCACTGGTAAGAATCAACTGTTTACCACTTTGATGAAGGTGATTGAAAATAGAGAAGAAAGCATCCTGCGACTTCTCTGCCCGGTTAAAGAACTGTACATCATCAATGATTAACACATCAATCAACTGGTAAAAATGGATGAAATCATTGATCGCGTTGTTGCGGCCATGATCAATAAATTGATTGATAAATTTTTCTGAACTTACGTACAGCACCACTTTATTATTATAGAGGCGCTTTACTTCATTGCCGATAGCCTGTGCCAAATGCGTTTTTCCCAAACCAACGCCGCCATATATTACCAATGGATTGAAAGAAGTAGTTCCCGGCTTTTCTGCAACCGTTTTGCCGGCACGCCGGGCAACCCTGTTGCAATCTCCTTCTATAAATGAGTCAAAAGTGTAGGCACTGTTTAGCTGCGGATCAATCTGCATCTTTTTAAGACCCGGAATTACGAACGGATTCTTAACAGGATTATTTATGACCAGCGGAAAGTCCATCTCGTTGTTTGAATATGATTTATAACCATTACCCGGTATGTCTGTGGTTAGGGGCTTATTCTTACTGTTCCCGCTATCCACCATGATCCTGTATTCTAATCTCGCCTCTTTGCCCAATTCTCTTTTAAGGGTTTTCGCAAGTAGCGAAACATAATGCTCTTCAAGGTACTCATAAAAAAACTGACTTGGCACCTGTATGGTAAGAATTTTTTCTTTCAATGCAACCGGCCTGATAGGTTCGAACCAGGTTTTAAAATGTTGCCATTCTACGATATCCTTTATGATCTCTAAACAATTACTCCATACTTTGTCAAAACTTTTCTCCATTATTCCTTAAGCAATTTATATATATTGAGTATTTTTTTGGGGGGGGGATTCACCTTGTAAAAAACTGTTTCTGACTCCCTAAAACTATTTTTTTTGCAGGACAGCGAATATCAAAATAATTTGTTGAAAAAAAAACTTTTTATTCACTTGTTTTTTTCGGCTTAACCACAGTATGACTGTTTTAAAAAAATATTATTTTTACCATAGTCACGCTGGCATTGAACGATGGATGAATATACTCTTTTAATTATCATTCATAATTTTTTTTTAAAAAAAATAATTATACACATATACCGGAATCTGCATAAAAAATTTGGTTTTACGGATAAATTAAAATCCCCGTTTTTTGTGGTGAAAACAACCTGCTTTAATCCGTAAATAGAAGTACATTTGTTCACTTAAACATTTTTTATGAGTTATGAACTTACCGGGAAGCTAGTTATCAAATATGAGACGATGCAAAAAACAGAATCTTTTAAAACAAGGGAATTTGTTATAGAGAAATCAGATGATATTAATGGACGAACGATCGTGAATTACGCCAAATTTCAGTGCGTGCAGGATAAGACCGGTATTGTGGACAGGGTGAATACCGGCGACGAAATAAAAGTTTATTTTAACATCAAAGGAACCAAGTGGGAAAAAGATGGCAAGGTGAATTATTTTACGAATCTTGATGCATGGCGCATTGAGCAATTGCTTCAGCCGGGCAGTAAGGCTCCCGATAATGATTACCTGGAACCTTTGGATACTTTTTCATCAACTGCACCTGATGCTGTGGATGATCTTCCATTCTAGACCGTTTAAAGATTTCCAAAAACCAATCGCCCGTCATTTCCGGAGGCATGAAGGCTGCGTTTTACTAATGATAAATCATAGTCAGGATATGTAAAGGTTTAAGAAGTGAAATACGCAGTATTAGCTTTTTAAACCCTTTTAAATTTTATTTTTTATTTTTTTGTTTTTAGGATAAAAACCTAACGCATGCAACAAAAAATAGTTTTGCGTTTATTGCCTTCAGAGGCTACAGACAACCAAACCATCAGGGAAAAAATTGCGGATACCTGCTCTAAAAAAATAGCTGATATAAGTGGCTATCATATCTTAAAAAAGTCCATCGACGCCCGCGGAAAAAACGTCTTTTTGAATCTTACTGTCAACGCTTTTGTCAATGAGCCTTTTGCTGAGAGATCATTACAGCAATTTTTGTTTAAGGACTGTAACAATGCTTCCAGGAAAGTGATTATTATTGGTGCTGGTCCGGCCGGACTTTTTGCAGCACTTAAATTTTTAGAGGCTGGCATTCAACCCATCATTTTAGAAAGAGGAAAAGATGTAAAATCACGGCGCCGCGACCTGGCGTTGTTAAACCGGGAAGGAATTGTAAATCCGGAAAGCAATTATTGTTTTGGAGAAGGCGGCGCAGGCACTTACAGCGATGGCAAATTATACACCCGCAGTAATAAAAGAGGCGATATTAACAGGATACTAAACCTGTTTGTGCGTTTTGGTGCACCGGACAATATATTATTTGATGCCCATCCTCATATCGGCACCAATAAACTGCCGTCTATCATCACAGCGATGAGACAATTGATCACAGACCATGGAGGCAAGGTTTTTTTTGAGAAAAAAGTAGTGGATATTATTGCTGAAGGCGCCGCGATAGTAGCCGTAAAAACTGCGGATGCAGATAGCTTTACTGCAGATGCTTACATTCTCGCCACAGGCCATTCTGCCAGAGATATTTTCGAACTGTTGCATAAAAAAAACATACTGATTGAAGCCAAGCCATTCGCATTGGGAGTAAGAATAGAACATCCGCAATCATTTATTGATACTGTACAATATCATACCGCCAACAGGAATGAATTATTGCCGCCTGCATCCTATAGCCTCGTGGAACAGGTAAATGGCAGAGGCGTGTTTTCATTCTGTATGTGCCCCGGAGGCATCATTGCGCCTGCTTCTACTGCTCCCGGAGAAATTGTCGTGAATGGATGGAGCCCTTCCAAAAGAAACAATCCCTTTGCCAACAGCGGCATGGTCGTTACCATAAACCCGAAAGATGCGCTTGCGGCCACAACACAGCCTGGCATTAAAGCAACTGATCCTCTGTTGTTCATGCATTTTCAAAAGATGATCGAACAAAAAGCCTTTGACGCAGGTGGAGGAAACCAGACAGCACCGGCACAACGGATGATTGATTTTAGCGAAGGCAATGTATCAACATCCTTGCCTGCTAACTCATACCTCCCGGGACTAAAAGCTGCGGATCTGAAAGAGGTATTGCCGTCCTTCGTGTACCAACTGCTGGCAAAAGGATTTAAGGCCTTTGGAAAAAAAATGAAGGGTTTTTATACAAATGATGCCAATGTGGTAGCTACCGAAAGCCGCACGTCCAGCCCGGTGCGTATTCCCAGGGATGCAACCACACTGGCGCATTCGCAATACAATAATTTATATCCCTGCGGGGAAGGTGCCGGATACGCCGGAGGTATTGTCAGTGCAGCCATGGATGGGGAAAATGTAGCAGAAAAAATAATTTTGAAACTACTTCATCTGAAAAGTAATAACTGAATTTGCTTCCTTTGAATACCGCAGTCAAAAATCATCAAATCAAACCGTCGTTGTAAATTATTAAGATCGCATTCCAATTGCCTTTAACTTCACCCCCATAAATTACCCAACTTCAAATTACGAAATCGAATGAACATCCTGGAACTTCAAAACCTGAAGAAATTTTTTGCCACACAAAAAGCCGTTGATGATATAAGTTTCTCTATTGAGCAGGGAAGCATATTTGGTTTACTGGGCCCAAACGGGGCTGGTAAAACAACACTGTTACGGATGATAACAGGTATTTTTTATCCCGACAGCGGCAATATCATTTTAAACGGAAAAAAATTTGATGCACTCAATGATGCATTTAACATCGGGTACATGCCAGAGGAGCGGGGCTTATACAAAAAAATGAAAATTGGTGAACAGGCGCTTTACCTGGCAAGGTTAAAAGGGATGAGTAAAGCGGATGCTATGGCCAGTATAAAAAAATGGTTCGTAAAATTTGAAATGGAAACCTGGTGGAATAAAAAAGTGGAAGACCTTAGCAAAGGAATGAGCCAGAAACTTCAGTTTGTTACCACCGTGCTGCACCAACCCAAACTAATTATTCTTGATGAACCCTTTAGCGGCCTGGATCCGGTAAATGCCAACCTGATTAAAGACGAAATTTTTAACCTCGCCAAAAGTGGCAGCACCATCATTTTTAGCACACACCGAATGGAGCAGGTAGAAGAGATCTGCGATCATATTGTACTGGTAAATAAAGGAAAAAAAATTCTGGATGGTTCCGTGAACGAAGTAAAACAGGATTTTAAAGAAAATGTTTACCAGCTTGGCGCCGAAACATTGCCCGAAAATTTTGATACCGGTATTTTTAATGTGGTAAAACATCAACACGACCGTATCCTGCTAAAATTAAATGATGACACTAAGCCAAATGATGTACTTAAATATTTCATCAGTCAAAATATAAACATCAAGTCATTTAATGAAGTTCTGCCGTCCCTGAATGATATCTTTATCAAATTAGTAGAAGGGACAACAGCGGCCAGGCAATTTCAAAAAGTAAATTAATTTTCTTAAAATAATTATTATGAACAAGATCGGATTGATCATCAGCCGTGAATACTTTACCCGGGTTAAAAAGAAATCATTTTTCTTAACCACCATCCTGGTGCCAATAGTTATTATTGGTTTTTATATCGCTATTATAGCGATAACGGTTAACGGGAGTTCCGAAAAACAGTCGATAGCCGTTATAGATGACAGCAATTTATTCAATGGGAACATCGACAGTAAGGATAAGGCAATTGATTTTAAATTCATTAAAAATGAAACGGAAGTAAGCTTTGTAAAAAAATACAAGGCGCAGGGTTACAATGCATTTTTATACGTACCGGCATTCGATATTGATTCCCCGAAAAACTTTACCTTACACACACAATCCGCTCCCAGCCTTAGTACAAACTCCATCGTGGAAGAAAATATTAATAAGGCCGTAGTTAACAGAAGACTGGTATCGCAGGGAATTGATCCGAAGAAATATGAAAAGATCGCTTCTGATGTTACTCTTAAAAACATTGACGACAGCAAAAGAGCCGGCTCCACCAGCAGCGTCATGGCCGCTTTTATTGTATCGTTTGCGTGTGGTATTTTAATTTATATGATGATGATCATCTATGGTACCCAGGTAATGCGAGGTGTTACCGAAGAAAAAACAAATCGCATTGCAGAAGTGATCGTAAGCTCGGTAAAACCTTTTCAATTGATGATGGGAAAAATAATTGGTATCGGTGCAGTGGGCCTCACACAATTCATGATCTGGATTATCCTGATATTTGCCGGGCAACTTCTATTACCCGTGATTTTTCCGGACATGCTGCAACAAATCAACGGCGCTGCAGCAGGTACGGGCAACGCATCCAAAGCTGCAGAATTTATGCAGGGCTTATCATCCCTGCCGCTTTTAAAAATTGTCCTGTCCTTTTTATTTTATTTCCTTGGCGGCTATCTTACTTATGCTTCTTTGTTTGCAGCCATTGGCAGTGTAGTAAGTGAAGATCAACAGGAAGCACAGCAATTGGTGTTTCCGATTTTAATGCCGATTGTTCTTGGATTTGTAATTATGACCAAAGCGGTAAATGATCCAAACAGCAGCCTGGCCGTTTTCGGAAGTTTATTTCCATTGACTTCTCCAATTGTAATGATGGGACGGATCACTTACGACATTCCATTTTGGCAACTTGCCACATCGATGCTTTTACTGATTGGTTGCTTTTTACTTTTTACCTGGATGACAGGAAAAATATACCGTACCGGCATTCTAATGTATGGTAAAAAACCAAGTTGGAAGGAGATGATCAGGTGGGGATTTAGAAAGCAATGATCATTCTAAAAACAAAAAGTGAAAAGCTAACGACGGTCCCGGCTTTTCACTTTTTAATTTTGATATATAATTTTTCAGGTAGTTGAGACAACTTCCGTTTCGCTATCCCCGAATATCGCTTTCTTTACCTCCTCTTTTATATACTTATAGAAAATATCTGAGATGCAAATCAACAGCATCAGTATGGCCCCTACAAAAAAACCAATGGCTGCATAAATAAAGGCAGATGGCCTTTTCACATCAAAAGGAGGATTTGGTTCATCCAGAATTGCTACAATGGGTGTTACCTTTTGCAGGCGCCACAATGCTTCCTCCCTGTTATTGGCCGAAGCATCCCGCTGCCGCAATACCCGGGCTTTTTCATTGGAAAGATTCTCTTTTGGAATTTGGTATTCAACTTTATCCGGCGCTACAAAAAGCGTGGTATTTGCCATGCGTATAGCCTTTACATCAAACCCGCCCAACACTTTTTCAAGTGAATCAATTTTGCGCAAGGTGAAATCATAATCCAGTTGCGCCTTTCTTCTTTTCAGATCCTTGTAAAATTCAGATATCTTATCAATAAACTTATAGCTTATTGGGGTAACAAGGCTTTTGTCTTTTGAACTATAGTTAATTTCAAGAATGCCGTTTTTATTTATTTTGGAAACAAAATCTGGTTTAAGAAAATTACCGCCGATGGCTGCCAGCGCCGTTGTATCTGCAGTTATTTTTATTTCGGGTGCAAATGATTCCCTGTTCTTATTATAATTTTCAATTAATAATTCTGCGACCCGCCTGTTTCCATGATCAGGTAAGCGCTGCAAAGCCACAGCTTCTCTTGTGTTGCGACTTTGAGCAAGTTCAACAATGTTGATTGACGCATCCTGGCTAAAACTTTTTGGGGTTTCAGATAATCCGAGCATACTGGTAAGTGCGCTCGTAGCACCGGAATTATCCGGTGTTGCATTCAATGGAAATACGGTTGCCCTCGAAGTATAAATGGGATCAATTCCTTTTGCATAAATAAACAAAATAATCGCACCTGCTATCCCGCCTAAGATAAGCAGCAATCTAAAGCGAAATATTCTCAGAAAGACTATTTTAACGAGCTCATGATTTGTCACAGGAACTATGTTTAATTTATGTATTTAAAGATAATTGCCGTTAGGATCACAGGAACTGCGGCAACCAGGGTGGATTTAACAAGATCACTTACTTCCTCTCCCTTTGGCTTTTTTGGGACAGTTATTACAGCGCCTTCTTTGACTTTAGGATAAAAATGCAGGAAGCCAAAACTTTTTGTGCGCCTGCTTCTTCCGTTTGCATACGTAACATACACCCGCTTTCGCCATGGCCTGATGCCATAGCCGCCGGCCTTATCTATATAATAGGGCAAACGCGGATGGTCCCTGTCAAAGGTCATTTTTAAAGGAGATTGAACGATGCCGACGATACTTACAAAAGGGTTTATTTCCGGAATAAATATTATGTCGTTTTCCTGCATCACAATATCAAACTTTGAATTCCTGTTTTTTAGTGCCTTTTCCAGGTCAATGCTTACGGGCTCGTCCAGGAATTTTAATTCCGCTGGCAAGCTGTCTTTGATAACAACGCCGTTGGAATCCAGCCGGATCTTTGAAGAATCGATGGGTAGTTCCCTCAGATCTTTCGCCTTGCGCCGCAGCAATACGGCACCCTCCAGGTTGGCATTTTCTTTCAAGCCACCCGCCCGGTCGATGTAGGAAGAAAGCCGTTCATATTTATCCAGCCTTGGATAAAGTCCAGGGTACTTTATTAATCCCCGTAATTCTATATTCTGTTGAAATTCAAATGTGGGATTCTTCCTCACGAAAACCTGGTCATATGGTTTAAGCAGCACCTGAGCAGAAGTAGCGTCTATTTGCAGATTGGGTAGGATTGCATAAGATTTTACGACGGTTCTTGTTGGCGTTACCCCTTGTTGCGCAGAATCAATGTTTACCATACTTGATATTTCCAGTCTGCCGAATTCTGCAGATTGTTTTAAGCCGCCGGATAAATACAGAAGGTCCTGCAAACTCATGCCCCCGTATTTTGTTACCTTACCTTCCTTACGAACCTCGCCAAAAATTTCTACATACTGTGGTTCACCAAATTCGCTTTGTGCAAACAGCTGTATAACATCATTTGGTAATAATGGCACGTTACTAAAACTGCTGGTGTCATTTTTATTGATTGTCGACAAATCAACTTCCAGTTTATCAGATTTTAAATTGGTAGAGTCCCCTGCTCCCCTGAAAATATAGGCACGGGGCAGGTAAGTGTTTCGGGTAACCCCACCGGCACGATTGATAATGTCGAATAAACGGTCCCCTTCTCTTAGTTCATACACATCCGGGTAGGTTACTTCTCCCCTGATCTCAATTTTATTTGATATACCTGCTTTAATTAAATTTACTTTTATGATGTCTCCATCTTCCAGGGGATAATCCTGTCCCTGTATTTTTAAAATGGCATTTGCATTCACGTCGTGCTGTACCTGTTTTTCATTTTCTGTACGAATCACTCTCAATGCAGAGGAAAGTGCATCCGCATTTAATCCACCGGTATATTTTAAAAGTGCTTTTACACCCTCCTCTTTTTTCAGTTGGTAATACATTGGCCTTTTAAATTGCCCGGTGGCCAGTACTTTTTTCTCAACAAATCCAACGATCACAAAATCATTATTCTGAAGATAAATATGTTTTCCAAAATCGCCGCTGGTAAGGTATTTGTAAACATCCAGTTCATCAATTACCCTTCCTGCTCTTTTTATCTGGATGTTGCGGAGGTTACCAAATTCTGTAACGCCGCCTGCTCGTGATATTACATTGAAGGCGTTTGAAAAAGCCGACACCGTAACCGGGCCACCATTTTTCACTTCTCCCACAACATTCACATTAATGCTTCTGGGCTGGCCAAGAGAAACTGAAATATTTGTCCCAACCGGTACTACGCTTCTGAATCTTGAATCAATGATCGAGCGCACATTGTTGAATTCCAGTCCTTGCACATTAATTTTACCGAGTCCCTGGGGAAAGATGGATCCATCTTTTGCTACAACATAACTTTCCTGGAATTCGGCAGCACCCCAAAGTGAGACAACAATGTGATCGCCTACGCCGATGGGATAATCTAATGGAGGTGTTGACAATTCATTGATATCTGTTATCGACCCAAATTGAAAAACATTGGCACCGTAAGTTTTATCTGCACTATATGCATTCTGCCTGACATTGTCTTTTACGATGCTATCCTTCTCAAGTTGTGTCTTTTTTTGAGTTTCCGCATTTTTATCTTTCCCCTGGTTTTCTTTATTCTTATCACTCAAAAGAGAGGAAAGTTGCGAGGGGGAGAGTGTTTTGGGATCGATCTGGTTAGGCAATATCTCTTCAGGATTCTGTGGCATTACCGGAGGCTGTGCATAGGAACTTATTGAACACAAAATTAAAAAAGGTACAGCCAGTAGTTTGAAAACAATCCTCCGGAGTGATCGTTGCATTTCTTGTAGGGGTTAATTTAAAATTAAAATCGGGTCAAATATAATATATTATTCGTGAGCCAGCTGTTTTAAGGCATTGTACTCCTGCCAGATCTCCGCTACAATTTCCGAAGCGGGCTGTATTTTACGGAGTAGCGCGCTTACCTGCCCGATCTCTAATTCGCCTTCGTCTAAATCGCCATCGAACATGCCGCGTTTCGCACGCCCTCTCCCAAGTAATTGTTCCAATTCATCTTTAGAAACACATTCCGATTCCGCCTGCTGCACTTTCGTGTAAAAATCGTTTTTCAATAAGCGAACGGGTGTTAATTGTTTCAGCGATAAAACGGTATCACCTTCGCCGGCATTGATCACCGCATTTTTAAAATTAATATGACTGGAAGCTTCATTGCTTGTAACAAACCTGCTGCCAACCTGCACGGCTGTTGCACCCAGTATTATAGCCGCCAGCATTTGCCGGCCTGTAGCAATGCCCCCGGCAGCAATCACAGGTATGTTCACAGCTTCACAAACGGCAGGTATCAAAACAAAACTTGTCGTTTCTTCTCTACCGTTATGTCCGCCTGCCTCAAAGCCTTCTGCCACTACGGCATCACATCCCGCCTGCTGGGCTTTCACAGCAAACCTGCTGCTGCTTACCACATGTACTACTGTAATACCATTATCCTTTAAGAGCGTTGTATAGGTTTTGGGATTGCCGGCTGACGTAAAAACGATGGGCACTTTTTCTTCAATGATTGTTTGAATATGCTTTTCAATGTCGGGATAAAGCAACGGTACATTTACACCGAAAGGTTTGTCAGTGGCAGCTTTACACTTTTGAATATGTTCTTTTAACACATGGGGATACATGCTGCCGCTGCCCAGCAAACCGAGTCCGCCGGCATTACTAACGGCACTGGCAAGCCGCCATCCGCTGGCCCATATCATACCGGCCTGTACGATGGGAATGTCTATATTAAACAGGCTCGTAATGCGGTTTGTTGCGGGGTTCATATATTTAAAGTAATTAGGTATATACTTGAGCGGCTTACGCAGGTACCCATGAGTTTGTTGTAAAGGGCAGACCGGTGTACCGGCAAAATACGCATAAAAGTTTTATGGAAAATACCTCACCTGCTGCTGCCACCCAAATCGATGGCCGTGTTGTCGCCTATATTCAGGTTACGACTTACGCCTTTAACTTCGGCATCACTGCCTATGAGGGAACTATTAAGAACGATCTCGTATAGGTTAGAGTAAGCGCCTATAATAGAATCTTTTATGATTGCATGGCTGATGGTACTATTTTCGCCGATGGCTACATTCGGACCAATCACGGAGTTTTTTATGTCGCAGCCTTCCCCGATGCTGACGGGGGGAATGATAATAGTGTTTTTATATTTGGATGGGTCCTGGCCGTTACCGCCAAACTTTTTCAAAAGAATGGCATTGGATTCCAGCAGGCTTTCTTTTCTGCCGCAATCAAACCAGTTAGTTACTTTGAATGCCTGGAATTTTGCACCACTTTTGATCATGCATTCCAGGGCATCGGTCAGGTTAAAATCTTCATAGCTTGTTTTACCCTGCACTATTTTATCCAGGCAGGCGTACATAAAACCGGTTTCTTTGATTTTATAGACCCCCACCAATGCCATATTACTTTTTGGAATAGCCGGTTTTTCCACCACCCTGCTAATAGAATTATCTTCCTCAATTTCTGCCACGCCAAAGTTACGGGGATCGTCAACCTTTTTTACGCCCAGCATGGAGTGAGGAGAATTAATAATTTCTTTTACATCATATTCTGCAATAGTATCTCCCAATACAATCAGCACTTCGTCATTTCCTACGATATCTTTTGTAAGATCGATGGCATGACCAATGCCCTGGCGCTCGCTTTGAGTGATGAAATGGCAGGTAAGTTCAGGATAATTACTCTTCACATAATCCTGGATCTTCTCTCCCAAATAGCCTATAATGAAAATAAAATCAGTGATGCCAGCATCCTTAAGCTGGTCTATAATTATGCTAAGTATGGTTTTCCCGGCCAGGGGAATTAATGCTTTGGGCTGTGTATATGTGTGCGGGCGAAGCTTTGTGCCTGCGCCGGCAACTGGAATGATGGCCTTCATTTATAGACGCCTCCGGTGTCATCGGATTTTTAGTTTACAATATTATCACCTAACCGGGGAACGTGAAAGTAGTAAATTTTGTGTAAAATGAACACATTGTGTCGATAAAAAGGCGTTAACTTGTTTTGCGCTGTTTTTTAATCATTTAAAATTACATAAGAGGTGGAAGTATCATTCGGCTCTCCCCCATCTAAACTTCGTAACTCACGAAACATTCCCCTCCTCAGCTTATATTTGCGGGATAAATAAACAATATGCAAAAAGACACGGTGATCTTTGACCTGATAGATAAAGAATTGGAAAGACAACGCCATGGTATAGAACTTATAGCTAGCGAAAATTTTACAAGTTTACAAGTGATGGAGGCCATGGGCACATCGCTAACCAATAAGTATGCAGAAGGCTATCCCGGAAAAAGATATTATGGCGGTTGCGAGATTGTAGATCAAATAGAACAGTTGGCTATTGACCGCGTTAAGCAAATTTTTAATTGTGCATACGCTAATGTACAGCCGCATAGCGGTGCCCAGGCAAATGCTGCTTTGATGATGGCCGTGTTGAAGGCGGGAGATAAGATACTGGGCCTTGATCTTAGCATGGGCGGCCACCTTACCCATGGCTCACCTGTTAATTTTTCCGGTAAATTATACAAAGCATTTTTTTATGGTGTAAAAAAGGATACGGGGCTTATTGATTACGAGATGTTGGAAGAAAAAGCCAGGACCGAAAAACCTGTGCTCATCATTTGTGGCGCTTCTGCTTACAGCCGTGATATTGATTATGCCAGGATAAGAAAAGTAGCCGACGAAATAAATGCTTTTGTACTGTGTGATATGGCTCACCCGGCCGGCCTTATCGCCAAAGGATTATTAAGCTCGCCTTTTGAGCATTGCCATTTTGTTACCAGCACCACTCACAAAACTTTGCGTGGTCCAAGAGGTGGTATTATTTTAATGAAAACAGATTTTGAAAATCCCTTTGGTTTAAAAGATCCAAAAGGAAATGTGCGTATGATGAGCCACCTGATCGACATGGCTGTTTTCCCTGGTACACAGGGCGGCCCGCTGGAACATGTTATTGCTGCAAAAGCAATCGCCTTCGGCGAGATATTGACAGATGAATTCACCAGCTACATTAATCAGGTACAACTGAATGCACAGGCAATGGCAAAAGCATTTGTTGCCAAAGATTACCATATCATCAGCGGTGGTACCGACAATCACCTGATGCTGATAGACCTGAGGAATAAAAACATCACAGGAAAAAAAGCACAGGAAACCCTTGACAAAGCACATATCACCTTAAATAAAAACGCGGTTCCTTTTGATGACAAGAGCCCATTTGTAACAAGTGGCATACGTGTTGGTGTACCTGCTATTACAACAAGAGGTATGAAGGAAGCTGATATGCAAACTGTAGTGGATCTCATAGACAGGATTTTAACAAACATAGACGATGAAAAGAATATTGCGACGGTGAAGGAAGACGTGAAGTCCTTTATGAATCAGTTTCCGCTTTACCCAGAACTGAAATGATTTTATACCAAGTTCAAAGTAGCCAGGAAATACCGGCTTCATATTTAAATTGGTGATAACTTTTTTTGTGTGAGTTTAAGTGCCTTTGTGGCAAGCCTCTATTAAAAAATTCTTATTAATGTTATTTTATGTTACAACGTGTACAATCCATCTGGTTACTGCTTGCATCTGCTTGCGCTTTTATTAGTTTAAAAGTTCCATTTTATAGTGGCACTAATAAAGCCGGGGTTGCATCCTATCGATTAATGGGTGTAGAAAATTTTTACCTCATGCTGCTCACTATGGCTATTGGGGTTGTGTCACTGATTACAATTTTTTTATACAGCAACCGAAACCTTCAGATGCGGCTATGCCTTCTCGGTATTTTACTGGAAGGCTTACTTATTTTTTTATATTACCGGGAAACAACTACGTATGTTGTCGGCACAGGTACTTTTTCGTTAACCTCCATCCTGCAGGTATTAATATTAATTTTCCTTTTCCTCGCCATTCGTGGAATTAATAATGACAGTAAAATCATTAAAGATAGTAACAGGCTAAGGTAAATTTTACACCTGCGATTTAAGGCGCTCATACTGCAGCTATTTGATTATTCAGCTATTTTTAAAGGACCCGTCATAAACAGATCCGATGAAACAGGGGAAAGATTTATAAGAATTTGGCCGTGTAGCTTCCCTTTACCTTTTTCAAATCCAATGGCTTTCCTGCAAACACCAACTTACCGCCGTCTGCGCCGGCTTCGGGCCCCAGGTCAATAATCCAGTCGCAGCTTTTTAATACATCGGTGTTGTGTTCGATAACAATAATGGAATGCCCCTGCTCCACCAATGCATTAAAGGAGGTAAGCAGTTTTTTAATATCATGAAAATGAAGACCTGTAGTTGGCTCATCAAAAATGAAAAGGATATGCCCCTGCGATTTTCCTTTTCCGAGGAACGAAGCCAGTTTTACCCGTTGTGCCTCCCCACCGCTTAATGTGTTGGATGATTGACCGAGTTTTA
>JACMPR010000236.1 GCA_014377385.1 Ferruginibacter sp. | reverse complement strand
CAAATATACGCCATAGACGCATGTCGGTATTGTTTGTTTAACGCTGTGCATACAACAAATTGTTAATGTCCGGACCGCCCGCAAATAAACAGGGCAATGGGCTGTTTTTAATTAAACAACATTTAATTTGCCCGCAATTCAACACGACACGTCACCTATACAACTATTGATCCTATTATTTATTCTAAATCAAAATTAAATAACAAGGAAAAATATTGCCTTTTCTCAAAGAGAATCCTACACGCCCTGCCGCTTTACAAAGTTCTTATGGTTTCTGGCTCCTGCAGAACGAGAGATACCAATCGATTCCGTTATTGACCGCAACCGGATAATTGGAACAACATTTTTGGGTACCTGAGCTTTTGCGACATGTACATTGACTTAGTTTTTGTCTATCGTCTCGGTTTCCTGGCTCATAAATGGGTTAGCCGGTCTTTTCGTGTGTTTTATAATACTAACTATGGGCCGGGTATAATAAAGGCATCATGAAATTCAACAAGATAAAATTTGCGCTTCTTTTATTGAGAGGAATACTCGCACTTACCATCGGTAGTTTTTTGGCCCAGCCTGCAGTTATATATATGTTTGACAAGGAGATCAGGTTGCAATTTTCGCCAGACAATGAAAAAAAGAAAATAACAAAACACCAGGAACTTAACCAGCTTTTTAAAAAGCGAAAGAATGAACTTGTTGGTCAACGGGATGTCATAACAATGGGCCTTGCTTCAAAGTATGCGAGCGTTAAAAAAGCCGGGCAAAACTTCCTATCAGAAACGGATGACAGCCAAGGTATCGGTAAGATTGGAATAAAGGATGTCGCCCTTGCCAAAAGGGATAAATATCAAAAGCTTGTGCAGGAGTAACAGGCTTTACTGAAAGCAATCCAACCCCGGATATCGGATGCAGAAAGGCATTGCAAGCAATTGAATCCATTACAAAAAAGAAGAGGTGAATTTTGGGCAATGTTTGAAGAATGGATTTTTAACGCGTAAGAAGCGCTCAACAAAATCCTAAAAAACAATGCCCCGCTGCAATTTCGATATTACCTCATCATTTTTATATTAGTGCCGATTGAGTTTATGCCCGTTATTGCAAAATCGCTTTTGGCATCCGGTGTTACGATGAAAAAGTACTGCCGCGGGAAAAACTGGAAATTGACATCGCCAAATAGCAATATCCTCAGAAAGCGGGAATTAAAAGAGCTGTACAACCGCCTGGCATTTGAAAATGATGCAGAATCCATCGGGTACTTCTTTTCTTACACAAAAGAAGACCGACAGGAAAAAATAAAAGATTTTAGTAATAAATGGAAGAGGGAAAACGGCCAATCATTCGACAGCATTTGAGAGAAGACTAAACAGGAAATACTTAAGATGCAGGAGAATTGATGGTGACCGGATCAGCTCAGCGAATAGCGAGCATAATAACGGAGAGAGATTCGTAATTTAAAGATCAGTTCAATTTGCCGTTTATAATTAAAAGCTGCGGGAGTATTTTTTGTTTAGCATTGGTACAGAGCTGATTGTTGATTCTTTGTTGGGAATGCCTGGAAATGGACAGCAGAATTCATACAGCACAAAACCTTATTTTTGCTCCTATGGCAAAGCTTGCAGGTGAAACTCCTTTAATGCAGCAACACAATGCGATCAAGGCAAAATACCCTGATGCGATCCTGCTATTCAGGGTGGGTGATTTTTATGAAACATTCGGACAGGATGCGATCCACGCAGCTGCAGTATTAGGTATTACGTTAACCAAACGCAACAATGGCAATCCCGCCGCAGCAGAACTGGCGGGGTTCCCTTACCATGCACTCGATACTTATTTACATAAACTCGTTAAAGCAGGCTACCGGGTAGCTATATGCGATCAGTTGGAAGACCCAAAAACTGCCAGGGGAATTGTAAAGCGGGGTGTTACCGAACTAGTTACACCCGGCGTTGCAACCAGTGATAAATTGCTTGAACACAACAGTAATAATTTTCTAGCAGCCCTGCATTTCCAGGAAGAAAAGATCGGGATCGCCTTCCTTGATATTTCTACAGGAGAATTTTTTATTGCAGAAGGTGATAGAGAATATGCAGATAAATTATTACAAAGCCTGCAACCCGCAGAAGTAATCTTTCAAAGGAACAGGCAGAAATTTTTTAAAGAATCGTTTGGCAATTCTTTTTTCACCTATTCCCTGGACGAATGGATATTTGCTGAGGCATATGCCACCGAAAATCTCTTAAAACATTTCGGTACCCACAGCCTCAAGGGTTTTGGTGTTGAAGGATTAACCAATGGTATTATTGCTTGCGGTGCCATTCTTCATTATTTAAAGGACACCGAACATCCAAATCTCCAGCACATCACGTCGTTGCAACGCATCAACAAAGATGATCACCTGTGGATGGACCGCTTTACAGTTCGTAACCTGGAGCTGCTTGGTAACGACCAGGCAAACACACTTTTTAAGACCATCAATAATACCGTCTCCCCCATGGGAGCCCGCCTGCTAAAACGCTGGATGTTGATGCCATTGAATGACATTATTCGGATCAATGAAAGACTTCAGACAGTAGAATACCTGATAAAAGAAACTGACACCAGGACAAAACTTTGCCTTCACATAAAACAAGCCGGCGATATTGAAAGGCTCGCTGCAAAAGTTCCCTTAAAAAAAATAAATCCAAGGGAAGTATTACAAATCGCCAGGGGATTACAGCAGACTGAGTTAATAAAAACCATCTGCACCAATTCAAACAACGACTATTTAAAAAGACTGGGCGATTCTCTAAACAGTTGTAATTATATTCTTGAAAAAATCGAGAGAGAGATAAGTGAAAATCCACCGGCTGCTGTACATAAGGGAGGATTGATTGCCAGCGGTGTACATGATGAATTGGATGAACTGCGGTTAATTGCCAGCGGCGGAAAAAATTACCTGCTTGAATTACAGCAGAAGGAAGCGCTCAACACAGGCATTTCATCGTTAAAAATAAGTTTTAATAATGTATTTGGATACTACCTGGAAGTAACTAACCTGCACAAAAATAAGGTACCGGATACCTGGATACGTAAGCAAACACTTGCCAATGCCGAACGATACATAACGCCCGAATTAAAAGTTTACGAAGAAAAAATCGTGGGCGCGGAGGATAAAATATTACAGATAGAGCAACAGCTTTTTCAGGAATTATTAAATGAACTGCAGGATTACATAGCCCCCATGCAGGTAAACGGTAACGTTATGGCTGTGATCGATTGCCTGAGTTGTTTTGCTAACAATGCCCTTCAGTACAATTATAAAAAGCCTTCATTGCATGATGGTGATGAAATGGAATTAAAAGACAGCCGGCATCCTGTAATTGAAAGAAATTTACCGTTGGGAGAGAATTACATCAGCAATGATATTGTGCTTTCTGCCACCGGGCAACAGATCATCATTTTAACCGGGCCAAACATGAGTGGTAAAAGTGCCATCCTGCGGCAAACCGCCCTTATTACACTTATGGCACATATGGGCAGTTTTGTTCCCGTAAGCTCGGCAAAAATCCCGCTCACTGACAAAATATTCACCCGGGTTGGTGCTTCAGATAACCTGAGTGGGGGCGAAAGCACTTTTATGGTAGAAATGAATGAAACTGCAAGTATCATCAACAACCTTACTTCAAGAAGCCTCATTTTACTGGATGAGATCGGCCGTGGCACTTCTACCTATGACGGTATTTCCATTGCCTGGAGTATTGCCGAATACCTGCACCAGTCTGCTTTTGCACCAAAAACATTATTTGCGACCCACTACCACGAACTGAATGAACTGGAGAACAAATTCAGCCGCATTAAAAATTACCATGTAACCAATAAAGAAGTAGGCAATAAGATCATTTTTCTTCGTAAACTGGCGGCAGGTGGAAGTACGCACAGTTTCGGAATCCACGTTGCCAGAATGGCCGGAATGCCTGCTTCACTAATAAATCGTGCAAATGAAATCCTTCTTCAGCTTGAAGATAGCCGCGACAGCCAGGAACCGGGCAGAAAGAAACCCATCACAGAAAGCGTTAAGGACCTCAGCAATCCCAGGATGCAACTCAATATTTTCGATGTGCATTCGGTTACTTTTGAAGAAATAAGAATCCTGCTGGATGCCGTAGACATCAACAGGCTTACTCCTGTGGAAGCATTATTAAAATTGCAGGAGATAAAAAGTAAGGTAAAATAAAATTCGGCTAAAGCTGACCCGTAAAACCTGCTCTCTTGTTGGAGTTTTTAGAAACAAGCGGGCAATCTGCTCGCTTTTCCTACGACTAATCTTGTTAAAACTATTGTAACACTTGCAGCACAATACTGAAAAACAGCATCCTTAAAATAACTTTATCAATTAATGATTAGATGGTTACTTATATCATTTATTTTTATTTTAGTTTGTAACAGTACGGTAACAGGGCAATGTACCACGCTGGGACAAAATCCGGCTACCGCATTCCCGGTATGCGGCACTACTTCTTTTCAACAATCTACGGTGCCTATATGCAGTTCAAACAATTTATTTGTTCCAGGATGTTCAGGCGATGGTGCAGATTATGAGAACAAAAATCCATTCTGGTATAAATTTACCTGTTATGAAAGCGGAACTCTCGGGTTTTTAATTACACCAAACGATGGAAATAACGATTACGACTGGCAGTTGTATGATATCACCGGTCGTAATCCCAATGATGTTTATTCAAATAGTTCGCTGGTGGTTACCGGTAACTGGTCGGGTTCATACGGTACTACCGGTGCAGCTTCCGGAGGTGTAAATTTTATACAATGTGCTTCCAGCCCACAAGCCAATGCGCCAACTTTTGCAGCGATGCCAAACATTGTGCTTGGTCACCAATACCTGTTGCTGATCAGCCATTTTACTGACACCCAGAGCGGGTATTCGCTTTCATTTGGCGGTGGAACCGGCAGTATTACCGATCCAAAGCTTCCAAAAATGGACAGTGCCTTTGCGGTCTGCGATGGATCAGAGGCTCTCATACATCTCAATAAAAAAATGAAATGCAGTAGCATCAGTTCAGGTGAATTTACGGTCAATCCTCCCGTGGCAACGGTTACTGCCGTAACCGGGGTTGATTGCGATGCAGGCTTCGATATGGAACAAGTCAAAATTGTTTTCAGTACTCCCCTGCCGCCGGGCACTTACCAGGTTAAAATAAAGAATGGCGCAGATGCCAATACACTACTGGATTATTGCGACAGGATGATTCCTGAAGGCGATTCTGTTGAACTGGTGATCCGGCAACTGCAACCAACGCCAATGGATAGCCTCACTATTCCGGGATGTTCGCCCCAGACGCTGGAACTTGTGTTTAAAAAACAGATTCGCTGCAACTCCATTGCTGCAAATGGATCAGACTTTGTTGTTTCCGGCACCTACCCGGTAACGGTAACAGGTGCACTCGGAGATTGTGTTGACGGACTTACTTCAAAAATTATTGTACAACTGAGTGCTCCGTTGCAAACGGCAGGTAATTTTATAATCAGTTTGCAGGCAGGCAGCGACGGCGGTACGATCGTTGATGAATGTGGGCAGGTGACGCCACCGGGATTTCCACTTCCCTTTGTTATAAAGGATACAGTGTTTGCAGGCTTTACCACAGTGATCAGGCTAGCTTGCAATTATGATACCGTACAATATGGGCACAATGGACAAAACACCGTGAATAGCTGGCTTTGGAATTTTGACAACCTGTACTCCAGCACCCTGCAAAACCCTCTGATCATTTATAATACTTTCGGTACACATCAAACGCAGTTAATTGTTTCAAACGGCGTGTGCAGTGACACCCTTAAAAATGCTGTTTTTTTAAGAAATACTTTAAAAGCAAAGTTTGATGCGACGCTGCTCGTATGCCCCAATGATCCTGCGTCGTTTAAGGACCTTTCGCAGGATGCCAGTCCTGGAAATGATATCGTAAGCTGGTCATGGAATTTCTCAAACGGTATTACAAGTAATTTACAAAATCCACCACAGCAATTTTATAACTATGGCACTGTAAATTACTATGCACCGGCAAGGCTTATCATACAGGACTTTCTTGGTTGCAGGGACACAACGATTATTAATTTAAACATCCTTAACAACTGCTATATTGCAGTGCCATCTGCCTTTACACCGAATGCCGATGGATTGAATGATTACCTCTACCCATTAAATGCATATAAAGCAGTCGGCCTTAAATTCAGTGTTTACAACCGATTAGGACAACGAATTTTTTACACAGAAGACTGGACCAGGCAATGGGATGGCAGATTTCGGGGTCAGGGAGCGGATCCCGGGACTTATGTGTGGATGCTGGATTATTTTAACCTGCAGACAAACAAGCATGTATTTCAGAAAGGCTATACAGTGCTGATACGTTAAGTGGATGTTGCCCTGAGTTTATCACTATTATTTTATAATTAACAATTACGTCTTTAAAGTAACCCCGCGTCTTGCTTGAAAAGACCTTCAAATCTCCTGATTTACAAATTTCCAAATCGTATTGATTAAGTTTGCAGCAAATTCCCTTCATGCAACACAAACCTGTTTACTACGGAGAATACCTTGAGCTGGATAAGATCATTGATGCCCAACATCCTGTGAGTTTTGAGCAAGGGAACCAACCTGCCCACGAGGAAATGCTGTTTATCATCATTCATCAGGCTTACGAACTCTGGTTCAAACAAATACTTTTTGAAGTTAATTCGGTAATAGAAATGATGAGCAAACCTTCGCTCAATGACAACTCGCCGGAATTACAAACCATTGTTCACCGAATGAAACGGGTAGGAACCATTTTAAAAGTGCTTGTTCAGCAGATAGATATTCTTGAAACCATGACAGCGATGGATTTTCTGGATTTCAGGGATATGCTTCGACCGGCGTCTGGGTTTCAGAGTTGGCAATTTAAAATTATTGAAGCCCGCCTGGGTTTAAAATTTGAGCAGCGTCATGGCCAGGCTTATTACACTTCTCAATTAAAACCGGCCGATATCGAAATCATAAAACATGCAGAAAGCAGCCCTTCCGTTATCGGGTTGGTAAATACCTGGCTTGAAAGAATGCCTTTCCTGGACACATTAAATTACTGGAAAGAGAATGCCGGGAATGCCACACACCCTTTTTGGGATGATTATGAAAGTGTTTATACAAGCAGTCTATCCGAAGGAGAAAGAAATAATAAAAGTTTTTTTAAAAATATTTTCTTTGACGGCGAGCCGAACACAGAAAGAATTTTAAGCCCGGCTGCATGCCGCTCGGCACTGTTCATAATGTTGTACCGCGGGTATCCCATGCTGGAACTTCCTTTCCAATTACTGGATACATTGTTGGAAATAGACAATCAACTAGGCAACTGGCGGTATCGCCACATCAACATGGTACGCCGGATGATCGGTAGCCGGGTGGGTACAGGTGGAAGTACCGGTGCCGGTTACCTGCAAGGCGCCATGGACAAACATTACATTTTTAAAGAAATCGCCCAACTCAATAGTTTTCTCATCGATCGCCGTGAGCTTCCGGTATTGCCAAGGGAATTAACAGAGAAGCTGGGATATAATTTTTAACCAGGGCTGTAAAACAGAAATTTACGGGTTGGTTGCTGGTTTAAATTTTCATGTTTGGTATTTAAGATCTCCGGAGATCTTATAACCGCAATTAACTACAACTGTCCCAGACCTAAATCCTGGTACCTTCTCATACCATATCCTTCAATTTCTCTACTACTATATCTATTTCTTCCTTTGTATTGTGTTTTGAAAAACTAAACCGAACGGTTATTTGGTTGGGGTTATTATTGATTGCCGAGATTACATGGCTTCCCTGCTCCGCACCAGAAGTACAGGCACTTCCGCCACTTGCACAGATGTCGTTGATGTCAAGATTGAACAAGATCATTTCAGATTTTTCCGTTTTGGGGAAACTGGCACTAAGCACCGTATACAGGCTACTACCAAACAGATCTCCATTGAAACCAACGTGCCTTATATTTTTCTCCAGTTGTTCGTGCATATAATGCTTGAGGGAAGTGATGTATTTACGATCCACCTCATGATCCCTTGTAGCAATTTCCAGCGCCTTTGCCAGTCCGGCAATACCGTAAATATTTTCAGTACCGGCCCGCATATTTCTTTCCTGGGACCCACCATGCACAAATGGTTTGATACGTACATTTTCATTGATGTACAAAAGGCCAATACCCTTCGGACCATGAAATTTATGAGATGCGCCTGTAATAAAATGAACAGGCGTGTTGCGCAGGTCGAACGGAAAATGCCCAACCGTCTGAACCGTATCACTGTGAAAAATGGCATGATATGTTTTGCACAAATTCCCAACCACATTGATGTCGAGTAAGTTCCCGATTTCATTGTTTGCATGCATCAATGTAACCAACGTTTTTTCAGTGGAAGCGGCCAACAATTTTTCAAGGTCTTTCAAATCAACGTGACCATTGGGTAATAATTTCACATAGCTGACTTTTACAACATCACGGTTGTCGAGGTATTCCACGGTATGGGAAACGGCGTGGTGTTCTATTTTGGATGTGATGATTTTCTTACAACCGAGGTCCCGCACTGCAGCCTGGATTGCCGTATTGCTGCTTTCTGTACCGCCACTGGTAAAAAATATTTCTGCAGGATGTGCGTTTAAAATTTTTGCAACTGTTTTACGCGCCGTTTCAATCGCCATCCGGGTTTCTCTGCCGTAGGAGTAGATAGAAGAGGGGTTCCCAAACTTCTCTGTGAGATAAGGCATCATGGCTTCGAGAACAATCGGATCCAGCGCTGTTGTTGCAGCGTTATCAAAATAAATGCGGTGGCTCATCAGATTATTAAAATTTTAATCAGGTTAACTTACATGGCTTCCTGGATATCCTTCATCAGGCGCATGGCAATATTATCAGCTGTTTTTTCGAAATTACTTTCTGCATAAATGCGAATGATGGGTTCGGTATTGCTTGTTCGCAGGTGAACCCAGTCTTCATCAAATTCTATCTTCAATCCATCTTCCTTATTTACCGGATGCGTCTTGTATTTCATTTCAATCTTTTCAAATATTTTTTTTACATCTACCCCATTATTTAAAACCATTTTATTTTTACTGATAAAATAATCCGGGTAGGTATTGCGCAACTGCTTAATGCTTTTTTTACTTTTTGCAAGGTGGGTAAGAAAAAGGGCGATGCCAATCAATGCGTCTCTTCCATAATGCAGATCCGGTATGATGATGCCGCCATTACCTTCCCCACCAATTACAGCCTTCACTGCTTTCATTTTGTTTACCACGTTCACTTCCCCCACTGCACTGGAAAAATATTCGCCCCCATGCTTCAACGTTATATCTTTCAACGCCCTGGTGGAAGACATATTGCTTACCGTATTTCCCTGCTGAGAACCAAGTACGTAATCAGCTACTGCAACCAGCGTATACTCTTCACCAAACATGCTGCCATCTTCACAAACAAAACAAAGACGGTCTACGTCCGGATCTACCGCAATACCCAATGATGCTTTTTTGAGGCAAACCTCCTGGCTAAGCCCGGTGAGGTGTTCGGGTAGAGGTTCAGGATTGTGGGCAAAATGACCGTTTACTTCTCCGTTAATTACCATTACCTGCTGCACACCCAATTCTTTCAATAACTGCGGTACAGCAAAGGCGCCAGTGCTATTTACCGCATCTACAACAATGCTGAAATTAGCAGCCGCTATGGCATTTTTATCAACAAGTTTATTTTCTAGGATACGGGAGATATGCTCCGTTAGCATATTATTGTTTATTGTTATTGAACCCAGTTTTTCAACTGTTGCAAAATCAAAGGCTTCCTTTTCGGCCAGTTCAAGAATAAATTTTCCTTCTTCGCTGCTAATAAATTCTCCCTTGCCGTTGAGCAGTTTGAGTGCATTCCATTCCTGTGGATTGTGGCTTGCAGTAAGAATGATGCCACCATCTGCACCTAAAAAGCCACCCGCCATTTCTACTGTAGGCGTCGTACTTAAGTCCAGGTCTATCACATCAATACCCAATGCCGTTAAAGTAGCAGCTACGATGCTCTTTACCATTAAGCCACTGATGCGGCCATCCCTGCCAACAACCACTTTTTTCTTAAAGTTTATGGATTTTTTTTCTGTTTCCTGTAGTAACCAGGTACCGTAGGCTGCAGTAAATTTTACAATATCCAATGGAGTAAGATTGGTATTTGGGCTGCCCCCAATTGTACCACGAATGCCGGAGATGCTTTTTATCAATGCCATTGAAATCGAATTTTAAAGAGCTGTAAAGATAATAAAAATACGCGTAAGGTTTACCAGCCTATGACATTGATAGAAGTATTCCGATCAGCCTCTTTGAATAAGTCAAGAAATACTTAGGGTACTTTTCAAAGAAATTAGTTTTTAAGTTTCGGGCATTCATTTATATGCAATTGCCGATTGAATATTGCACATTACCTTTGCCGGTATGCAAACCTGGTTCAAAGAATGGTTCAACACAAGTTATTACCACCAGCTTTATTTTAAAAGAGATGATAAGGAAGCGGCCGCTTTTATTGACAAATTGATCGATCATTTAAAACCAACACCGGGTAAAATGATGCTGGATGTGGCCTGTGGAAAAGGAAGACATTCCATACAACTGGCGGGTAAAGGTTTTGATGTAACCGGTATTGATCTGAGCGAAGACAGTATTTTAGAAGCATTAAAAAATGAAAACGAACAACTTCATTTTTACCAGCACGATATGCGACTCCCTTTCTGGATCAATTATTTTGATTACGCATTTAATTTTTTTACAAGTTTTGGATATTTTAAAACTCAGCGGGAGCATGACAATGCCATTCGTACCATCGCCCAGTCGTTAAAACCAAAGGCTGTTTTTGTAATGGATTACCTGAATGTACACTATGCGGAAGATAACATGGTACACCAGTCGGAGAAAGAGATTGACGGGGTTACTTACTTTATTACCAAATGGTATGATGAAACCCATTTTTATAAAAAGATCATGATAGAAGATGAGGCGTTACAGGAACCTATGATCTTTACAGAAAAAGTAGCAAAATTTTCTTTGGGTGATTTTACTGATATGTTTGCCTGTCATGGCCTTCAGGTAAAAGAAGTATTTGGCGATTACAATTTCAAAAATTATTCAGTTAAAAATTCACCCAGACTGATCATGATTGCCGAAAAAACCAGTACAGTGTAGAATGTAGGCATAGCAATTAATTCCGGCAGCTTTGATCCCACTCTTACCGTAAACCCATAATTAATTCTTCACGTTCTTATTATTCAACAACATCCACCTCGCCGTTTCATATAAAGCTGAGGTTAGTTGAGATAAATGTTTTTTTGCAGAATCCTGCTGGTGGAAGGTTAGTGGGGGCAAGTTTTCTTTCATTGGAACAAGTTCTTCTTTTGCAATCCTGATATTCTTCCTGTAAAAATAATCATCGCTCACCACGCCTATCCAGCCAGGTGCGTGATAAATAATAAATGCGGCATTGTAATTTTTTGCTGAATCAAGCAGGTCTCTTCCCAGGGTAGAGTTGGTATATGGCTGTAGCATCATTCCGGCAATCGTGGGCAGCACATCAATTTGTGAAACAGGTTCGCTGCGCTTGGATGGTGAAAGCAGTGATGGCGCATAAAATAATAATGGAATGTGTTCATCATTGAGGCGTTGCTCTGTCCATGCCTTTGGATAGATAGCCTCTGCGTTTCCTTCCACACCATGGTCACCTACGAAAACAAAAATGGTGTTATTAAAATAACTTTCTTTTTTAGCAGTTTCTATAAACTTCTTAAAGCAATAATCTGTGTACGCAAATGCATTGTATTCTTTAAGAGATTCAAATCCATATTTTAAAAGCTCTTCGTCGGGAATACTTTTGTTAACAAAATCGGAATCCGCTTCCGGGATATTAAATGGGCGGTGATTGTCAGCGGTTTGAATAATAGCAAAAAATGGTTTGCCTTGTTCTTTGATAACATCATTAGCCTCTAAAAAAAGATCCTTGTCGCTTATCCCCCACACATTTACTTTTTGAGATTTATAACTACCTTCTTCATAAATATGAACGTCTTTAATATTTTTTACAAGTCCGCCAAAATTATTGAACTGTGTACGTCCACCCAGGAAATAAAATTTTTCATATCCCTCAAAATCATTGATGATCATACGTTGGCTTACAGATGCTTCATTGCGGGTTGCAAATTTGCTTAATTGCACGTCCGGTATCCCGCTCAGGATGGCAAATACGCCACGTGCGGTGCCAAAGGTGGGTGAAAAACACCTGTCGAAAAAAATACCCTGCTTCGTAAGTTCATTAAAATAAGGTGTACTGTTCAAAGGATTGCCACTCATGCTGCTTTTGTACATGCTGAAACTTTCACAGATTACCAGTACAATGTTGGGCTGGCATTCAAGGGCACGACTGCCGGGCTGTATCAAACGGGTATAATTATCTTTGGTTGCTCCGGCATTTTTGATATTTAAGAATGCTGACATCAAAGGATAATATTCCTTTGCTTTGGTATTGTAGTCCGGATCCCTGAAACGAAGCGTAGTAAAGAAATTTTGTAACGGATTTAGTGCAAGGTTGCTTTTAAACTCATCGTTTAAACTGAAGGCTCTGAAAAAATTGAGGGGACTTGCTGTAAAAAACCCGTACATAAACCATCCAAGGATAAGCAAAGCGGCAATATGCCACCTGCGCTGGTAAGTAAATTTATGCACGTTTATATTCTTTCCTTCTATCCCTACATGTGTGCGTCTAAACATCCACGTTACCATTAATACAGAACCAAACAATCCAAAGAGGATCCATACTACGGGGTAACTTTGCCAAACCATTTCCAGGCTTTCCTTTGGATCCTCGGCAAATATCAAAGCGTCTGCATTCAGCCTGGCGTTGATGTATGCAAATTGCCCAAAATCAGCGCCATAAAAAAATAGCACCAGCAGGGTGATGATACCAAGGTAAATTGTCCAGAACTTCTTTAACCTCTCACTGTAAAATGGAGAAAACTTTGGATATAGCGAAAACAACGCGATTGGAAATAAGATAAAGGCAATCCATCGAAGATCATACTTCAGTCCAAGCCAGAATGACGGCAATAATTCTAATATACCGGTGGCCTTCGGTTTAAAGCAGATTACCGTTGCTATTCTAAAAGCAGTAAAAATAAACAGGTAGATAAAAAATAATTTTACTATCCACTGTATTGTCTTTGGCACCCGCCACTTTATAAGCATAGTGTGTATTCCTTAAGCAATAATGATTCAAACCGGCATGCAAGCAGCAGTCATATTCCAGCTTACACGCATTTGTAAAGTTTTTAGATTTTGTTACTCCGGCCTGCTACCAGTTCTTATTGAAGCTGTTTGACAGCTATCTTCTGAACATACCGTACTTCACAATACAATAAATGGCCTTGAAGCCATCCTTCCAACTGATCTTTTTCCCTTCCTGGTAGGTTCTGCCATGATAAGAAATACCCACTTCAT
>JACMPR010000235.1 GCA_014377385.1 Ferruginibacter sp. | reverse complement strand
GAAGCAAACAGAAATCTTTTGAAGCCTTCCCTGGTTGGGAAAACGTTTCTAATAATCTTTTATCTCGTCGGAAGTACGTCGTATGCGCTTACTTTGCTCTTGTTCCATTATGTTGTAAATTGAATCAAAAGAACTAAGCTAAACGATCAACTTAGATGGGGAAAGATGTAGTTGGACGGAGGGATACTATTTATCGATGTGCTTTTGCTCGTTCTTTTGGGTTTTTTTTATGACGCTCATATTTGAAGGCTAGCCCGTTCTGGTTCTTCTATAAAAATCAAAACCGCAATTCCGACCATTGGAGTTGATCCCTCTAAAGTTTCTTTTGAGTGCTACAGTGACAGTGCAAACTAACTTTATCGCCATTCAGAGATAATTTTCTATTGATAAAACTACCATTTTCAAAATCAATAGTAGCCTCTTCGTGGAATGTTGCGCTGCTGCTTGTCTCTCCTTTACCTTCTCTGATAACTTAGCCGGAAAAGGTTTGGGAGTTCTTAAACTTTATAATAAAACTGTCATTAGCGTAACAAGGCTTTTAGATATATTTCATCAACAGTTTGAGTACTACTGTTTGTATAATCTTGTTTATTTCGACGAGGGCAATGAGCCTTGTAATGGGTTTCGGCCCTGGCTTTAGCCTCCCCCAAACTTCTGGGGATGCTGAGTGATCTTTAGTTATGTTATCTTATTTGTTTAAAGCTTTTTGTGTCTTAACACAGTGATGTTCATGTATCATAATTGATGTTTGGTAGTTTCACAACATTGATGAAGTCATCTTTTCTTTAAAATATATCCGTAAAAAAAAGCCTCAACTTTTTCAGTTGAGGCTTCCAAAAATATATTATTTTAATTTATGTTGATCAGCTTCACCGTTGTACGGATTCCGGATGCATCCGATACCACCAAGTAATAAACTCCTCCAATAAATCGGGCGGTATTTATTTCTATCTGGCGATTGCCGGCTTCTATGTCCTTACGCAGTAACGTGCGGCCATAGGTATCTTTCAGCTCAATGAACACCAGGTTCTTTTTTTCTGTTTCAATACTCACTTTTACAACTGCCTTAAATGGATTAGGATATACCGTTATTTTTAAATCCTCCAGCGTGACTGAATGCACCATCCTGCCAAAAATAAGTGGCTGATGGAATCCTTCGGTGTAGAATGTGTTTCCGGAAATAGTTGACGCTACCCTTGGTTCTCCCATTGTCCATTCAACGTTTAACGTGCCGGCTTTTGAGAAGCCTCCGTACGCCGATATGACTTCAGGAACAGGCCTCAACTCGGGTAATGAAAATGTTGACGGAGAAGAAGGCGAACCTGAACCTGCAAAGCAAGTGGTGAATGCAACTGCAATTGTCCGTGCCGCACTGCTGCCGCAGGCGCTATTAGCCTTTACTGTTATGTTACCTGGATTAGGGCCCATATTCACTGCTACTTCTCTGCTCCCCTGACCTAATGAAATACTGGAAGATTGCGGTGATGTCCACGTATAAGATGTTGCACCCGTAACAGCAACTATATTGTAGGATAAATTACCCTGCCCTGAGCAAACCAGTGTTGGTCCGTTGATGGGCCCGGGTACAGGCGGTACACCACTTAAGCCAGTACATGAGGGCGCACTGCTTCCGCAACCATTATTTGCTGTTACACAGATATTACCTATGCTAAAGCCGGTTGTAAATGATACCGATATAGCGCGTGTGCCCTGACCGCTCACAATGGATGATCCTGCAGGGACAGTCCAGGTATAAGATGTTGCCCCGGGAACTGCTACAATGCTATAAGGCTTAGTTGACGGGCCGCATACTCCTGCAGTTTGGCCTGTTATTGTTCCAGGCACATTTGCCAGGACACGAACAAATAATTGTCTTGGATTGATAGATCCGCTTTGTCCACAGCCATTAGAAGCAGCAACCACAATATTTCCACCCTGGAATGTTGGGCCATAATTGACAGTCATGGCTGTTGTTCCCTGGCCGCTTACAATTATTGCACCCGCCGGAACGCTCCATACATAAAAGGTTGTGTTTGGCACAGCAGCTATCGAGTATACGTTACTGGTAGAGTTACAACTGCTGACCGCAGGTCCTGTTATCGCACCTGGCGTTGCAGGTAAAATTCCGGTTGCGCTGATAGTCACCGTAGCAGATGCAGTGCATCCATTGTTATTTACAACTGTTACTGACACAGATCCTGCTGCACTTACATTGATGGTTTGTGTAGTAGCAGCAGTACTCCATAAATAGCTATTGTAGCCCGCACCTGCATTTAAGGTTGTTGTTGTACCACCGCAGAACGACAAGGTTCCGGCAATAACCGGTGTTGGATTCGGGTACAATACAACAGCGCGGGAGGCGGTACCGGTACAGCCATTGTTATCAGTAACTGTCACCGATTTTGTGCCTATGCTGTTCAAAGTGATAGAGGCTGTGGTGGCAGTTGTGGACCACAAGTAGCTTGCATAACCAGCCGTTGCTGATAATGTTGTTGAGCTACCGGCGCAAAAACCGGCATTACCGTTTATCTGTGGCACGGGAGAGCTGAATATAGAAGTACTCACAGATGCCGAAGCACTACATCCTTCAATATTGGTAACTACCACCATGAAATCGGCGGCTGTAGAAACGGTGATTGTCCTGCTTGCGGCACCGTTAGACCAGCTATAGCTTGCGTAACCAGCGCCTGCATCCAGCACCGTATTTCCACCGGGGCAAAAAGAAAGGTTGCCCGTGATCGAAGGAGCTGCCAGGGTAATATATACTGTTGTAACGGCTACTGTTTTGCTGCAGCCGTTGGCGTTAGTAACCTTTACGTCGTACACACCTGCATCACCTACAGAAATACTTTGCGTGGCTTCGCCCGTGCTCCATAAATAGCTAGTGAAGCCACTGCCTGCATTTAATATGTTGCGATTGCCAATACAAATATTTGTAGATCCTGAAATGACAGGAGCCGGAAGTGCGTTTATCGTAACAACAAAAGGCGAAGAAGTCAGCGAACCGCAACCAGCACCATCATTATAGGAAACAGTAAACGATCCTGCCGCACTTACCGTAATACTTTCAGTGGTAGCACCGTTGCTCCATAAAATTCCTGCAGCTATATTAGAAGTAAGCACGATGCTATCGCCCGCACAGATTGCTGCCGGCTTGTTTCCACTGATCACGGGTGGCGTTGTGAGCGTAGCCTTTACCGTTACACTGTCCACAGATTGGCATCCACTGGACTCTGTAACTTTTAAAGTATACACACCAGGTGTACTTACAGATATTGCTGCAGTTGTTTGTCCGCCCGGTGACCATAAATAGGAGGCAAACGTTGCTGAATCCACAGCCCGTCCGATACCCACTGCATCAACAGCATTGTAACCGGAAACTGCAGGAGAGTTAAATTTGATCAGAATTTCTGACACGCTGTAAGCGGTTTGTGTGAAGCTGATATGATTTTTCCGTGCTGCTGCAGTTGCTGCTGCCGCAGTTCCGGAATAAACCAACTCATATACATTCGTGGCCGGATTTTTAACGAACACAGAATCTACTGCACCACCGTTTGATGTTTCATAAATATCTACAAAGTTTATGGGAGCCGCATCGGCGAAACCCAATGCCAATGATTCCCGCTGGCCATCAGCGGTACTGCTAACCCATGAGTTAGCACTCAGTGCATATACAGGATACACATTTGGTGAACCCAAAGCCTGAGAGGCGCTATACGAATCTGTTCCGTTCTGGCTGCTATAACTCGCTACGCTGTTTGCATACCGCGTTTGCGTGCTACCTGCAGAAAGTGTATTCGTAGCTCCCGTGCAGAGGGTTAAATTTCCCTTGATGGAAACTTCAGGTGCTGAGGAAACAAGTTCTGCCCTGATCATGAGCCTTCCTTGTTGACGATAATCAACCAACCCTGTACCGTCAGCATTGGCTTTGTAATACGCACCAGATCTTACTCCTCCAACTTCCCATTGGGTTCCAACCGGGTTATATGACGTAGCAGATGCCGATTGGAATAATCCGATATAGAAATCTTCTGTAGAAAACGACGGCTGTACGGTAAAATAAAAGGAATGATAGCCGTTCACTACATCGGTTGTAGGTGTATATAAGGGTGACTGTGCAACGATTGTTCCTGTTGCATTCCTGATCACGGCTTTTACAGGATGGCCTGCAGCGGATTCAGTTAAATAAATACTGGCTGCAATTACTTTTCCGCAACCCTTCATGGTATAACGGGTTAGTATTAATCCAGCGCTTGTGTCAAATCCTGCCTGGGAAACCAATGCAGTTCCGTCATCATAGGCTATAACATTTCCATTTACCTGCTGAAAATAAGAACGCTGATTGTTGTTCGTTACATTCTCATTCGTGCCCGCAGGTATTGAAACCGTGATAGAGTCATTTTCAGCAATATTTGGAGACCAGCCGTTGAATGTTACCAGCGTTGTATCAGTTGCCGTAACAGAAACCAGTTGCGTTACCGTATACCTTACGGTTCCGGTTAGTTGCTCTTTCACGGTAAGCGTAACATTGTACGCTTTAGTGGTGGCAGACAGGTTAGCCACTTTAGCTGATATGGGAGTAGGAGATTGGAAACGTGGTGCGGTTTTTCCCAAAGCATACACTGCAACAACGGCAATACTATCTTTCAGGCTGGTAGAGCCGAACCTTGTTTCAGGACGTTGCCTGGTTTCTCCCAAAGTATTTGGTAATGCAGTCAAGCCTGCATCACCTCTGCTAACCATACATAATAGATATTTCACTGAATCCTGTCCGCTTACTCCTGCAATACTTGTACCGCGGGTAGTGCTAAAGGTTAGGTTTGGTGAAGTCAATGCTCCATTAGGACGTGAATACTCTAATGCAACGTAAACGCCACCGCCATTGTAAGTGAAAGCGCTGCCATTCACGAATGGAATCTCATAAGCTCCTGTAGTATTAGGAATGCTGAAAAGAGTATCGCTTACATTCGTCATCGGTGTGATAGCGTTTGTCCACGATATCGTATTTTTCAACCGATAGCGGATCGAGTATGACGTCGCTCCCGGAACGGCTGTCCAGGTAAGATCTGCAGAAGAGTCTGTTATTTGTCTTGTAAAAGGATTGGTAGGTTCATAGCAAATAGCTGTTCCGCCTGTGGCGAAATTACTTCCGGAAATATAGTTTCCTCTTGACGTTCCGGAATCACAAACTGTCCTCACTTGCCACTGATAGGTTGTACCTGCCGGAAGAATAATATCGGCGCTATCTGCAAAAGAAGTGCTGTTTGACCATGATTCTGTTCCTATTCTTCTTAATTGAATTTCGTAATAAAAAGCTCCACTTGCACCAGTCCATCTTAAAGCTACCAATGAATCATTAGTAACAGAAGCAGAAAGGCCCGAAGGAGGATTACAATTTGATGTATACAGTGTAGTAAACGATGAAGAATTAATCGCAGATGAATCTGCAGAACATAATGTTCTTACTCTCCACTGGTAGGATTTATTTGTTCTCAAACCACTTGCATTATAGAAAGTGTCTGTCGTTGTTACAGGAATCCAGTTGATTGTATCAACCGGTGTATATTCTAATCTGTATTGCACGAAAGAAGCAGACGTTGCCGATTCCCATGTTAAAGTTGCCGCGGTGGTCGTGATACCTGAGGCTTTTAAATTATATGGATTATTACATCTGTCAAGATCATCATTAGTAAAAGCTACACTTGAGGTGAATGCAGAATTCGTTGTACAATTTGCTTTAACCTGCCACTCATAACTGCCGGGAAATAATCCGATGGCATGATATAAATTGCTTGTTGAGGTGACCGTATTCCAACCGGTATCGGCCCTGCTTACAACATCCGTTGTGTTCTGCAGGTATATTTTAACCTGACCTTTCGTTGTATCCTGTTGTGCCCTGCTAAGAGTAAAACCTATTGAATTAATGTTCATTCCACTGGTAATCCCCGAAACGTTCATCTCCGCAGGTTTTACAAGGTAAAATATACGCTGGTAACGAAGTGAACCCTGGGGCCCATTTGTACCGGAATAAGAAGCATTATTAGGTAGAACAGTTGTAGCTGATTGGCTAAAGCTGTTAAATACCGAGAGCAGGATAAAGCAGGTCAAAAAAAATGATCTGATTTTATAAGACATTTCTGTTTGAAATAGCTTCTTCATTATAATAGTTTAAGTCATATAAAATGAACTGTATCTATGTTGAACATTTATGTAAAACACAAACACACATTAATATCCGAACATTATTTACCATGCAGGTATTCGGCATTAATTGTCTGGTGCATGTGAATGGCATGTTTCAATTTAACTTCAAGTGCCTGGATGGTTTTTTCTTTAAAGCCAGCTTCAGTCTTAATCATTTTCCAGAAAGGATCAGTGTTTAAGTCACCACCGTTTTCCACAAATAATTTTTCAGCCATTGCAAACATTGCATCTATCTGAGGTCTTGTTACCTCTATGTAAACGATGTCCTTCGCTTCAGGTATCAAAGCTCCTTTTGCATCAATATGTTGAGCATGAACTGCAGGAGTTGAAACTGCTACATCTGATGGTGTTACACCTGTTGCTTCTTTAAACCCTGGAACTAATTTCGCAAGGATTGAATTTGTTTCGTTGATATGAGATTTCAAATCAGCGATTTCTTTGCTCTGAGCAGATACCAGTTTACTAACATCATTTGTATTCAATCCTATTGCAACATTTATCCCGCTAAATGTGCCGTTTTCTGAAGCTGACCATGCCACACCAACGATATTCACGTAATCTTCAGGCTTCATTTTATCTGGAGATATTGCTTTTGCAAGTCCGTCATTGTTTCCTGTTGGAAGGATATAATCACCCATGTTTACTTTTCCGAAAACAAACACCGGAACCTGCCCCATGAAAGCTACTTTTTCATAAGAAGCTTCATGGCCCTGTGGAGGCATATTTCCCAGCACAATTGGTTTTGTAGAGATGACAAATATTTTATCTGCACCCGCTGTGGTTAAAGAAATGCGGCCATTTTTAATTCCTACTACAGAACCTGCTTTGAAGGCATCTGAAGGATTTGCCTTTGGTAACCACTCAGCATAATCCGCTGAACCAGATTGGTAAGTAACACCTACGCTTGATTCTTTATTATTTTTATAATCATTCTTTGAAACCACCGCTGCAGTGAGACTTAATGCTTGTGATACGGTATTAGCTAATTTCATCACAAATGTTGTTCCTGCATGTATGATCAATGAAGGAATTGGTGCAGTGATACACGCTCCAAGTCCAATACATGCGGTAGAGGAACTAGCTGCTGCTGCAATTCCAACAGATGCTTGCGCTAATTCAAGACCCGCGATCGCAACGTTTATAGATCCTGTTGCAACAGCATATTCATAAGCTTTTAAGGTATTCAGGTGATCAGGGCTAACACGCAGCTGTTCAAGTGTTTCGCCTTCGATACGGCCAACAATGGTGCCACCGTCATTCCTGAACGTAATAAAATCATTGCTGTTGTTAACCGCCGTAGAAGCATTTTTTACCTGGATGTTTATTCCATTTACTCCTGTGGTATTCCTGAAATTAGCGATATACCCACCCGGGGCAAGATCTCCTGCTCCGCTCACTGATAATGTATTGTTGATCTGTGCAGCACCTGCACTTGTAAGAGTGCCGCCTGTAAATAAATTCCCGGCAATACCTGCACCTCCTGTAACAACCAAAGCACCATTGTTGCTCGCTGTTGCTTGAGTTGTATTGGTTAAAGAAGTTATACCTGCTACGCCTAACGTACTTTCAAACAATCCGCCTTCTTTAACATTTAGTCTTCTTCCTATACCAACCCCACCGGCTATTTTTAATGCGCCTGTGGTTGTGCTGGTAGACTGCGTCAGGTCACTGATTGTTACAGCGCCGCCAAAGGCAGCGGGTCCGCCGAATTTTGCAATGCCACCTACGTATAAATTTTTTGCTATTGACGCTCCTCCTCCAACTTCTAAAGCTCCGCTTGATGGATTTAAACCGGAGGTGTCTGTCTGGTATGTTGATTCAATCTTTAGTCTTTCCTTATATAATGCATCCCGGTTTACCTGTAAAGTTCCTGTCAGCAATGTGGGGCTGATATTATTTACATTCAAGGCGCTATTTAGATCCGTTATGCCATTTACACGCAATGTTCCCGTTAGTAAAGTTGGACTGAGGTAATTCACATTCAGCCTGCTGTTTAAATCTGTCGCGCCATCAACATTTAATGTACTGTTGAGGTCAGTAGCTCTGTCCACGGTTAAAATACCTGATAATAATGTTGGGCTTTGTCTGTCTACAGTGAACGGACCATAGTTGATGGTGCTTCCGCCGATTTGATTCAAAAAAGTACTGGAGTCTACTGTTAGTTTGGCATTGATCCGAACATTCTTATTGATATTGATATTACCATTCCCGAAAATTCTCATCCTTTCGATGTTGTTCGTCACAATTTTTATATCAATGGAATCCGTTGTGCCAAGTTTATCGTTGGCAGGATTACTGGTGCTATTACCGGCCAATTGCCATGCGCCTGAAGGGTTTCCGGGGGAAGTTGCATTATTGCCGTTGGTACCTGCCAGACGATCTGCTGTCATAGCATGATAAGCGTAGGGTACCGCCAGCAATTTACTGCTGCTCGTTACGAGATAGGCGGCATCAGCGCTGCTTTTAATAGCAACTTCCATCCATATATTTTGTGTACTCCACGGAATGGTGTGGTATGTTGACCCTCTGGCAGGCGTTCCTCCTCCGATTATTAAACTAAAAACGCCTGTAACACTTGTTGTTACATTATGTACCTCATTATAGTATTCAACTTTGCCGCTGCTTTGTACACTGAACAAAGACACTTTCAGAGAAACAGGCTGATTTGGAAGTATCTCACCTTTTAAGTTCCTGGCAACCGCCTGGTAATTCATTCCGCCCGGGCTAACCTGGGCAAATAGTAATGTAGTTAACAGGCTTGAAATAGCTAGTAATAAAATTACCTTCTTCATGTTTATGGTTTAATTAATAAAATAATATACTTGATACAGATCACAGTTCGGCTGCCCATTCAAATAGAATGGCTCGTACCCTGCGGTAATCTTTCCTTTAGAATTTGGGAGTAATAAGCGTTGGAAAATGATAAGAGTTGGATGTCTTGGTTCCGCAAGATATAAGCAAATATTTTGTTTTTATAATTTTTGGTTACTTATTTTGCGAACTTGATTTTTTATAAACAGAAAACAGTTTAGAAACCAGCGTTGATCCGAATTCCTAAGCAGAACAAAAGTGATCAATATTTTTATATTTAGGTATCCCTAATATTAGGGATAAGTCGTGCACCTATAAAAGCCGGGCTATTAATTTCAAATTCCGTTAAACTTGCAGGAATCGTTATAGTGAAGACATTAATACCAGTTCGGCAATTTTGTTATTAAAGACATGCCTCCTTTACCGGGGTAAAAAACTTCTTTGACAAAGAATCAATTTTCCCTAACGAACAATTTATTTTGCTGTATTAAAATATAATTAAAGCCGAGTATAGCATGCCTACGGTGCCGTTCATTGGGTGGCCTGTGACTACCACTCTCATTAATACAACGGTGCAAGTGAGTACTAATTTTTAGTTTTTCAGGCCTGTGCAGCAATACTCACGATGGCTGAGGGGATTTTTCCCGATCGTCTTTTCGGTTTCTGGTCTGTATGATTAATTTTTTTAGTTGTGTTACTTCTGCTTAATTTTTTTCTTCTTCAAAATTGTCGAAGTACGTATAGTCTTTTGTAATGAGACCGTTCTCTATAGTTAAAATAGAACAGATGGCTAATTCAAATTTTACTTTGTCTGGTCCTGTACCACCCGATACAAATTCTACAATTATATGATTGTTTCCTGACGGATAAATCTGAATAACCTGGTCATTTAAGTCAGGGAATAATTTTGCAAGCTCTGTGTATTTTTCTACTGTCTGTTGCCTTGTCTGCTTAACAATTCCCGGTCCAATGATGGGTCTTTAAAATCCGTTGTTTCTGCATACATATTTGCCATCTTAACAAAGTCGTGGTTGTTGAAATGTTCAAAATATTGTTTAACAAATTGTTCGTTGTCAGTAGTACTCATCGTTTGTTGTGTTTGATTGCTACAAGAAATTAAAGCAAAAGCTGCAATAAATAACAATAACATTGTTTTCATGTTTGTATTTTTAAAATGGAGGCCCATTCCCGGTTGAAAATCCGAAATAAGTGACATGGGCGGTCGTAATTTTGTCAAGTTTTGTACATAACTATTCACCGCGATCGCTTACCTTAAATTTCGTTCTTTTAGTAACTGTTCCAGGTCTTTACTTCTTTTATTTTTCGGGTCATTCGTAATTTTTTAAACAATGTACAAAGGAATTAGTGTAAGCTTTCCCCAGCTGTTTTATAAAGCTGTAAAAAACGATTCCCATCAAAAATGCAATAAATGGCGCATTAGTAATGGAAAATGACTTCATTTTTTTTTCTCTCATCCAACAGTTCCCGGTCTGTTAATTCTGATAATTCCTTTTTGATTCATTTACTTTAGTTGATGTTGTTTGTTTTAAATTGTAATGATAGATTTTTGTCTTTACTGATGTTTAAATATTTTAATAATTAAATCAGCAGTTAGCTCTACTGGAATTATTGCCATGTAAAATAATTAATAACCTAAAAAATATCCAAAGCGATGATCGAACAATTGATCAATGAAAAAATATTTTTGTTAAATTAATTTCAATCCCACACTTGGTGAACAAATATCAACATCATTCAAACAAATCCCCCTGCCCACCTTTAACTTCCTTTGCCTCCCACTCCATTTCTTCCGTCTTGGAAAAATCAACCAGTTTATGTCCAATGGCACTCCACCCCACCACTTCAACCCTCTTAT
>JACMPR010000234.1 GCA_014377385.1 Ferruginibacter sp. | reverse complement strand
AGTTCATGAGTCTACCCTATTCTAATTCAGCCTGCCGCCAACAAGGAGTCTGGCAAGAGTTGGGCAGACCGATTATAACGAGTTTCTTTTCTGTAGTCTCCATCAGTTATGGGCGAATGAGCCAGTTGAAGGAGTTCTAATCCGCTACTTTTGCCAATCGCCTGACGTTAGTTATTTAACAGAGCGGTGGTTGACCCCGGTCACAACCGTATTGCTACAAAAACGGCTCTATGTAACGTTTGCCCTGTTATCCCCAGCTCCGGGATAAGGAGGTAGCTGCCAAAATTCTTTCTGAAAATAAAAAACCCTCACAAGCCAAAGCCTGTAAGGGTTACTATGGAAAAACCTGCTGTAGGGGAAGGGTTCGAACCTTCACGGGGCAGTTAGCTATTACACAAAGTTCGGTGGTCGACCCCGGTCGCAGTTGTATTGCTACAAAAACGGCTCTATGTAACGTTTATCCTGTTATCCCCACCTCCGAGACAAGGAGGCATGTCTGCCAAAAATTTCATCACCCCACAATGTTTGCAATGTTATTGCCTAAGAACTTGATAACACAAAACTAAAATAAATGCGGTTAAATTAAAAATATTCAAATAAATATTTTGAAATTATAGAAATAATTCAAATATTTGTATTAATTATTAAATATTAATTAAAATAGATTGCTAATATGGCTGCCAAATTAAATCTTGATAAACTTGATCTCCAGATTATTCATGAAATGATGGAAAATGCGGAGATATCTTATGCTGAACTGGGCAAAAAATTGTTCGTTAGCGGCGGAACGATCCATGTTCGAATAAAGAAATTACAGGAATTTAATATTGTAAAAGGCACCAGGTTAAATGTAGACCTAAAATTATTGGGGTATGATATTACAGCCTTCGTGGGAATTTATCTTGAAAAGAGCTCTCTTTATGACACCGTTGCAAAGGACCTGATGCGCATACCGGAAATAATACGGCTCAATTACATCACCGGCAATTATAGCATGTTCATAGAAGTTGTATGCAAAGACATCACTCAATTAAGGCATGTATTGCACGATGAACTTCAGAAAATTAAAGGGATAGAAAGAACGGAAACATTTATATCGCTGGAGGAAGGGTTTAACCGGAATGTTCCGGTAGCGCCGGCGGAGTAGGAGTTTCCGCCATTTGATCGAAGTCGCACGAAAACAGTTGGCTGGGTTAAAATTTGGTCTTATGAAATATTTTAAAATCCCACCAACTTACCCGGATGCTTCAGGTGTTAGTCTTTACATCCACCGCATCCCGTAATCCATTCCCTAAAAGATTAAATGCCAGTACTAAAATCATGATCGCAAACCCGGGGATAATTGCCAGCAAAGGGTTGTGGGTAATGATGAAATTATAATTTTCTTTTATCATCAGGCCCCAGCTGGGTTGTGGTGCCTGAACACCAATCCCTAAAAAGCTAAGGCCGGCCTCGATGATAATGGCTGTTGCAAAATTACCGGCGGCAATTACGAGCAAAGGACCAATTATATTAGGTAATATATGTTTTAAAATGATACGGCTATCATTAAAACCAAGTGCCCTGGCCGCCTGTATATATTCCAGTTCTTTAATAGCCATTACCTGGCCACGCACCAATCTTGCAACGCTTACCCACATCGTGAGCCCTACGGCTATAAAGATCTGCCAGAATCCTTTTCCCATAGCAATCGTAATGGCAAACACCAATAACAAAGTAGGGATGCTCCAGGTTACATTTACCAGCCACATTATAATTTCATCTACCCATCCGCGGTAGTATCCGGCGAGGGCACCTAATACCACACCCAGAAGCAACGAGACAATCACTGCAATGAAACCTACAGCAAGGCTTACCCGCGTACCAATGATGAGGCGGCTGAGTATATCCCTTCCAAAAACATCGGTGCCAAGCCAGAACTTTTTTATAACAAGGTATTGGTCTAAATGCTGCGGTTGGTTAAAAGTTAATTCATCAATATTGAAAACCTGCTGAATGGTTGTATCCTCGTCAATCAATTTATCCACTACCAGGTTATTTCCTTTGACTTTATAACTGTTGATCGGCAAATATCTGAATTGAGACGGTTTCCCAAACAGCATATTCTCAATCCAGTTTACCGGATTTTTTTTTGTATCGTGAATTTTTAAAAAGAGTTGGGTATAGCCTGGTTTTTTGGCCTGTATTTCCAATGTTTGCAGATCGGCATTGGGGGTACCATCCGGCGTAAACAGGTATCCAAATAAAGCAATAAAAGCAGCTAGAATAATAACACCAAGACCGGCAAAGGCTAACTTGTTTTTTTTAAGCCGTTGCCAGGTTTTGAGTGAAAACGAAATTGACCGCTCCTGCATGCTGTAAAGTACAAATTGATTTAATAATATGGTAATTCTAAATTTTGCTCCTTTGATAAAACACGAAGAATCGATTATCTATTGTTGACCTGCTAACAAGGATAACATAGGTTTGAATATTTTACGGAAAAAGCTTTCTTAAGTGATTTAGGAATAACAATACTTCTATTTTATAAAGGCGTGTAGTATAGTAAGCAAAAAGCCGAATATGTTGTTACCGAATCATTTCCTTTACCAGAACTTTCTGCTGCTGTTTCGGAAGCGTTCATAAATATATTTTACGTTGGTTGGTGATTATTCGTTGAAGAAAACTGCAATCGTTCAAGTCAATATTCCGCCGCCGGTGAATAATACATCTTTGGTCAGTATTTGTTTTCAAATTTTTTTTTTCTGCGGTCACATCTTTACCAGAATTCAAGCCGACCTTATGTCACTTTTCTATCCTTCCAGTAGTAGCTTCCAAATTTACCCAGCCAGCCGGCGATTACCGTGTAAATTATATGAAATGGCTGCATGATCGGAAACAACCACAATAAACGACTTTTGTTAAAAAAGCTGGCCACCGGGAAAAGAAAAAATAGTTCTGCACCTGTTTTACATGTCAATAATAATATCCAGATCTGTAACACTGAATAGTGAACATTGAAGATTTGAAATCGCACATTTAAAAATGCTGATAAAACCGGCAGCACTATCAACAAAATATTGAATAGATAAACAATCGCCAGCACGGCTGTTATTCTTTTATCATCATACTTATCTGCTTTACTTGCCCACCTGATACGTTGATTTAAAAAATCTTTTATTGTTTTAACAGGCTCTGTGTTAACAATGGCTTCCCGGGATTTTAAGAACATAACTCTATCGGGGAAACGCTTGTATATTTTGTGCATCAGCAACATGTCATCGCCACTGGCAATGAAATCAATTCCCTTAAAGCCATCTACTTCCAGGTAAGCTGCTCTTTCATACGCAAGATTGGCGCCGTTGCACATACTATGCATTTTTTTGTGAACAGAGGCACCGGTTATTCCCTGCAGCGTCATAAAATCCAGCGCCTGAAACATTTCTATAAAACTGCGGTTGCAATCAATGGAAACAGGAGCGGCTATGAATAAAGGACGGTACATTTCATAAAAGGCGGCAATGGTTTTAAGCCATTCGTATGATACGTAACAATCCGCATCAGTGGTAACGATTAGTTTCCCGGTACTCTGTTGTATGCCAATTTCAATTGCTTTCTTTTTATAGGAGTTGAGCGCTTTGACGGGAATGTGTTCTTTGAGCAACACCAGGCTTATATTTTTCGACGGAAAAGCCCTCACAATGTCAGCCGTGTTATCTGTGGAATGGTCGTCTACCACAACAACCTGGTATAAGTGGGGAGGATAAGACTGATTTGTAACTGTTGCCAGGCAGGCATGGATGTGTTTGGCTTCATTTCTCGCAGGAATGATCACTACGATTTGCGTTGAAAGTTTTTCATGAAAGTTTGCAGCAGAAAAATTTGGAATCTTACCCCAGGCAACCCGGTAATACATTAACAAAGAAATATAAACAATCATCAGCAGAACACTGACAACACAAAGGATCGCCATGAATTAAGATAAATTTTAGCTGGCCGCGAAATGGGGCGTTCAATAAACAAAAATAATTTTTTGAAAATAGAAATGAAAGTTTATCTTTATATAGTTGTCTAAACAACTATATGCCAAACAACCAATTTAAGAAAAGCGAATTATACGGATTTATTACAGGCAAAGCCAGCACGGCTATAGCCAGGCGTTTACAGAAAAATTTTAAGCAAAGTAGTGTGGACATCACCATTGAACAATGGAGTGTACTTTACCATTTGTGGAAAGAAGATGGCATGAGCCAGCAAGCCTTGTGCGGTGCCACTTTCAGGGATAAACCAAGCATTACGAGACTGGTTGATAACCTCGAAAAGCTGAAACTTGTAAAAAGAGTGGCAAGCAAAGACGATCGCAGGATAAACATGATCTACCTAACCCCGGAAGCACTGCAGTTGCAGGATAGAACAATGGAAATAGCCAACCGGACGTTAAATGAAGCACTGTTGGGCGTAACCAATGGACAAATTGAGACAGCCAAGGAAGTTTTGCAGCAGGTGTATGAGAATTTGAAATAGTTACGCGTTCCTGGTTAGCTGGCAACACTTTCGGGCGGGCAACGGGCAACGAAATGCCAGGGAAGGAGAAACCATTAAAATTGTCATTATAATAAACAACATTTATGAATACAACATCCCCAACAATTGCATTAAAAGGCGGTGAATGGCTTATCAGGGCAAGTAATCCATTTGACATCTACACCCCTGAAGATTTTACCGAAGAACAACGGATGGTGAAAGAAATGTGCCACCAGTTTTTATTGGGGGAAGTATTACCCGTGATCGATCGTATTGATAAAGCAGAACCTGGCCTGATGCAGTCTTTGCTGGACAAAGCCGGCAAACAAGGATTGTTGGGTGCTTCCGTTCCCGAAGAATTTGGCGGGCTTGGAAAAGAATTTATTACTTCCACCCTTATCAATGAAGGCCTGGGTGGAGGTTTCTCCTTTAGTGTAGCTGTGGCGGCACACACGGGTATAGGAACATTGCCCATTTTATATTTTGGCACGGAGGCCCAAAAGAAAAAGTATATACCTAAACTGGCGAGTGGAGAGTGGAAAGGTGCATATGGACTAACGGAACCCAATAGTGGTAGTGATGCCTTGAGTGCCAAAACAAACGCAGTACTTTCTGCGGATGGTAAACATTATTTATTAAACGGGCAGAAATGCTGGATCACCAATGGCGGTTTTGCAGATGTATATACAGTTTTTGCCAAAATCGACGGTGATAAATTTTCAGCGTTTATTGTTGACCGTGGGCTGGAGGGATTTACCCAGGGTTCGGAAGAGCATAAAATGGGTATTAAAGGGTCTTCAACCGTACAGTTATATTTCCAGGACTGCAAAGTGCCGGCAGAAAACTTATTGGGCGAAGCTGGCAAGGGGCATATCATAGCCTTTAATATATTAAACATTGGCAGGCTAAAATTATGTGCTGCCGCGATAGGTGGTGCAAAAATGGTATTTACCGATACCGTTAACTATGCAAATACAAGGGAACAATTTAAAACGGCCATCGCAAATTTTGGTGCCATTAAACACAAATTGGCAGAAATGGCTATTCGTATATGGGTTAACGAGAGTGCTCTATACCGAACAAGTAAATGGATAGATGACACGGAAATTGCCATGGCTGCAGCCGGCAAACCATTCAACGAAGCATTGCTGGGAGCGGCAGAAGAATATGCGATCGAATGCGCAATGTTAAAAGTTGATGGAAGTGAGGTACTTGATTTCATTGTGGATGAAGGAGTACAGATCCATGGGGGAAATGGTTTCAGTGATGAATATATGGTGAGTCGCGCCTACAGGGATAGCCGTATCAACCGGATTTTTGAAGGTACCAATGAAATTAATCGCCTGTTAACGGTAGACATGATGTTGAAACGGGCCATGAAAGGTAAACTTGACCTGATGGGACCGGCAATGGCGGTTTCCAAAGAGCTGATGAGTATACCCGATTTTGGTAACGAGGATGAAACCGCTTTCGCTGTTGAGAAAAAAACAATCGCGAATATGAAGAAGGCCATCCTGATGACAGCAGGTGCGGCAGTACAAAAGCTGATGATGAATCTTCAAAATGAGCAGGAAATATTAATGAATATCGCGGACATGGCCATCCTAACCTTTAATGCAGAAAGCGCCCTGCACCGCGTCATAAAAATGGCTGATAAGCAAGGTGAGGCAGCCATTTCCGTACAAATTGATATGATGCGTTGCTACCTGAACGATGCGGTAGACAAGTTAAACAAGGCTGGCAAGGAAGCATTGAATGCTTTTGCAGGCGGGGATGAACAGCGTATGATGCTGCTTGGATTAAAACGATTTACCAAAACCGCTCCCTTCAATAGTAAGGATGCAAGAAGAAGGATAGCAGATAAATTCATCGCTGATAACAAATATTCCCTTTAAGTGAGCCGGGAACCGGGATTTATCCTAATGTGGATCAACTGAATTAATGGATGGCCGCTTACTGAAGTTAGCGGCCATTTGTTGACGATAAAATAACTGCCGCCCGGGGTAAATTGAAAACTGAAATAAGTCATTGATTTATTACATTCGCCAAAATATATTTTTTATATCATGAGAATATTATTGTGTGCATTTTTTTTGTTTGTTTCAGCTCTGGCATTTGCACAGGACAGCAGCAACTATTCAACAACCGAGCTGATCTATGGAAGAAAGGACGGGCTGGCGTTAACAATGTTAAAACTTTCACCGAAGCAGCATTCAAATGGCAAAGCGATTATCAGCCTTCTGAGTGGCAACTGGGTTTCAGGTTATTCAATGACGGCAACGGGTATCCGGCGTTCGGCCACCTATATAAGCAATGGCTACACTGTTTTTCTGGTCATGCACGGTTCGCAGCCACGGTATGCTATTCCAGATGAAATTTCAGATGTAAAAAGAGCGATTCGCTTCATTCGATACAATGCTACTGCATACGCGATCGATTCCAGCCATATCGGCATAACCGGTTCTTCGTCAGGTGGGCATTTATCCCTTATGGCAGCATTGTCTGACGATAAAATAAATACCAGTGCTGCTGATCCTGTTGACCGGGTGTCTTCGAGGGTGCAGGCTGCGGCAGTTTTCTTTCCGCCTACCGATTTCCTAAACTGGGGTGCAGCCAACACCGGTGTTAATAAGCAGATGATCATACGGGCACGCGTAGCCGGCGCTTTTGATTTTAAACAAAAGAACGACGTCACGGGGGTGTTCGAAACCATTACCAACGATTCCATCAACCTGGCAACAGCCAAAGTGATATCTCCTATTTATAGCGTAAGTTCAGATGATCCACCGGTAATGATCATACATGGCGATGCAGATCCCGTGGTTCCGTTACAACAATCACAATCTATCATTCAAAAACTCAAAGAGGCGTCGGTGCCCAACGAATTCATTATTAAGCCTGGTGGTAGTCATGGATGGAGAGACATGGAGGTAGAAGAAAAGAAGTTTGTCTCGTGGTTTGATAAGTGGTTGAAGTAATGCAGTTATTGTGAGCCAGGAGCTGTGGGTCCCTGGTGGAATGAATGCTACTTAAATTATTATAAAAAAATTGCGTTTATTGCTGCACGTTTGATTTAACTACGTTTTTTCTACATCCGTTGTTTTATATTTGCCGTCTATTCGTGCAAAATAACACGGATACATTTAAATTATATGGGTAAACAGCGGGATACACAATTAACAGGTACTTTTGGAGACAGCATATTCTATAAATCCGGCGGCAGTTACCTGGTGAGAGCCAAAGGCAATACAGGTCGCCAGGCAAAGGAAGCAAAATTGCAGGCCGGCATTTTGGGGAAGGCTTCGGCCATATCTGCAAAACTTCGTACGGCGTTTACAACACTTTTACCGGAACCCAAAAACCGGCGCCTGATGTACCGGCTCAATAATGT
>JACMPR010000233.1 GCA_014377385.1 Ferruginibacter sp. | reverse complement strand
CTGCCGGAAATAGAGTTACAAGCCAGTCAACCGCTCGGGGAAAAAATTCACCTTGCTAAATGATCTTAGATAGTTCGTTTCACCGCGTATTCGGCCGCCTATCTAACACAGATGACCGTATAGTGCAAGGATTTTGATTTTGTTTCCTTGAACGTTGGGCCAGGATACAATCTCAGCTATTACATTATAGTCCTCTTTTGCAAAACCTTAACGGACGATCCCTGCGCTACAAATACTGATTGAGGTACGGTTTGTGCCAGTGCTGCAAAATGCGGCCCATACAGGCTATCAAAATCACAATCGACCAGGTAACTCTTTACAGGAAACACTTTCCAGGGAACATGCTGTACTGCATATTCAAAGGTTTTTTTGCTATTATACTTTGAGTAACCCCAATAATGTTCGGCTATAAAATGGACTTCACTGTTTTCAAGCATGGGCAGAGCTGTATTGTGGGTTACAGCCTCAAGGCGATTCCATTTATTCCGGTATTTCCATTGATAACCCAATTCCATCTGATCACCTGATTCTTTCAAAAAATGCTTCATGGGCATGGTACAATATTTTTCCCGGTAAAGGGTATTCGCAATTAAAGTAATGGCCGGTTTGGGAACGATCTCTTTAATAAACACGGTGCCCCTTTTCCAAATGCCATTATCATTGTATCGAACATAAAAACGCAGATTTACTTCTTCGAAATTAACGTGAAAGGGAATGCTTGCTCCCAGAAGTCTGGTGTCGGAAAATATAAATCCCACGAGGCTTACATGTACATTTCCATTGTAGTAGTCGAGCTCAGTTTTGTAAGGAAGATAAGCTGCAAGAACTGCCGGGTCAACAATGTAATTGGCCATGATCAGGTTCTTCCATGTTGCTGTTAAAAAAACACTATTCATTTCTAATTTTCAATTTTAATATACAAATAATCATACCCGGTCTCCTAAATTCCAGGCAGTTTTAAATCGGGGAAAAGAAAACACAGCATTGGGCGTGAGCACAAATGCTAAACTGATTTGTTTCAGGCCTGGGGCACAGGAACAGTCTTCTTCGTTTCTACAGGTTTTTCCAGCTTACTCATTCCGGAACCACTTTCTATCCTGTCAAGCTTCTCTCTATAAAATTCCTTGAATATCAACCGTAAATTCTGGTCGTAAGTAAAATAGTTATACAGCCAGTTACTGAACACGAAGAAACGATTTTTTACGCCGAGGATCAGCATCAGGTGAAGACCCATCCAGATCATCCAGGCAAAGAAACCTCTAAAATGCAGCTTTGGTTTGGGCACGTCCACTACAGCGAGGTTCCTGCCAACCGTAGCCATGCTGCCTTTATCATGGTAAGCAAAGTCAAGGAACTGTGCTTTACCACTTTTCATTTGCAGGCGCCGTAGATTACTGGCAAGCATATCTGCCTGTTGCATTGCCACCGGTGCCACCTGTGGGTGACCGTTAGGCCAGGCAGGTTCTTCCATGTAGGCAACGTCCCCTATTGCGTATACGTCCCTGATGCCGGCAACCTTGCATTGCCTGTCAACTTTAACCCTGTTTCCCTTTGCTACCAGGTCGGACGATATACCTTCCGGCACATTGCCTTTAATACCTGCAGCCCAAATAACAAGTGACGTATCAATTGTTTCGCCATTTTGCAGCGAAGCCTTTTCACCGTCATAATTTTTAAGAATGCTATTAGTCATAACAGTAACGCCAAGCTGCTCAAGGTATTTCCGGGAGTCAGCACTTGATTTCTCACTCATGGCAGCCAGTGTTTTCGCTGTTCCTTCCAGCAAATAAATTTTCATTTGCGAGAAGTCAAGCTCGGGATAGTCTTTAGGCAGTTGGTATCGTTTCATATCCGCAATAGCACCACTGAGTTCAACTCCTGTGGGGCCACCGCCAACAATAACAATGGTCATCAGCCTTGACAGCAGATTATGATCATTGGCATCCTTTGCGTTCAATGCATCTTCAAAGTTATGCAGCAGGCGATGGCGAAGCTGCAATGCTTCCACGGTACTCTTCATTGGAAAAGCGTGATCAATCAACTGTTGGTTTCCGAAAAAATTAGTATCGGCACCTGTGGCTATCACGAGCACATCATAATCAAATGAACCAATGTCGGTGAGTATTTTTTTATCGACAGTAAGAATTTTTTTGACTTCTGCCAAACGAAAATGAACATTCTTTGCTTTTTGAAAAACTTTCCTGATAGGGAACGAGATATTGCTGGCATCGAGTCCTGCAGTAGCTACCTGGTAAAACAAGGGCTGAAACTGATGATAGTTAAACCGGTCTATCAAGGTAATATCTATACCCGGTTTGTTGCTAAGATTACGTGCAAGTTTCAATCCGCCAAATCCGCCGCCTAGTATAACGAGTTTCATAACGAAGATTTTATTTATCAAAATTACTGATTTTTCAGTAATTATTGAAAGTTTAGAATAATTAGTTCCGACGTGGTCGATAAATTTTGCCTGTTTCTATTAATACAACAACCGCACCTTTATTGTCTGTTTTACTTTTTTCAGTAACTGCACTGCATGTTCACTAAGGTGCATATCAACATCCAAAACCACATAACCGATCTCTTCGTTGGTTTTGAGGTATTGGCCAAGAATGTTGATATTGTTTTTACTCAGCGTAGTATTGATCTGGCTCAAAACGCCCGGCCGGTTGTTGTGGATGTGCAGAATGCGATGGGCACCTTCCTGCGGCGGAAGTGCGAGTGCGGGAATGGAATGTGATCCGGTGCTAATTCCTTTTTCGAGATAATTGAACAATTTACTGCTTACGTCCAGGCCGATATTATTTTGAGCCTCTTGCGTACTGCCACCGATATGTGGGGTTAAAATTACATTAGGCAATCCCTGTAAAACAGTAGAAAATTTATCGCCGTTCTTTTCAGGCTCTACAGGAAAAACGTCGATGGCAGCACCTTTGATATGACCGGAAACCAATTCTCCCCTGAGCGCTTTCAGATCTACTACCTCGCCTCTGGCATAATTAATAAGAACAGCATCTTTTTTAAAATATTTAATGTTGGTTTTATTGATAAGATTTTTTGTGCTATCCAACTCAGGCACATGAAGCGTAACAACATCAGCCTGCATCAATAATTCCTTCAGGGATTTGCTATCGGAGGCATTTCCCAATGGAAGTTTTGTTTCGGCATCATAGAACACAACTTTCATTCCCAATGCTTCGGCCAGTACGCTAACCTGGCTGCCAATATTTCCATATCCAATGATGCCGAGGGTTTTTCCACGGAGCTCATGGCTTCCGCCTGCATCCTTCATCCATATTCCTTCATGAGCAAATTTATTTTTATCAGTAATCTTCCTAACAAGCATAATGGAAGCACCGATAACGAGTTCTGCCACGCTTCTGGTATTGCTGTAGGGTGCATTAAAAACAGCAACCCCCATTTTTGTAGCAGCCTTAAGGTTTACCTGGTTTACGCCAATACAAAAACAACCGATGGCCTGCAATTTTGTTGCTGCCTTTAAAACATTTTCAGATATAGTTGTTTTGCTACGGATTCCCAACAAGTGTACATTCTTAATTTCTTTTATGAGCTCAGCTTCGCTGATGGCAATGCTTATTTTTTTTACATTGCTATATCCATTCTTTGAAAATTGCATGACAGCCACGTCACTTATATTCTCTAAAAAAAGAATATTTATTTTCTCCTTTGGATAACTTGTTAATTTTTTCTTTCTCATAAAAATTAGACCGTATTTTGCACAAAGATATCCCATCAGGATTTAATATTTATATGATACCAATTTCCAGATCTGTGTTAAAAACGCGTGACACGCCCCATATACACAGCATTCATAACTTAGGCTTTATCTTTCTTGTTGCCTTGGTGTGCAGTTTATCTTTTACTTGTTGCACTTCATCCGCAAGAAAGATTGAGGTATTGGGTAAGGATTCCACTATTATAATCTTACCTGCTCCCGCTTACATTGCTAACGCAGACAAAACTGCGTTCGGCATAGCCTGCGAAGGTTGGTATGACAGTGTTCTAGGCAAGAATGCCTTCAATGGTGCCATACTCGTTGCCAAAGGCGGCAACATAGTTTTTGAAAAATTCAGGGGTACGGGCCATATCGGCTCGGATGATTCCATCACCAACCATACCGCTTTCAATATTGCTTCTGTAAGTAAAACCATCACAGCCATGGCCATCCTAAAATTATGGCAGGACGGTAAACTTAATATCGATGAAGAATTTAGTAAGTATTTTCCCAATTTTAATTATCCTGGTGTTACCGTCAGGACTTTACTCAATCACCGCAGCGGATTACCCAATTATCTTTACTTCATGGAGGACCTTGGGTGGAATAAATCGATATACATAAAAAACCAGGACGTATTTGATTACCTGGTAAACCGCAAATCTGAATTAAAAAACATCGGAACACCAAATAAACGTTTCACTTATTGTAATACAAACTACGCATTGCTTGCTTTGCTTACGGAAAAGTTAACAGGCCTTCCGTTTCCTGAATTTATTCAAAAAGAATTTTTCACGCCGCTGAATATGAAACACAGCTTTGTATTTACGCTGGCCGATTCAATAAATGTAAATCCAAGTTATGATTGGCGTGGGCAAATGATACCGCTTAATTTTCTTGACCTGGTTTATGGCGATAAAAATGTTTACACGACGGCGGAAGACCTATTGATCTGGGAAAGAGCATTAAAGCCTGGTATCATCTTCTCGGCTGCCACACTTGAACAGGCTTATATGCCTTACAGCAATGAAAAGGCCGGCATCAGAAATTACGGGCTGGGCTGGAGAATGAATGTGTATCCTAATGGAAAAAAAATGATATACCACAATGGTTGGTGGCATGGTTACAATGCAGCTTTCATCCGGCTGATAGACGAAGATGCAACCATCATAGTAATGGGAAACCGTTACACAAAAGCAATTTATAAAGCAAAAGACCTCGCAGGTATATTTGGCAACCATTATATTTCAGGCGAGGAAGATGATAGAGAATCAATCAATATTACAGATACTGCCAAGAACCAAATTAAGATAAAAAGGAAAAGAAGATAATTTCGCTTCTTTAGCGGTTGTATGATAACGGCGTGAGTTGTTGTTTTTAACAACAGCTTACGATAGCAATAAGTCGACGTCGTTTTAGTTATAAAATTAACTGGGAAGGAATAAAAAAGGGAAAGGATGTTTACATCTTTAATAAGTAATAGCAAATTGAAAACCCCGTATTGATTTGGACAACCCCCGGAGACTTATCCAAAGAAAAGATACGCGAGGCCAATTGATGTAACGATCCCTACGAGATCTGCCAGCAACATCGCACTAATTGCATAGCGGGTATTCTTTACCGATACTGCACCAAAATAAACAGCAATCACATAAAAAGTTGTATCAGACGATCCCTGTAAAACGCAGGCCAATCTTCCGGCAAACGAATCTGCGCCATAGGCTTTCATCGTGTCAACCATCATACCCCTTGCTGCGCCACCGCTAAAGGGCTTTACAAGTGCGGTCGGCAGGCCATCAACAAAGCGGGTATCGGTACCGAAAAGCCCGAAAAGATTTTTTATACCGTTGATCACTGCATCAAAACTTCCACTTGTCCGCAGCAGACTTATTGCTACAAGCATCCCTACCAGGTAAGGAATGATTCTAACTGCCGTTTCAAATCCACCCCTGGCACCCTCGATGAAAGAATCGAAAATGTCAATCTTTTTATAAAGTCCACCAAAAACAATGACGATGAAAATGAATAGTATCATTCCACTGCTCAATGATCCCGAAAATACCTGCACATTTTCTGCATCCAGCGACCTGATGTAAACAACCAGCATTGCGATAATTGCCGAAATACCGAGCACCCATCCCAATATTACGGGTTGAAGCAGGTTAATTTTTTGTTTAAAGCTTACGATAAGCATAGCAGCTATTGTTGCTACAAAAGTGGCAATCATACAAGGAAGAAAAATATCCATTGGATTCGTCGCTTTTGCGGCAGACCGGAGGGCTATGATGGAAACAGGGATTAAGGTAAGTCCGGACGCATGCAGGCACAAAAACATGATCTGTGGATTGGAAGCCTTTTCTTTATGAGGGTTTATCTCCTGCAGGCTTTCCATTGCTTTGATGCCGAATGGTGTGGCAGCATTGTCGAGCCCAAGCAGGTTAGCTGAAAAATTCATGATCATGAGCCCCATCGAAGGATGCCCTTTGGGTATTTCCGGAAACAATTTAGAGAAAAAAGGGCCGATTATCCTGGACAGAAAACGTATGCCCCCGGCTCGCTCCGCAATACTTAAAAACCCCATAAACAAGGCCAGGAACCCTATGAGTTTCAGGCTTAGCGTTACAGCAGTCTGGCAGGTCTCTACAATGCCGTCTGCCGACTGAATTTTATACGCTAACAATTTCCCATTTCCAGCCTTGATCGTCTTGATATCTCCGGACCCGTAGACTTTATTGGAATCCAGGAATCCAATCACACCAACAGCTGCTTTCGCACTGTCAATCGTGTTGATCCGGATGGTATCGCCGGTTTTACCTGTAACCATATTGGCAAAAACAGTTCTGTTACCAGGAAATACAAAACATTTAATTCCAGCAGTGACTATAGCTATAATAATAAATGCGGACCAGATTCTGCTTAATGCCATACAACGTTATTAATTAGGCTTGGAAGTTAATGTTTTCAATTGAAAATAAAACTGTTCTGCAACCCTTACCTTTGCAGCCGTTTTAAAGTACCAGGAGTTGGCTCCAGGAAAATGCAATTAGGCATATCAGGCTAATGACCGATAACACAGTATTCATAATTCTAAACTCTTAATTAATACCATGGCATTACAGGCAGGCATCGTAGGATTACCTAATGTAGGAAAGTCCACTCTTTTTAACGCAGTGAGTAACAGCGCCAAGGCGCAGGCAAGCAATTACAGGTTCTGTACCATTGAACCGAATATAGGATTGGTAAATGTGCCTGATTTAAGGTTGAACAAGTTAGAAGAACTGGTTAAACCAAACCGTGTTGTTCCCACCCAGATCGAGATCGTTGACATCGCCGGTTTGGTAAGAGGTGCAAGCAAGGGCGAAGGTTTGGGAAATAAATTCCTGGCCAATATCCGCGAAGTAAATGCCATCATCCAGGTGATCCGTTGTTTTGAAGATGAAAACATTTTGAGAGAAGAGGGCCCTATCAATCCTGTAGGAGACAAGGAGATTATTGAAACTGAATTGCAGTTGAAAGACCTGGAAAGCGTTGATAAAAAACTTCAACGCACAGAAAAATTGGCTAAGACGGACACAAAGGCTAAGCTGGAACTGGAGATTTTAGTAAAATGTAAAGCTCATCTTGAAAAAGGAAAAAATATTATCACACTCGGTTTAAGTAAAGATGACAAGGTTGCCATCGCAGACCTTTTCCTCCTCACTGATAAACATATATTATATGTAGCAAATGTTGACGAAGCGAGTATGCACACCGGGAATAAGTATAGTGCAGCGTTAATTGAAGCAGTAAAAGGTGAAGGTAATGAAGTGATTATCATGACAAACGCAATTGAGGCACAGATCGCAGAATTTGAGAATGCTGATGACAAGCAGATGTTCATGGACGAATATAAAATGACCGAACCTGCGTTGGATAGATTGATACACTCTACTTACAAACTGCTGAACCTTTCTACGTATTTTACGGCGGGTGTGCAGGAAGTTCGTGCATGGACAATCGAGCATGGCTGGAAAGCACCGCAGGCAGCCAGCGTTATTCATACAGATTTTGAAAAAGGATTTATCAAAGCAGAGGTAATTGCTTACGATGATTTTGTAAAATACGAGTCAGAAGCAGCGTGCAGGGAAAACGGAAGACTCCGAATTGAAGGAAAAGAATACCTGGTGCAGGATGGAGATGTGATGCATTTTAGGTTTAACGTGTAGCGGAGTCTTTTCAGTTTTTATGACCCGGCGATCCGGGTTCAACAACATGCCCGCATCGATCAGTATCGAGATTATAGTGCTGTTGAATTTATGTTGAAGAAGATTATAAATAAAATTTTGGGAGCCTGCCTTTTGTAAACAGCATTTCTTCCTCACATTAAAAAGCCGTCCTCAACTCTGCAGGACGGCTTTTTCTTTATCAATTTATAAATTAAAATGGCAGCGGCAACAACACCTGGTCAATTTTGTGGATGGTGCCATTGAGGTAATGCTGATCACTTGTACCGAAGGGATCAGGCCTCAATGGAGATGCATTGATGATCACATTTGCTGCGGTGTTGTTATACAATCCTTTTACAGTAGCGGTTGCTACGAAGGGAACACCGAAAGTAGCCTCCAACCCGATGCCAGGATGCAAAGGTATCGCCCCGTTTAGCAGGGTTTTAAACAAGGTAACTGTTGTCGGGAAATTGTTCGTAAACGCACGCTTACCTAAAATATGATATACTACAATTCCCTGGACAGTTTGTGCTGTTAAATAGGGATATAAATTTGGATTGCTGAATACATTGGGATCTGAGGCGATGATGGCCGCCTGTGCTGCGGCAGTAACAGGGTCAAGTCCCAGACCGATGAGCACCTGTGTAACCACCCCGGTGATGGTAGCCTGGAAAGCTGCGTCTGTTGGGGCAAACACGGTGAGGTTAGCACCAATATTCAGCAATGCACTTTGCAGTGTTCCCGGAGCAGTAGGTGTAACAGAAGCGCTGTCGGCACGTAAAATAGCATTCTTCAGGTAGCTTAAACCTGCATCCGTATTAATCCTGTCCCACAAATACCGCGAAGGTGGTGTTACTAGGAAAGCGGAATTATGTATAATGCCATTGGATGCGGCGATGTCAACATCCACCAACGGAATATTATTGATCCATGCACCATTGGCAGTGCTTGGAAAAGTCGTCAACCTCAGAAGCGCACTTAAGGTTGGTGCCGGGTTAAAAATACTTGGGTATTGCAGGTTGGGAAAGGTTGCCGGAATATCCATGGCTCTCACCAGCTGCGGTACAATGTTGTAACTGACAATTGCATTTGCTGTTGCCTCAGGGATGGTTGTACTAATAAATCCTGAATGAATGGCATCAGGGGCAGCTACGGGTATCGCACCACCGGAAGCGGCGTTTACAAATATCCGCATCGCATTATTACCAGGTACAAACATTGTAAAGGTTGCTGCGGTATTGTTGATGGTACTTAACAAGCCGCCTCTTTTTACCAGGGCCAGGTATAAGCTATCGTCCGGGTTTGCAGCCAGCGTTTCACCAAGCGAACTACCGGTAACGGGTGTCACTGGTTCAGTAAATTGTTCGAGATCCTTGTTACAGGCAGATAAGATCAGCATTGCTGAAACAGCCAGCAAGGAACTTGTCTTAATTATTTTAGATATATACTTCATATGCGCTTATTTTATTTATTTATGATACGGGTACATTATTAATAAAGATTGTAGCCAAAACTCACATAATACAGGCCTCCAATATTAGAATTACCCACTGCATTGTAGTAATACTGGTTCAGCAAATTGGTTGCGCCAAATTTTATGATTGACTTTGTTTTTGGCAACTTAATACTGAACTGGGCGTCGAGTGTTTGCACAGAAGGCAGGTTGCCATTGGCAAGATCGCCCTCAAAGTAAAACGCTTCCTGCCACCTGTAAGCTACGGTAAATCCGTAACGTTTGGTCTTTCCAAATCCTGTATTTGAAATAGAAGCATTCAATTTATATTTGGGAGTATTGTAGCTTGCGATCAAAGTAGTTGGCACATCCTTCAAATTATCTGAAGCAAAATTGAAAGCCACCCCAAAATTTGCAGGGAGCCTGTAATCCAATCCTATACCGAATCCGTAGGTTTTAATTTTTACATCTGAGTTGATGGGAACGGAGAATACATTTCCTGTATCAGCATCAGCAGGTGAAATTGCTGCATTAGATTTTGATTGCACCACTATCCTGCGGGCAAGGAAGTCTGTAAATTGTCCGTAGTAGCCATAAATATCAATCAGTAATTTAGAGTTCATCGTCAATCCCTTATAACCTAATTCAAAAGATGAGAGTGATTCTGGTTTCAACTGACCAAATTTTTGCTGAATTGTTTTTCCGGCTGCAAGAGAGTCCCTGTCGTAGGCAGGGTTTGTATCAAAATTATAATATTTGATAAAATTCTCGTTGCCACCGATCAACTTATAAGAATTGAGGTCAAGGTTGATCCATTGCTGTTGATTTGAAGGGAATCTGTAAGCTGTCTGGTAGGAAAGCCTGACATTATTATTTGGAGCCACTTTATACACAGCAGTTACGCGTGGCGTAAAACGTCCTTTAAAATATTCATTTTTATCGTACCGGCCGGAAGCAGTCAGTTTTAACTTACTGGTAATATCCCTGGAAGCCTGGATATAAATTCCAATTTCCCTAACGCCTATCGGGTTCGTAGAATCAGCAAATAATGTACCCTGGGAATTCAGAATATATTTTTTGTAGTTGGCTCCTATGATTATATCAGCAACAGATTTTGTAAACTCCGAGAAATTATAATTTCCTTCCACGCTGTACAGGTCAGACCTGTCTAAAAGAGCGCCACCAACTGGTACGGGTAAACGCTGTATTCTCTTATAAGTATCATTAAATGCGGCTGTTCCTATTACAGGCCTGCCTACATCAGCTACTTTTCTTGCGGCAATGTGTGCATCCATATCAGAAAGTCCGGTTAGTTTACTGTTTAAAAATGCCTGGCCATATTGAATATACCAATCTGTAGTTTTTGGTGTTGGTACGCCATTCGTTACCGTTACCGATGTTTTCCAAGCCTCATTAAAATTTTGCGTGGTAGCAGCGAGGTTGTAAGATTGTCCTGCATTTTCCTGGGAAGTGTAGGCCCTCAATACCCAATTCTTATTATTCAATTCAAGTTTGTATTGTCCCATTTTGAAGCCTGCAAGTGAATACCTTGATGCACCGGTATAAATGGTATTTCCTGTTCCCCAATAAGCGGCCAGGATGGCCTCGGTATTATTAGTGATTTTATAATGCAATGATCCGGCTAATTTAAAATTGACGGTATTTGGGTTGATCAATTCCCGTTCTGTGTAACCGGTACGGGAAACGTTGATCGGTTTAGTAGTGAGGGTACTAATGAACGGGGCGAGGAAAGGTGCCTGTTGACCTATGCCTTTCAATATGGCAGAAAGATCAACGGTTGTTTCATCTCCATATACATTTACACCATCATAATTGGGGTCACTTTGCCTTGTTCCTGCCCGTAATTTACCCGCCGATCTGTCGTAATCCCGATAGTCCGTACCAATCCAATCTTTTGCCTGCACCAATTCTGAAGTAAATTTAAATGCAAACTTATTTGAGAATTTTTGTGCCCATCTTACGCTCCAGTTATGGTAAGCAGATGCAGGTCTTTCTCTTTCATCTGTGTGAAGAATTCCTTCTTTTACCACAAAGGAAAGTCCCTGGTACTTGAAAGGATTTTTACTGGTCATAAGCATGGTTCCGTTCATGCCACCTGAACCGTACAAT
>JACMPR010000232.1 GCA_014377385.1 Ferruginibacter sp. | reverse complement strand
ACGAAACTTCATTTTACTTGCAGAAATAACATTGATTAATTAAAGTTAATTTACGCTGAACACAATCCAATAATGACATTCTCAAAGTATTCTTTACAGGTAGTTTCTAAGGTTATGCGCCGTATAATATTAACGGCGGTAATAAATATGGTGGCTTTAACCCTACAAAGTCAAAATCCTCTTTTTAAGTTGCTTTCACCGGAAAATACTGGCATCAGTTTCAGTAATAATATCAATGAAACAGAAAACCTGAATGTACTGGCTTATGAATATTTTTTTAATGGAGCCGGCGTGGCGGTTGGCGACATAAACAATGATGGGTTACAGGATTTGTTTTTTACCGGCAACATGAAGCCAAATAAGCTTTACCTGAATCTTGGCAACCTTAAATTTAAAGATATCACCAAAGATGCCTGCAATGTTTTGGAAGGGAGGATCGGCGGATGGAAAACCGGCGTGACAATGGCAGACGTAAACGGCGACGGATTATTGGATATTTATGTTTGCTATTCTGGAAAAGTACCAGATGAAATGAGGCGGAATCAATTGTTTATAAATGAAGGAAATTTAAAGTTTAAAGAGCAGGCAAAGCAGTATGGGTTGGATGATAAGAGTTTCAGTACCCAGGCTGCTTTTTTCGATTTTGATAACGATGGTGATCTTGATATGTTTTTGCTGAACCACAGCACAAAAAAAATTGACAATATGGAATTTGCCAGGTACAGAAATGATATTGATGAACTGGCAGGTAATAAATTATATGAGAACAAAGGCAACCATTTTATTGACGTTTCTGCAAAAGCCGGTTTACGGCAAAATCCAATGACTTTTGGGCTAGGGATTGCAATAGCGGATATAAATAAAGATGGCTGGCAGGATATTTACGTAACCAATGATTACAATGAACCTGATTATCTGTACATCAATAACAAAACCGGAACATTCACAGACCAGTCGCAGCAGCGGTTACGACATCTTTCCCAGTTTTCAATGGGCGTGGATATAGCAGATTATAACAATGACGGATTACCTGATATCATAACACTTGATATGATGCCTGAAGATAACCGGCGCCAAAAACTATTGCAGCTGCAGGAAAATTATGAATCATTCGAACTGATGCAAAGCCAGGATTTGTACAAACAGTACATGCGCAACATGCTTCATTTAAATAATGGGGATGAAACTTTTAGTGAAATCGCCAGGCTGGCCGGCATATCAAATACGGATTGGAGCTGGTGTCCGCTTTTTGCAGATTTTGACAATGATGGATATAAAGATCTGTTTGTAACAAATGGTTATCTAAGAGACTACACCAACAAAGATTTTTTGCGGTACTGGGGCGATTACAAATTTCAGCGTGCTGTAAAACGTGAACCATTTTTACTGATGGATCTCATCAAGGCGATGCCATCAACCACTATTCCCAACTATATCTTTAAAAATAATAAAGATCTCACTTTCTCTAATATGCAAAAGGAGTGGGGATTTTCACGGCCAACAATTTCCAGTGGAGCAGTGTATGCAGACCTGGACAATGATGGTGATCTGGACCTCGTAATAAATAACATAAATGAAAACGCTGCTGTATACCAAAACCAGAGCAGGGAGCTGCTGGCAACAAATTACATAGCTCTTAAGCTAACAGGAACAGGGGCAAATACAAATGCAGTGGGAGCAAAAGTGTTTGTTTATAACCAGGGAAAAGTGCAGTACCAGGAATTGAACCCAAATCGGGGATACCTGTCTTGTGTATCAACTGTGCTAAATTTTGGTTTGGGAGATCAAAAGACAATCGATTCAATTAAAATAAGTTGGCCTGCTGGTGCCACGCAAACTATAGCTAAAATTATGGCCAACCAGTTACTACAAGTTGCCGAAAAAAAGGAAAGCCTTCTACCCACAATACCCGTTGAAAGCGATAGGCCAACAGTTTTTATAAAAGTAGCTCCTGCGCTAAATTATAAGCATGAAGCAGAAGTTCAAAATGATTTTAAACGGCAACTGCTAATGCTGTGGATGTACTCAAACACCGGCCCAGTGATTGCCCGTGCAGATGTTAATAAAGATGGACTGGAAGATATATTTATAAGTGGCGACAAAACAAGCCCCGCTAAAATTTACCTTCAACAGGCTGCAAATAAATTTGTTCCGGTTGAAAATCTTACAATAGGAAACGAAAATGAATCGACCATCTCAGCGGCAGTTTTTTTTGATGCAAATGGTGATGGGTACCCTGATTTATACGTTGCAAAAGGTGGCTATGCTCTCTGGGAGCCTAACACCGCAGCATTGCAGGATGAGCTTTTTCTGAATGACAAAAGAGGAAATTTTTCGCTGCAGGCAGAGGCATTACCAGATGTTAGCAGCAGCAGTAAATCATGTGTTAGGCCTCATGATTATGATGGCGATGGGGACATTGATATATTTATTGGCGGAAGGGTGGTGCCCGGTAAATACCCTGTAACACCGGTTAGCTATTTGCTCAAAAATAATGGGAAAGCTGGCTTCGATATGGTGGAAACTGCTTTTGCAAAGGCCGGGATGGTAACAGATGCTCAATGGTTTGATATTAATAAAGACGGAAGAAAAGATTTAATCCTTTGCGGCGAATTCATGCCTATTAAGGTATACATTAACAATGTTGATGGTTTCGTAGAAAAGTCAGCCGACTATTTCTCCGAACCAACCAACGGGTTTTGGTTTTCGATGACTGTCGCTGATATTGATGCTGATGGTGACGACGATATCGTAGTGGGTAATCTTGGGTTAAATTCCCCTTTTCAAACGTCAGAAAAGGAACCTGCTGAATTGTATTTTGCAGATTTTGATGGCAATGGTTCCATCGATCCCTTCTTTAATTTTTATGTGCAGGGCAAAAGCTACCCTTTTGTAAGCCGGGATGAATTGAATGAACAAATGTACAGTATGCGGAAAAATTTTGGTTCATATAAAGCCTACGCCGATGTTTCGATGAAAGAAATTTTCGGTGCCGAAGATTTGGCAAAAGCATCGGTACTTTCTGTAAATGAAACAAGAACTACCTGCTTCTTAAACAAGGGCGGCAAATTCGAAAAAAGTCAGCTTCCTCTGCAGGCACAGTTTTCAGTAGTAACAAAAGTGCTTGCTAAAGATTTTAATAAAGACGGTAAAATGGATCTGCTGTTACTCGGTAACCATTCTGACAACAGGTTAAAAATTGGAAGTATAGATGCTAATTACGGGTGTTTGCTGCAAGGCGATGGTAAAGGTAAATTTGAGTATGTTAGTCAATTGTCATCAGGTCTTTCCGTAAAAGGTGACGTTAAATCTTCCGAAGAAATAAAATTGGGTCAAAGCGATTATCTAATAATCGGTATTGCCGACGGAGAATTGCTTTTTTATAAAGAAAATTTGCCATGAAAACGATAATCGTCTTAACACTCCTGCTGTACACTTCAACGTACGGTCAAAGCAAAAGGCCATTAGAGCCCTACCTTCAAGTACAGCCCATAATATTTTCCCTGTCTGCTGTAATGATACATGATGTTGTAAATCCTCCTGCAGCAAGTCGATTTTATAGCTATGCCTTATTAGGTGCCTATGAAATTGTTGCCCAAAACGATACCTCGTTACCACGCCTTTCGGCTATTATCAAAAGCTACACAGCTATCAACATAAAAGTGCCGGCTGCAAAATATAATTACAGGATAGCAGCTGTGTACTGCATCTTAGAAACAGGAAAGAGAATGTTGCCTTCGGGTTATATGTTGCAGGCTGAAGAAGAAAAATTTATTCAGACATTAAAAAGAAATAAAATCTCCCTTTCCATTATTGATTCGTCTATTGCAGTAGCCGTTCAAATGGCAGAAAATATTTTGACCTACGCCCAAACGGATGGCTATGGAAAGTTGAGTGCCAAACTACGGTACACACCCTCTAAAGGCGATCAGTACTGGTACCCAACACCGCCGGCATACATCGAAGCTGTAGAGCCAAACTGGAAAACGATCAGGCCCATGCTGATCGATTCCTGCAATCAATTTACGCCGGTTCCGGCTGTTGCGTTTTGTAAAGACAGCGCCAGTACTTTTTATAAGATGGCTGCAGAGGTGTACGATATTTCAAAAAAATTGACCCCGCTACAGTTGCACATTGCCTCTTTTTGGGATTGCAATCCGTTTGTTGTAAATACTTCGGGACACATGGCAATTGGTTACAAGAAAATAAGTCCCGGCGGTCACTGGATGAACATTACAGGCATCGTGGGCCTAAAGGCAGGCCTTGATTTTAATAGTGTAATTCTACTTCATACCATGATTTCAATAACACTGATGGATGCCTTTATAAGTTGTTGGGATGAAAAATACCGCAGCAACCGGATAAGGCCACAGACATTTATTAATAAGTATATCGACTTAAAATGGCAGCCTCTTTTACAAACCCCTCCCTTTCCGGAATATACAAGCGGACACAGCGTGTTATCAACAGCAGCAGCGGAAGTGCTCACTTATTTTATGGGTGATGGATTTACTTATACAGATAACTCAGAAGACTTTTTTGATATTAAGCCAAGGTCTTTTACATCTTTCCGCCAGGCTGCAGCTGAAGCCGCTGCATCACGAATATACGGAGGTATACATTTCAGGGATGCAATTGAAAACGGCGTTGCACAGGGGCTTGCTATTGGAGATTATGAAGTCAAAAAAATAAAGGCGTTGGGTTTTAAACCTCTTATTGTGTCCACAGCCAAACGCATTGCAAAAAAATAAAAATGATGCTAGATTATGTTTTAGCAAATATCAACAGTGAAATAAAAAGGTACAGCAAAAATTACTTTCACTTATTACTTTTCTTAAGGCTGATTAGTTTGCCGGCATTGGTACAATTGCCTTGCTTTGCTAATAAGCACACCTCCGTAACCAAATCTTGTAAACTCTTTTACAAAATTTTTTTGTGTACAAACCTCAACAGAGAAAAGATTGATTGTGTTCTCTTCAATTTTAAATCAACTTTTTTAAACCTCAAATTTACAACATGAGAAAATTTACAAAAGGCGTTCTAAAGTATCGCCATCTAAAACTGTTTGTAACGGTGTTTTCGGTTTTATTGATATGCAGTTTTTCGCAGGCTCAGCAAGGTGTGCACCAGCAATCTACGGAATACGAATGGCCAACCGATACATTAGTAAAAGCAAAGCTGGATCACTGGCAGGATCAAAAATTTGGCATGATCATTCACTGGGGTTTGTATGCCGTTCCGGGAATTATTGAATCGTGGAATTTATGCAATGAAGATTGGATCAACCGGCCAGACAGCAGCCAGTCTTACGAAGATTATAAGAAATGGTATTGGGGGTTGAAAAAGGATTTTAACCCTGTTAAATTCGATCCGGAAAGTTGGGCCAGGGCTGGTAAAGAGGCAGGTATGCGGTATGTAGTTTTTACCACCAAACATCACGATGGTTTTTGCATGTTTGATACAAAAGAAACAGATTTTAAAATTTCAAACGGTCCGTTTGCCGGTAATCCAAAAGCAGATGTTGCCAAATATGTTTTTGATGCTTTTCGCAAACAGGATTTTATGATTGGTGCCTATTTTTCTAAACCCGACTGGCATACGGAAAATTATTGGTGGCCCAAATACGCAACTGCCAACCGTAACAACAACTATGACATCCGCCAATTTCCATGGAGATGGAATAAGTTTAAGGACTACACTTTTAACCAGATCAGCGAATTGTTGCACAACTACGGATCGGTTGATATTTTGTGGATGGATGGAGGCTGGGTGCGCCCACTGGAAACAGTAAATGATGAAGTGCGTTCCTGGGGTGCCGATATTCCCAAATGGAGCCAGGATATTGATATGCCAAAAATAGCTACGATGGCAAGAAAAGCCCAGCCGGGGATTTTGATGGTAGACAGAACAGTTCACGGACCTTATGAAAATTATCAAACACCCGAACAGCGCATACCCGCCACCCAGTTAAATCATCCCTGGGAAAGTTGTATGACATTGGCAAATAACTGGGGCTTTGTAGCCAACGACCAATTTAAATCTTCGTCAAAAATTATTCATTCATTGATTGAAGTAGTAGCCAAAGGAGGAAGCCTTTTATTGGGTATTGGCCCCAAACCTGATGGCACCTTGCCTGCAGAAGCACTGCAACGAATGAAAGAAATTGGCGACTGGACCAATAAAAATGGAGCAGCGATTTACAATACCCGGATCACCAAAAACTACCATGATGACAATACGTGGTTTACCCAAAATACAAAAGACGGTACACGTTATGCATTGGTTTGTTTAAAAGAAGGAGAAGCATTACCCCAACTGGTAACCTGGAAAATGAATGCGCCCAAAATTAAGTCAACCGTCAAATTGTTACATACTGGTGAAAATGTAAAATGGTTTATGGAAAATAATTCCGTTGTTGTAATACTTCCAAAGTCTTTACTCAAAGCAAAGGAATTACCTGCGGCACTGGCTTTTGCTTTTACACCAGTTAAATAATTTGGTTAGTAGTAACGCATTGATGGTGCCGGTTTTTTTATAACACTAACTTCAATTGTAACGGCATAAAGGCGATGCTTGCTGGCAATTAAAAGAAAATAATTATCAAATTGCCTAAAACTTATTTAATAAATTAATAAGTTTCGATATCTTTAGCCTTATTGTTTACGATCTAGACTTCATTTCTAGCTAATGCCCTTTTTATGACGGAAAAAAAGAAATTATTTAGAAATAAAATTTTGAAAGAACTGTATTTTGAAGAAAGCCTTTCCTGTGCGGAATTGTCTGTAAAAATTGAAAAAAGTTTCCCTGTTACCGCAACGCTTATTGAAGAACTGGTGGCTGATAATATGGTGTTGGAAATGGGCTATGCAGCCTCTACCGGCGGACGAAGGGCATTAACCTATGCGTTGCAAAAAAATGTAATGTTCCTCGTTTCAGTGGCTATGGACCAGTTTGTAACAAAAATTGCAATCCTGGATATGCAAAACAATTTTGTTTCACCCATTGAAAAAATTGTGCTGCCATTACCAGGTAATCCGGATGCGCTAAACGTGTTAACCGAAAAAATTATACAGGTAATTGCCTCATCGGGTATTGCAATAGAAAAGTTTGTGGGGGTTGGCATTGGTATGCCCGGATTTGTAAATGTAAAGGAAGGAATCAACTACTCTTTTTTAAATTTGCCCAACCACAAAAGCATTACAAAATACCTGGGCTTAAAAATCGGACTTCCTATTTTTATCGATAATGATTCCAGCCTGATTGCGCTGGCAGAGCTTCGCTTTGGCGAAGCCCGTAACGAAAAAAATGCGATGGTAATTAACATTGGCTGGGGCGTAGGTCTTGGGCTAATCCTCAACGGAGAGTTGTATCGGGGGCACGAAGGTTTTGCAGGTGAATTCAGTCATATCCCGCTTTTTTTAAATGGAAAACTATGTTGGTGTGGAAAAACAGGTTGTCTTGAAACCGAAACCTCGTTGTTATTAATTATAGAAAAAGCAAGAGAAGGCATTAAGGCAGGAAGGCTTTCAAAATTAACTTCTTTACCCGGTGATGATCCGGAACTGGCCTGCGATGCCATTATAAAGGCGGTAGAGAGTGGCGATCAGTTTGCAATTGAACTTTTTTCAAAAGCGGGATATAATATTGGTAAAGGGGTTGCTGTTTTAATACACCTGTTAAATCCTAAAAAAATAATTTTAAGTGGTAGGGGTGCGTCGGCTGGCCAAATTTGGCGAGCGCCCATTCAACAATCATTAAATGAGCATTGTATTCACCGGCTTTTTCAAAGCACCAGTATTGAAGTATCAACAGTAGGATTGCAGGCCGAATTGATCGGTGCCGCAGCCCTTGTGATGGAAAATTATGAACGGATACCGGTTGCCAGAAGTCAACAGGTTCTAAACGAGATTTCTTTTAAAGAGGTTTAAAATTTCTGTAACAAATAATGTTGGAAGCTGCTTTTTTCTCCGGTTGTTTTTAAAGTGATGTCCACATTAATAATCTACCGCAGAAATCAATTCAATAATTATGAAGAAAGTAAATCCCACACGAAAAGCGATTTTACAGCAACTGATACTCACCATTTTTGTGGTGCTACCTTTCATTACAACAGCTCAGCAATTAACAAAATACGTAGATCCCTTTATTGGCACCGGTGCACATGGACACACCTATCCGGGGGCAACAGTTCCCTTTGGGATGGTGCAGTTAAGTCCGGATAATGGCACGCAGGGCTGGGATTGGTGCAGTGGTTATCATTACTCCGATTCTATGATTGCAGGTTTTAGTCATACCCATTTAAGTGGCACAGGCATTGGTGATTTGTGTGATATTTCTGTAATGCCCTCAATCGGTTTAGTGGCTGATTCTTTTACTTTATACCGGCAAAAGTTTTCTCACGTTAATGAAAACGCAACGCCTGGTTTTTATTCCGTAACCCTAAACAACGGCATTAAAGCAACCTTTACAACCACAGAAAGATGCGGCCTTCATCAATATACTTTCCCAAAAGGAGCCGATCCGGTTATCCGTTTCAACCTCGGCTTTGCAATAAACTTTGATAGGCCTGTTGAAACTTTTATCGAAAAATTAAATGATTCTACCATCGTAGGTTACCGCTATTCCAAAGGTTGGGCCCCCACGCAACGGGTTTATTTTGCTGCCCGTACTTCTGTGCCATTTACAGAAATTTTATTTGCAAACGGAAAAGAAAAGGTAGCAGGGAATAGTGCAAAAGGAAGTTTGATAAAAGGACAATTGTTATTTAAAAATATGCAGGGAAAAACCATCTTAATGAAAGTAGCGCTCTCATCAGTTAATACAGAAAAGGCGCTGTTGGCGTTGGGCGAAATAAAAGCATGGAATTTTGATGTTGTTAAAAAGGCAGCCGAAGCCAAATGGGAAAAGGAACTGCGGAAGATAGTGATAAAAAGTGCGGACGAAGAATCGAAAAAGATATTTTATACTGCTCTGTATCACACTTGCGTAGCGCCTGTTTTGTATTCGGATGCCGATGGTACATACCAGAATTCAAAAGGGCAGGTAAAGAAGATGGCCAACGGGCAACGCTTTACAGTATTTTCTTTGTGGGATACTTTTAGAGCACTCAATCCTTTATTCACCATTACCCAACCTGGCCATCTTACTGAATTTATTAACAGCATGCTGGCATTTTATGATGAAAACGGGTTGTTACCGGTTTGGGATTTAAGTAGCTGCGAAACCAATTGCATGACTGGTTACCATGCCATTCCGGTAGTGGCAGATGCCATCCTGAAAAATACCAAAGGCATTGATGTGCAAAAGGCTTTCGCTGCCATGAAAAAAAGCGCCATGCAAAATGTTCGTGGCACCGATTTATACAGGCAGTATGGCTATATACCGCAAGATAAATATGGAAGCAGTGTTACCGTAACCATCGAATATGCCTACGACGACTGGTGCATTGCGCAGGTTGCACAAAAACTGGGTAAAAAGGAGGACTACACTGTCTTTATGAAACGGTCTGCAAACTGGAAAAATTTATTTGATCCTTCCACCGGTTTTATTAGGGCAAAGAATAGTGATGGCAATTGGGTAAATCCTTTTGATCCTTATTTATCCGAACATGATGAGCATAAGGCAATGTACACAGAAGGCAACGCCTGGCAGCATTCTTTTTTTGTACCACACGATGTAAAAGGTCTTGCAACTGCTCACGGCTCAAATGATTTGTTTATAAAAAAACTCGATTCATTGTTTAATGTTAGTTCCCGGTTAAGCGGAGGCAACACATCGCCTGATGTGAGCGGCCTCATCGGGCAGTATGCACACGGCAACGAACCTAGTCATCACATCGCCTACATGTACACTTACGTTGGCCAGGCATGGAAAACGCAGGAGAGGGTCAGGACGATCATCGATTCCATGTACCATGCCCGTCCGGATGGCTATGCAGGCAACGAAGATTGTGGACAGATGAGTGCATGGGGCGTTTGGAGCATGGCAGGGTTGTATCCGGGTAATCCTTCCGGCGGGCAGTATGT
>JACMPR010000231.1 GCA_014377385.1 Ferruginibacter sp. | reverse complement strand
TTTTCAGGAGAAAAACAACTCCATTTTATCGTATGCCAGCACCATGCCTTTGGGCAGAGTAGAGTTTACATCTTCATGCTTACCAAGCTGGTGGCTAATATGCGTGAAATATGCTGAAGGTATTTTTAATTCCTGCACGAGTTCAACGGCTTCCTTCAGGTTAAAATGCGAAATATGTTTTTCGTGCCGCAGGGCGTTTAGCACTATGGATCTGCTACCCTTGATTAAATCTTTTTCAGGTTCCTCAATTCTATTGGCATCGGTGATATAGGTAAAATCGCCAAACCTAAAGCCAAGCACAGGCATTTTTAAATGCCATACATTAAACGAAAGAACCGGTATATCTCCAATTAAAAATGGTTCGCCGTTCACGATGTTATGCAAACTGATATCTGGAATTCCCGGGTATTTAAATGCTGAAAATATATAAGAGAATTCGTTTTTTAGCGCTGCCTGCGTAAGTTCGTTTGCATACACTTTCATGGGCTGATTCTGAAAATAATTGTACGCCCGGATATCATCCAGTCCTGCAACGTGATCTTTGTGTGGATGGGTAAAAAGAACAGCATCTAATTTTTTGACCCCGCTTCTAAGCATTTGGTAACGGAAATCGGGCGTAGTATCTATTACGATCGTGGTGGTATCACTTTCTACCAATATGCTGCTTCGCAGGCGCTTGTTGTGGGGATCCGTTGATATGCATACCGGGCAGGAGCAGGCTATCATCGGGACACCACTGCTTGTACCTGTTCCGAGAAAAGTGATTTTTAATGGAGGACAAAACATGAATGAGTGCTAATAAAAAAAGCAAAAATAGAGATAAGAACGAAAATAAAAATTAATTATCCGTTATTGAATGACCGGAGCGAATGATGCCGGTACTTCATTTCTTTTACCCCCGCTATTTTTCGGCTCCGATACTTAAAAGTTCTTCGTACAGTTTCTGGCTCTCCAATGTTAACGCATCAAAGTGAATATCAAGTTGTGGCAGCAGATCTATAATAGTATTTATCCTTCCTTCTGTTTGAAAAAATTTATTCAAGACCACTACTTTTTTCAATTGTAGTATACAATAACCGCTTTGGAAAGTGCCTCTTTCGTAACGGATTACATAGCCACTTTCTTCCACTATTCGTTCTATCTTATCTAATGTGTGTTGGGTGTATTTCATAGTTCACGCTATCCCGCAGGATATTTCAAATTACTAATTAGTTGTAATCTCCTTTAATAAAAGAGCATTTAAAAAAAACCTTGTCCACAAATGTGGATTAATTAACCTGCTGCCGGCCTGCTGTTATTTGTTAGACATCCTGATCACCGGCACGATCATCTCCTCGAGGCTTATGCCGCCATGCTGAAAGGTATTGCGGTAATAATTTACAAAATGATTGTAGTTATTAGGATAGCAAAGGAAGAGATCGCCCTTGGCAAAAATAAAAGAAGAATTTACGTTGGGTACCGGCAGGCCGGCTTCCCTTGGATCACGGAAGGCCAGCACATCACGGGCTTCATAGTTCAAATTTCGCCCATGTTTGTACCGGAGATTTGCGGTTGTTTGTTTATCTCCTATCACTTTTGCAGGTGTTTTAACCCGGGTTGTACCATGATCAGTAGCCACAATAAGGTTCATATTTTTATCGGCTATTTTTTTCAACGCCTGGTTTAGGGGGCTATGCTCAAACCAGCTTTCAGTAATACTGCGGTAACTTGTTTCATCACCCGCCAGTTCTTTCAACACTTCCATTTCGGTACGTGCGTGGCTCAGCATATCGATGAAGTTATACACGATCACATTCAAATCATTCTGCATCAGGTTGTGCATATTGTCCACCATCTTTTGCCCATCGTGATTATTAGTAATCTTGGTATAAGAAACCTTCAAATCGCCCTTACCAATCCTTTTTAAATGTGCCCTTAAGAATTCTTCCTCAAATAAATTTTTCCCGCCTTCTTCATCATCATTTTTCCACTGGGCCGAAAACTGCTTTTCAATATCAATTGGCAACAATCCTGCAAATATGGCGTTCCTTGCGTATTGCGTTGCGGTGGGTAAAATAGAATAAAAAGTCTCTTCTTCATGAATCCTGAAGTTTTCTGCAAACATGGGTTGAATGGTCTTCCATTGATCGAAGCGAAGGTTATCTATCAAAACGAAAAACAGCGGTGTGCCTTTTTCGAGGTGCGGCAAAACTTTAAATTTTAAAAGTGTGTGGCTCATAATCGGTCCATCCACGCTTTTAGGTGCTACCCAGGATGCATAATTTTTTGAAATAAATTTAAAAAATTCCGTGTTTGCCTCCTGCTTTTGCGTTTGAAAGACTTCCTGCATTTCGGGGCTGTCGCTTTTCTGCATCTCAAGCTCCCAGTAAACTAATTTCTTATAAATCTCCATCCATTCGTTGTAATCAGGATTATTGCTGAGTGCCATGAACAAACTTCGGAATTCCTGCTGGTATGCCGACGTTGTTTTTTCTGCAACCAATCTTTTATTGTCAATGATCTTTTTAAGACTGAGCCATACCTGGTTGGGGTTTACGGGTTTTATCAGGTAATCACTGATCTGGCTCCCAATGGCTTCATCCATCAAGTTCTCTGCTTCATTCTTCGTGATAAGCACTACAGGCAGGTTACTATTTATTTCCTTAATTTGCTGCAAAGTTTGCAGCCCTGTTATGCCTGGCATTGTTTCATCCAGCAGCACTACATCCACAATATTATCTTTTACAAATTCTACCGCGTCAAAACCATTCGTTTTTGTTTGCACTTCATAGCCCTTGTTCTCCAGAAACATAATCTGCGAATTAAGACTATCGATCTCGTCATCTACCCAAAGTATTTTTGCTACATTCATAATGAGTTTTTGTTTTTGAAGAAATGAGAAAGTTTATCGACAAAGTGAATGGTGAAAATATTAGCGAAATCTTAAAAGTTTATTACTACTTGAAATTACTAAAAGTTCGATTAGTAATAACCGATCGCTAAAAGCAAACAGTTACTATATCTATTACCTGCAAATTTAATTTTTTACCATTATGCTTTGTAGCTTTACATCACTTTGTAATTAGTTTAACATATAAATTTCACGCCAAAATTAATTAATGCGCTTTCACAAAATAATCAATGACCCGGTATATGGATTTATAACGATCGATGATGAATTAATCAGCCAGATCATTGCCCATCCATTTTACCAGCGTTTAAGGCGCATTCATCAAATGGCGATGGCACACCTCGTTTACCCCGGCGCTGTTCATTCCAGGCTTCACCATTCTCTTGGCGCATACCATTTAATGCGATGCGCTTTGCAGGAACTCATCAGCAAGGGAACCAACATCACTGCGGAAGAACAACAAGCATCTAAAATTGCCATCTTGCTTCATGACATTGGCCACGGTCCCTTTTCGCATGCCCTGGAGCAGGTATTGGCTGAAGGCCTGCACCATGAAGAAATTTCGCTGCTGCTCATAAAAGAACTGAACACGCAGTTCAACGGGCAACTACAAATGGCCATTGATATTTTTACCGATAAATATCCGAAGAAATTTTTGCACCAGTTGGTCAGTGGTCAACTGGACGTTGACCGAATGGATTATCTTACCCGGGATAGTTTTTTTACCGGTGTTAATGAAGGGGTGATCGCTTATGACCGGATCATTAAAATGCTGACGGTTCACCGTGGAGAATTGATGGTAGAAGAAAAAGGAATCTATTCCATTGAAAAATTCCTGGTGGCCAGAAGGTTGATGTACTGGCAGGTTTATTTACATAAAACAGTTTTGAGCGCCGAGCAGATGTTGAAACGCATTATTAAAAGAGCAAAATTTATTCATGCTCATTGCCAGGAGCCGCTTAACAGTTTCATCAACGGGCAGTTGTCCGGTATCTCCCTGCAGCAATTTTGCAATATTGATGATTACGATGTTTTAATGGCAATAAAAACCTGGTGCAATCATGAAGACAAGGTCCTTTCCATCCTTTGCCGCGGAATAATTGACAGGCAGCTCCTAAAAGTAAAATATTATGCTGAACCTGTGGAGGAATCGCTGGTTCACCAAAAGATGACGGAAGCCTGTCTTAACGCCGATTTAACGCAAGAAGATGCAGGCTGGCTTATATTTACCGGGGAAGCCTCCAGCAGCACTTATAATTTTGAGGACGAACATATCCATATCCTGTTTAAAGACGGAACGGTGAAAGATATCTCAGAAGTGGACAATGCACTGATCAATGAAAACCTGAGAGGCAAGGTCAAAAAATATTACATTTGTTACTTAAGGTAACCGCAAGCCGTTCGCTATTGGTTTTCAGCAAGAATTTTCTTACTGAGGCTAAAAAAATAAAGCTAACGGCTCAAAGCTAAAGCTACACATTATGCAATTCAGCGCAGCTCAAATCGCAGTCATTATCAGCGGTACCCTGGAAGGGGCGGCAGAAGCTACTGTTAATTCCTTTGGTAAGATCGAAGAAGCTAAAAGTGGCCAGCTTGCATTTTTAGCCAATCCAAAGTATGAGGATTTTTTGTACAGCACAAAAGCCTCGATTATCATCATTAATCAATCCCTTCAATTAAAGCAGCCCATTGCGGCTACGCTTATTCGTGTACCAGACGCCTACAGTGCGTTCGCTATCCTGCTTGACAAGTATCAGCAAATAAGAACCCAGCAACTTTCCGGCATTCAGCAGCCTGTTTATATGGACGCTACCGTTAAACTGGGCGATGAGGTTTTTATTGGAGCCTTTGCCTACCTGGGTGAAAATGTTACCATCGCCAAAGGTGTAAAAATTTTTCCCAACAGTTATCTTGGAAACAATGTTAGCATTGGTGAGAATACCATTATTCATGCCGGGGTAAAGATCTACCACGAATGCGTAATTGGAAAAAATGTTGTGATACATGCGGGTACCGTAATTGGAAGTGACGGTTTTGGATATGCGCCGCAACAGGATGGAAGCCTTAAAAAGGTACCACAGATTGGCAACGTGGTAATTGAAGACGGCGTGGAAATCGGCGCTAATACAACAATAGACCGTGCAACCATTGGAAGTACCCTGATAAGATCGGGTGCGAAGCTTGATAATCTGTTGCAAATCGCCCATAACGTAGAGGTTGGTAACAATAGTGTAATTGCAGCTCAAAGTGGTGTAAGCGGCAGCACCAAGATCGGTAAAAATGTTATGATCGGTGGACAGGCGGGGATTGTTGGACATATTCAGATTGCAGATGGCAGTAGAATTAATGCGCAAAGTGGTGTAAGCAAATCTATCAAAATACCTAATTCCGCAGTTACCGGTTCCCCTGCATATGACTACACTGCTGCTTTGCGGAGCCAGGCCATTACGCGTAACCTGCCTCAATTAGAAAAAAGGATCATTGAACTGGAAAAAATAATTAAAGAAATGATGGTAAATAAATGATTGCGGGCTATTTTAAAGCCCTGCAAAAACCCTGGTGAAGTATTTATTCGTACATGCCAGCCTATTTATAACTGAATAACCCGACCAGACATTGAAATTTTCTTACACATACTTTTTCTTAGCTACAATACTCTTCTTCTCTGTTTCATCCTCTTTTGCTCAGGTAGTTATAACCGGCACCATTCTCGATGCGCATACCAAAGAACCGGTTACTTACGCATCGGTTTACGTTAAGAGAACAGGTGTTGGGAATACTTCTGACAGTGCCGGGAACTTCAGGATTGTGGTAAACAGCCTGAAAAAAGACAGCCTCGTGGTAAGTTATGTAGGCTATGCATTGTTCATTATAGCAGTCAGAGATTCAAACAACAATCTCCCGATTAACATTCAGCTGCAGCGGGGTGGATTAACAAACAACGTAATAATAAAGGCAAAATTCAATAAAGGGTTGTTTTTGTGGAGAAAGATTATGAGTAAAAAGAAGCAGTACAACCGCTATAACCTTTCAAATTTTGGTTATGAAGCTTATAACAAACTGGAAGTTGACGTAAAGAATTTTAAGGTTGGCAGAATAAAGAAAAACCCGTTACTCAAACCTTTCACATTTGTTTTGGAAAATATTGACAGCACTTCGGAAAAAGACCCTTTTTTACCTGCATATCTTTTGGAAAGCATCAGCGATTACGGTTACCAGAAAAATCCAAAGAAGTTTTACGAGAACATCCGGGCCAGTAACACTAAGGGTTTTAAGAATGAAAGCATCTCAAAGCTGACCGGTGTTATGAACCAGAACATAAATGTGTATGGTAATTTCGTAAACGTTATGGACAAGGATTTTATTGGTCCGTTCAATGACAACGCGGATGATTATTATTCGTTTTCTGTGCCCGATACACAGACGTTTGGAGAAAAGAAGATCTATCACTTTGTATTTCGCCCGAAACGCCCCGGCCAGAATACTTTTGAAGGAGATGCGTGGGTATTTGCTCAAACCTGGCAAATACAAAAAGTATCTCTTTACCTTGGAAAGGATGCAAATATTAATTTTATTGACAGGATCAGCGTGTTCCAGGAATTCATACCGGTTAACGACAGTATTTATTTTTTGAACAGGGATAAATTCTTTGCCGACTTTCGGGTGCTTGGAAAACAATCGCTGACATTGATTGGTCGAAAATCAACCTCTTACCGTAACATTATCATCAACAACGATTCAATCAATAATTTTTTTAAGGAGCAGAAAATTGAAGAGATTGTAAAGACAAATGATGGGCTTACCAATGTAACGGACTCCGCATGGAGCGGGCTAAGGCATGACAGTTTATCTGTTAATGAAAAGGCTATTTATACCACCATTGATAAATTGCTTCAGATGCCGAAATTCCAAAAACTGGAACGAACCTTAAAGTTTTTGGGCTCAGGCTATAAAAATATTGGCAACCTCGAAATTGGCCCGTGGTTTAACTGGATAAGCGGCAATATGTGGGAAGGAACCCGGTTTCGTTTTGATCTCGGGACCAATACTGGTTTCAACAAACACATTTATTTGCACGGGTACTTGGCATACGGAACCACCGATAAAAAATTAAAAGGGCTGGCGGAGGCTTTTTGGATTTTGAAAAAAAGTCCACGTCTGCGGCTGCACGCCGCTTACAGCAATGACATTGATAATGGCATTAGCCAGATTGGTGAAGTTAGCCAGGATAATATTTTTTCGCTCGCTATCCGCAAACCAAACGTGAACAGGAAATTTATCCAGACGAAGGAAGTACGGTTTGAGGTTTTTAAAGAATGGGGCAAAGCTGGATTTTCAACTGAATTATTTTTAGCACATCATGCTTTTACCCCATTACAAAATCTTCCGTTTAAATCAAATTTTCCAACAACAGAAGGAGCGCCGCTAACAAGTTTTGAAGTCGCTCTAAAATTACGTTGGGCATATCTTGAAACATTTATCCAGGGTGATTATTTCCGGTATTCATTGGGAACAAAATATCCTGTGGTGGAAATAATGGCCACAAAAGGAATAAAGGGAATCACCGGCAGCGCTTATGATTATACCAAGCTGTCTGCGTCCATTAAAGACAAAGTAAAAATATCTCCTTACGGTTCTTTTTCTTACAAGTTGTATGCAGGAAAAGTTTTTGGCACCCTTCCATTTACCTTTTTAGAAAATCATCCCGGAAATGACATTTACTATTACAATGGAAACGTTTATAATCTTATGAACCGATTTGAATACCTGAGCGATCAATATGCCGGCATAAACATAGAACACAACATCGGTTCCGGCCTATTTCGTTTTATCCCGCTGACCCGTAAACTAAAATGGCGGCAATTCTGGAACGCAAAATCACTCTGGGGATCTTTGAGCGATGCAAATGCTACCCTTAATGATGCAAAAAATACTTTTAAAACCCTGAACAGCACCACCTATTTAGAAGTTGGGACCGGCATTGATAATATTTTCAAACTACTCCGGCTTGATTTTGTATGGCGCTTATCTCAAACTCCCGGCACGTTGGCAAAAACTGCAAGGTTTGGTATTTTCGGAAGTTTCCAGTTCCAGTTTTGACGGCACAAATTTTACTGATCACCATTTAAAAGGAAGGGGCAATACAATATCTGTTTAATCTGCATGCATTTTATCACATCCTTTCATATTTGAGCAGTTGATTATATGTTACAAAGAAATTTAAAATATCTTTGCGCAAATTGAATTTCGCCGCATGGATAAAAATTTCAACCCGGATAAGCAACACACACTAAAAGCAGCTATAAGTATTTCAGGTACGGGCCTTCACACAGGTATTAATGTTGATATGACACTGAAACCAGCGCATGCAGGTTTTGGCTTCCAGTTTCAAAGGGTGGATCTTCCGGGAAGCCCCATTATTAAAGCAGATTGTGATCTTGTAACCGATACATCCAGGGGCACTACACTTGAGCTGAATGAGGTAAAAGTGAGTACGGTAGAGCATGTACTGGCATCACTGGTTGGTATGGGAGTTGACAACTGCCTGATCGAAATAAACGGCCCTGAAATTCCTATCATTGATGGCAGCAGCGGCCCGTTCGTTGACAAGATTGAAGAAACCGGAGTAGTGGAACAGGATGCTGCCAAAGCCTGGTACACCATCGATACAAACCTTTCTTTTTATGATGAAAAGAAAAGAGTAGAACTGACCGCCTTACCGGCTACTAATTATGAGATCACTACACTGATCGATTTCAATAGCCCTGTTTTAGGAACGCAGCACGCGAGTTTAAAAAGCATGAAAGAATTTCAAACTGAAATTGCGCCCTGCCGTACTTTCTGTTTTTTGCATGAACTGGAAATGCTGATTGACAATAATCTTATTAAAGGAGGCGATATCAATAATGCAATTGTTGTGGTTGATAAACCCGTTACCGAAGAAGAAATGGGTCGCCTTGCAAAAGCATTTGGCCGTACCAAAGTCGAAGTAAAAACGGAGGGTTATTTAAACAACCTTGAGTTGCGTTTTCCAAATGAACCTGCCCGGCATAAACTACTGGATATTATCGGTGACCTGGCATTGATCGGTTATCCCATTAAAGCCCACATCATTGCCAACAGGCCCGGGCATAGCAGTAATGTAGA
>JACMPR010000230.1 GCA_014377385.1 Ferruginibacter sp. | reverse complement strand
GTGAGAGTTAGATACAACACGGTTCTTACCGGCGCCAATGCCTGTACCACCTATGTTTTTGGCGAAACTGAAGATTATTCAGTGAATATTATCCCTTGTATCCAGGGAGTTTTTAATACGCAACCGGCTTCAGCCAGTGTAACATGCGGCAATAGTGCTACTTTTACTTCAGCTGCAACAGGAACTTTTCTTTCTTATCAGTGGCAGCAGCAGGTAAGTGCAACTGCTCCGTGGACCACCGTTCTTAATGGTGGAGGTATTAGTGGAGCAACCAGTAATACCCTCACGATCGCAAATATTAATAGCGGCCTTACCGGATATAGGTACCGCGTTGTAATAAGCGGCGGTTGTACAGCGGTTGATTTTAGCTCAGTTGCAACTTTAACCGTTGATCCTCTTGTAATCACTGTGAATACATCATCGTACTCAAGCTGTACGCCAATTCCACCAGGCTCACCAATCCAGCTTTCAATAACAAACGTAAGCGGTGTTTCTTCTTCCACCACAACTTCTTATACTTCTGGCCCAATCGCACCTCCGTTGGGGGACATCCCTGATTTGGATGATGTAGTAGGTATTACCAATGCCATCACGGTTCCGGCACTTCCTGCAGGTTCAGTGATTACTGGTGCTACTGTCACTTTAAATGTAAGAGACGCTTTTGTTGGAGATTTAATCTTTGCCTTAAAAGCACCAAATGGCAATGTGTTGAACCTTGATTATGCCCTTACGTCAACAGGTGGTCCGGGTATTACAACCGGCTTCGCCGGCACCGTCATCAGTTCTACAGGTACCGCCACCTTGGTTTCTGGTACTGATCCATGGACAGGCATTTTTGCACCGGATGCAGTAGCTGCCCCGGTAGCAGGTATTCCTTCAAGCCCTACATCTCTGAGTCCCGGAAACGCCAATGTATTTACTTTCGCCGGCCTCTATTCTATCCCGGATGGCGTCTGGACATTGGGTGTATTTGACTATGCAAGTCCTGATGCAGGAACTTTACTTGACTGGACAATTACATTAACTTATTCTACCACCACAAGTACTCCTTTAACTGGTGTATGGAGTCCTGCAACAGGTTTATTCCTTGATCCAGCAGGCACAATACCGTACGTTGCAGGTACAGAAGAAAACACTGTTTATGCAGCACCTTCTGCGTCAACAAATTATACAATTACAGTGACCAACGCTACCTGTCCTGCGGCACCGCTGGTTATACCTTTTAAAATATTAAGTCCTGATCCAACAATTACTGTATCACTGGCACCTTATACACACTTATATCCGGGTTTAATAACAAACGCTACATCAAACATCACACCTTCACCTAGTAGTGCTGCTACCTACCAATGGTTCGCAAATGGAATAGCAATCCCAGGTGCAAATTCGGCGAACTACCAGGCTGATGTTGATGCGATTGGTGAATTAAGTCTTGAAGTAACTGATTCAACTCCTTGTAGCGGGAAGGCTTCCGGCAGTGTCACCTTGTTCGATTCAACTTCAACAACTTTGTTCATCTATCCAAATCCGAACAATGGTGTTTTCCAGGTAAGATTCAACGGCGGTGCCAATGATCTGCAGCAGAAGCCAAGGATCCTGACTATTTATGATAGCAAAGGTTCAAGGGTATTCAGCAAAACCTATGCGGTTAGCGCTATTTATCAAAGAATGGATGTAGATCTGAGCAAACTTCCAAAAGGGATTTACGTGATTGATCTTACTGACGTTTCTGGCAAAAGGTTACAGTCTGAAAGAGTTATTACACATTAATCAGTTTTAATATTTTGAAAGAGCCCTTCAGAAATGAGGGGCTCTTTTATTTTACAGTGATGCCCTCTGAGGCCAGGATTATATAGAAAATTTCCGAATAAAACCTTATTTTTGCAGCCCCGTTAAAAAAAACCGCGGGATAAATTTTATGTCTTTTAATATTAACAAACAACTAAACGCAGAAGATCAGGAATCTTTGGCTGCAAATGCGGCACAAGATACTGCGACAACAAATGATCCTGTTGAAGCAACGATAGAAACCCCGGTAGAAATCCCTGTGGAAACCCCGGTGGAAACCATTGCAGAACCTGAACAGAAATTTGAACCCCGTGTGGAAACTGCACACGATGATTTTGACTGGACCAGGGATAAACGTAACGTTGCAGCTTATTCTAAAGACGAAAAAGCTAAGTATGATTCCGTTTATGACAACACTTTTAAACAGATCAATGATGGTGAAATGATACAGGCAACTGTAGAATCACTCACAAAAACAGATGCTGTTGTAAACATCGGTTTCAAAAGTGATGGACTTATTTCACTTAATGAATTCAGGGATATTCCCGGTGGAGTGAAAGTGGGTGACATCATTGAAGTAATGGTAGTAGAGAAAGAGGACAGGGAAGGAAATCTTAACCTGAGCCGCAAATCTGCACGCATTACCAGGGCATGGGAAAGAATCGTAGAAGTTAATAAAACCGGCGAGATCGTTACAGGTCTTGTTACCAGTAAAACGAAAGGTGGTTTGATCGTTGACGTATTTGGAATGGAAACCTTTCTTCCGGGTTCCCAGATCGATGTGAAGCCTGTAACTGATTATGATCAGTTTGTAGGTAAAACAATGGAATTTAAAGTGGTTAAGATAAACGAAGCCATTAAGAATGCAGTTGTTTCTCACAAGGCACTTATTGAAAGCGATATCGAAGCTCAAAGGGCTGAGATCATCGGTAAACTTGAAAAAGGCCAGGTACTGGAAGGAACGATTAAGAACATTACTGACTTTGGTGCATTCCTTGACCTTGGTGGTTTAGACGGTTTATTGTACATAACAGATATTTCATGGGGACGTATCAACCACCCATCAGAAGTATTGAAGATGGATCAGAAACTGAACGTTGTGGTACTTGACTTTGATGATGACAAGAAACGTATTAGTTTAGGCTTAAAACAACTCACACCGCATCCATGGGATACGCTGGCTGAGAACCTGAAAGAAGGCGAGATCGTGAAAGGTAAAGTAGTTAACATTGAAGACTACGGTGCTTTTCTGGAGATTATGCCTGGTGTAGAAGGCCTGGTTCACGTAAGTGAAATTACCTGGGCGAATACGCCGATTAATGCAAAAGAATTCTTTAAGCTTGCTGATGAGTACGAAGCAAAAGTGGTAACACTTGATAAGGATACCCGCAAAATGAGTCTTTCCATCAAACAGATGACGGAAGATCCATGGAGCACGATCGAAACTAAATTCCCTGAAAATAGTCGTCACAAGGGCACTGTAAAGAACATTACACCTTACGGAGTGTTTGTTGAACTATCAACCGGAATTGGTGGCATGATCCACATCAGCGACCTGAGCTGGTTGAAGCGTTTCAATAACCCGAATGAATACACGAAGGTTGGAAATGAAATTGAAGTTGTTATTCTTAACATTGATAAGGACGGCCGTAAACTTCAGTTGGGTCATAAGCAAATTGAAGAAGATCCATGGAATTCACTTGAATCAACATTTTCTGAAGGAAGTATCCATGAAGGAACTGTCGTTAAAAAAGATGACAAAGGCGCTACGGTGCAATTGCCATACGGCCTGGAAGGATATGCACCTGCACGCCACCTGGTAAAAGAAGATGGTAAAACAATTGGTGCTGATGAGATTGCTTCTTTCATGGTTATTGAATTTGACCGTAACGACAAACGCATTGTTTTAAGTCATACCCGTTTGTGGGAGCAGGAAAAAGAAGAAGAAAAGCAGATTGTGATGAAGGAAAAAAGAGCGGAAGCTGATTCTACAAAAAAAGCTGTGAAGAATATTCAGAGCAAAGTAGAGAAAGCAACCCTTGGTGATCTTGGCATCCTGGCTGGTTTAAAAGCTAAAATGGACAATGATGCCGCTTCTGGCGAAACCGTTGTTCCTGAAAAAGTTGAAACATCTGCTGCAGATTCTGCAACAGGTGCGGAAGAACCAAAAGCTGAATAATTTTTTTAATGCTTTAATATTGATCCTCCCGCTAATACCGGGAGGATTTTTTTATGTGAATATTTCTGCTTGTTGCTTAAGGCAAAAATAATTCGCCCGCAGTCAGGCTGTTTTTGCTCCGGGTTCTTGATCAAAGAGGCAGGTAATGGCTGCAAAACACTGGCACACAATTTATTTTTTCGTGGGAACAAAGAAATGTATATTTGACGCAGGCTTTTCGGTGTAGTGCCTTACAGCCATTTCTAATTCGTTTGATATTTAATATTAAAAAAAACATCATGAAAAAATTATTACTTGCAACTGGTATTTTTTTGGGACTTGGATTTGGAGCTTCTGCTCAGGAAAAAAAGGTAGCTGTAAAGCCTGTAACTGCAATTGAAGCAGCGCATCCTGCTTCGGGTCAACTCCGCAAGAAAAAGACATTAAGCGTAGCAAACCGTCAAAGGATTGCAGAGAAAAATGCTATCGAAAACGCCAAAGCTACGAATACGGCAGCTCCAAAAGCAAAAAAAACAGGCGCGGATAGATCAAAAGAAACAATCAATACACCTGCGAATTAATAAAAAATAAATAGTTTGTACTAAAAAACCCCTGATTATTCGGGGGTTTTTTATTTGTTTGAGGCGGATTTTTTCTGTATGAATCAGTCGAAAGATGCATCGTTTAAATGCACTTTTGTCATTTCATGATAATGATTTTGCAATTGGTGTAAATCCAGTGAAGTCACAATATGCCTGGTTTCATCGCGGTACCATATTTCCATCCTCGAAAAATCTGAGTCTTTTGAAATAAGGATCCTGAAAGCCCCCTTCGAATATTTTATTGTTCCATCTTCATTGGTATGTTTATGGAATTTGAGATTGGTTAACTCATTATCATTGATGGGTACTGGAGATACCTGGTTCATTTCGTACCAAAAGGATTGTGCGCCGGTATCTATGCAAACCTGCTTTTCATCAGCATTCACGTTGATAACTTCCCCGCGCTTTTTATCCCCGTCATTATCGGCAAAAACATAATCTCCTGTTTTTAGTTCATTAAATTTGAGCATAAGTGATTTTTTATTTTTGGAACAATGTAAAACTTTTTTTTCACTCAGGAAAGACATGGATCTAACCCTGGGAGATTTTCTATTCCGCCCAGCTCATTACATACCCTTCGTTTTCGATTTCCAGGGCTGTTTCCGTTAATTGCAATGGGTGAAATGTATCCACCATTACCGCCAGTTCCTTTGTTTCTTTGGCACCAATACTTTTCTCTGCTAGTCCCGGGTGTGGCCCGTGTGGTATCCCGGCAGGATGTAAAGTGATCATACCACGGGTAACATGTTTGCGGCTCATAAAATCACCATCAACATAATACAGTAATTCATCACTATCGATGTTACTGTGGTTGTAAGGTGCAGGAATTGCCAATGGATGATAATCAAATAACCTTGGTACGAACGAACATATTACAAAAGCATTGGTTTCAAAAGTCTGGTGCACAGGTGGCGGCTGGTGTACACGCCCGGTAATGGGTTCAAAATCGTGTATGCTAAAAATATACGGATAGCAGCATCCGTCCCAGCCAATTACATCAAATGGATGTGTGCCGTAATGGATCCCGTAGAGATAGCCCTGCTTTTTTGTCTTAATAATAAAATCTCCTTTCTCATCAAATGTTTGCAGGTTTCCAGGGGTACGTATGTCCCTTTCACAATAAGGTGCATGTTCCATTAACTGGCCATACGTACTTAAATATCTCTTAGGGTAACGGATAGGCGCATGCGATTCTACGATAAATAACCGGTTGTCTTCCGTATCAAAATGAATCTGGTAGATACAGCCTCTCGGAACAACGACATAATCTCCATAACTAAATTTTAATTCGCCATAACAGGTTTTTAATACACCGCTTCCTTCATGTATAAAAATCACTTCGTCTGAATCCGCATTTTTATAAAAATAATCCGTCATGCTTTTTTGCGGCGCTGCCAGCACAATATGGCAATCATTGTTTACCAAAACAGCTTTGCGGCTTTGCAGGTAATCCGGTTCTGGTTTAACCTTAAAACCCTCCAGGCTGCGGTGCTTCAGCATTTTTTCTTCCGCAATTTTTGGCGACACATCAATGGGTTCGTCACACTTTACGATAAGCGTAGGTGCATAAGTATGATAAAGCAGGGAATAGTCATTTGAAAATCCTTCGGTTGAAAATAGCTGTTCCGAATATAAACTTCCATCAGGTTTGCGAAACTGCGTATGACGCTTGTGTGGAATGAGACCCGCTTTTTGATAATGAGGCATGGGAGAGTTATGAGTTGAGAATAATAAATTATGCGATTATGAAATGTAGAAGCTTTTAATAACCTGGATATAGCTCTTGCCGAGCGACAGCAACAGGAAATAATTTTTCCACCTGTAATGATGGATGTGGTAAATAAAATTCCTGCAATATGTCATCGAATAGAGAATGTTGAATTAAAAATTTGAGCGCAATAATGTAAAGTGCTTTACAACGTCAATGAAATAACATCTTCATTAAAGCTATTTTTCCTGTTACTTACACAGTTGTCATTCATAACCCATTATTCTTAATTATCTTACTTCAAATTTACCATTTTAATTTAAGTTACGTTGACAAGAATTGGACTTATATCGGATACACATAATTACCTGGACGAAACTGTTTTTGTTCATTTTAAAGATTGTGATGAAATATGGCATGCGGGCGACTTTGGCACAATTGAACTCGCAAATCAGCTCAAAGAAAAAAGCAAACGCCCGGTGCGGGGTGTGTACGGCAATATTGATGGCAAAGACATCAGGGATGTTTACCCTGAAAAATTACATTTTACCTGTGAAAAAGTTAAGGTATTCATGCAGCATATTGGCGGTTATCCCGGCAGGTATGCACCCGGCATAAAAAATGAAATTCTGCTCAACCAGTCAACGTTATTCATCAGCGGCCATTCCCATATTCTAAAAATAATGTATGACGACAAGACCGGTTGCCTGCATATGAATCCGGGTGCTGCCGGAAAACAAGGTTGGCATAAGATTAGAACGCTGTTACGTTTTGTTGTTGATGGAAGTAATATGCGGGATTGTGAAGTGATCGAACTTTGAGATCAGCTTTTCTCCTCCCAGATCATGCAAAGATGAACGATAGTTTCTGCCGCTTTCATCATATCCTTCACTCCAATCCATTCCTGCTTACTGTGAATGTTCTGCATTCCTGTAAAAATATTCGGACAGGGAAGGCCCATGTAGCTCAACCTGCTGCCGTCAGTCCCCCCACGGATACTTTCTGTTTTAACGTCAAGGCCTGAACGCTTAATGGCTTCTGCTGCATATGCTACAACCTGGGGATGTTTGTCCAGTACCTCCTTCATGTTACGGTACTGTTCCTGCTGCACGTATTCCATCGTAGTGCCTGGATATTTTGCAACTATTTCTAAAGCCAGGTTTTTGAGCCTGCTGTGGTGTTCTGTAAGTCCCGCGGTGGTGAAATCTCTCACAATAAAACTGATGGTAGCTTTTTCTGCAATACCGTTTACAGCTACCGGATGAACAAAGCCTGCCCTGCCTTCCGTTGTTTCGGGGCTCCATTCAGTTTTTGGTAAAGCATCCAGTATGTCACCAGCAATCTTAATAGCATTTACCAGCTTGTCTTTTGCATACCCGGGATGTGCGATCACCCCATGAATGATGATGGTTGCAGCATCGGCACTGAAAGTTTCATCTTCCAGGCAACCGGCTTCCCCACCATCCAGCGTATAACCAAATTCGGCACCCAATCTTTTCATATCAATCTTTGCCGTTCCTTTGCCCACTTCTTCGTCGGGAGTGAATAATATTTTGATATCTCCATGTTTGAGTTCCGGATGTTGAACCAGGTATTGAACGGCCTGCATAATGACGGCCACCCCGGCCTTATCGTCGCCACCCAATAACGTGTTGCCGCTGGCTGTAATGATGTTGTTGCCAATCTGCGTACTTAAATAAGGAGAATCTCTTACATTTAATACCTGGGATGTATCATCAGGTAAAACAATATCTTCACCGTTGTAGCTTTTGTGCAGCAACGGTTTTACATTAGTGCCACTGCAATCCGGCGCTGTATCAACATGCGAACAAAAGCATATCGCAGGAATATTTTTCTTACCACTCGTGGAAGGAATGTTAGCATATACATATCCAAAAGCATCAAGTTCCACCGCGTTCAAACCCATAGCTTTTAGTTCCGCTGATAAAATCTTACCGAGGTCCTTTTGCTTTTCTGTAGTTGGATAATTATTAGACAGCGGATCACTTTGAGTATCTACTTTTAAGTACCGCATGAAGCGTTCGGTAAGTTCCTGCTCATTTATTGTCATCATATTTTTTTTATAAGGGCCTAAAAATAAGGAATAATGGACCACAAAATAAAAGCAGTTCACTTTCACGAACTGCTTTTAAATTTGCTTATTCACTCGCCTGGCTGGCTTATGTTATTTCCACCAATTCAATATCAAATATCAATTCCTGTCCTGCCAGGAAGTGATTAGCATCAAGGATCACTACATCCTCCTTAATTTCCTTTACTATTACAGGCATTGGCTGCCCATCCTGGTTGCTCAGGGTAAGGGTCATGCCCTCCTCCAGTTTCATATCGTCAGGAATATTTTCTTTTGGAAAAGGGATGATCGCTTCATCGCTTCTTTCGCCGTACCCTTCTTCTGCAGGAATATTGATCGTTTTCTTTTCACCGATTGCCATGCCGGGTAATGCATTATCAAATCCTTTAATCATCTGCCCGGCACCTACAGTAAATTCTAAGGGCTCCCGATCTACAGATGAATCAAATTGCTCACCCGATGTTAGTTTTCCTGTGTAATGTACTTTTACTACATCACCTTCTTTAACCTGTTGCATGTTTTTATTTTTTTTGTTAATCCGCCGCAAATTATATCCGGCTTCGATGCGTTGACTGCCTCAGCAGGCAACATTCCTTTGTAATAAAAAGAATGCCAAAATTAAGAAACCCGCTTAACAATTAAAAAACTTTAAAGACCTTTGAAAAATGAAGTATTTGCTGGCACTTGCCTTAATGATCTATATAAATACGGGTAGCGGGTTGAGGGCGCAATCAGCTGTGATTCCCGGTGCAGAAAGAATGACGGTGTACCTGCCAATGCTTGAGGGGAAATCGGTAGCCGTTTTTGCCAACCAGACGAGTATGGTTAAAAATACACACCTTGTTGATACCCTGCTGAAAAGCGGGATCAATGTGGTGAAGATTTTTGGTCCCGAACACGGATTTCGGGGAAATGCAGGCGCGGGGGAACATGTTGAAAACGGGTTCGATAAAAAAACCGGCATCCCGATCACCAGTCTGTATGGGGATCATAAAAAACCTACAGCCGCAGATTTTAAAGGAGTAGATGTGTTGATTTTCGACATACAGGATGTTGGCGTAAGATTTTACACTTACATATCTTCCCTCCAATTTTTTTTAGAAGCAGCATTGGAGCAGCACAAACCTTTACTGATCCTGGACCGGCCAAATCCAAATGGATTTTACGTGGATGGACCGGTGCTGGATATGAAATTCAAAAGTTTTGTTGGTATGCAGGCAATACCTATCGTTTATGGGATGACCATCGGCGAATATGCGTTGATGCTTGCCGGTGAAAACCTGTTGTCGCCGGAAGCAAACAGGATCAATGCTTATAATGTAACAACCACGCCGGGTGCAGACACGCCTTTTCATGTGCAGGTGATCAAATGTAAAAATTATGACCACCGGACCAGGTATGTGTTACCGGTAAATCCTTCTCCAAATTTAAAACAAATGCAAAGCATTTACTTGTATCCCTCCACCTGTTTTTTTGAAGGAACGGTATTCAGTGAAGGCCGGGGCACTGATCTTCCATTCCAGATTTTTGGGCATCCGGCCATGCCTAAAAATTTATTCGCTTTTACACCCCAGCCAAACGACGGCGCAAAGAGCAGTAAATGTTATGGACAGAAATGTTACGGCTGGAATTTGTCAGGTTCCGTAGATAAAGTACTGAAAAAGCTGGATGGAAAAATCCAGGTGAAATATTTACTGAACGCTTACAAACTATTTCCCGCAAAAGACAGTTTCTTTTTAAAAAATAATTTCTTTAATACCCTTGCGGGAAATGATATTTTAATGCGGCAGTTGAAAGAAAATGTTCCTGAGAATGAAATAAGAAAAAGCTGGCAACCTGGGTTAACGGCATTTAAGGCAGTCAGGAAAAAGTATCTTTTGTATGATGATTTTTGATGCTGTCTTTAGCCCGGCAAGGTTTTGCCTGCTCACAACTGGCTTCTGATAAGCAATACGAATAAAAACGCCTTACCATTCATTTCAAAACCAGGCCATCACAGGAGCAATCCACACAACATGATCGAAAAAAATAAAGAGGCTCAACATATTCCGGCGGCTACGGCCTTTCCATTCGGCGGCGGCAAGCCAACCAGCGGGTTACGCATTGTGTTCATGGGTACACCGGAGTTTGCAGTAGCCTCACTGGATAGATTGGTGCAGTCAGGTTACAACATTGTTGGCGTGATTACCGCACCTGACAAACCCGGCGGCCGTGGTATGGAAATGCAACAAAGCGCTGTAAAAGAATATGCTTTAGCACAAAATCTCCATGTCCTGCAACCTGAAAAATTAAAAAATCCCGTTTTTATTGAACAGCTGCGATCATTGCATGCGGATCTGCAGGTAGTCGTTGCCTTTAGAATGTTGCCGGAAGTGGTATGGAATATGCCCCCAAAAGGGACAATCAACGTTCACGGCTCGTTATTACCCCAATATCGGGGAGCGGCGCCCATCAATTGGGCGATCATCAACGGCGAAAAATTTACGGGTGTAACTACTTTTAAGCTCAGGCATGAAATAGACACCGGCGATATTTTATTACAGGAATCTTTTGCGATAAATGAAGAGGACGATGCCGGGCAGGTGCATGACACAATGAAAGAAATTGGCGCAGGGTTGTTGATAAGAACAATTCGTGCAATGGAGAACAATGAACTGAAAGAATTGCCGCAGGAGGAAGGTGCAGTCATCAGCAAGCATAAAGCAGCCGATACCCATTCCTCTTTGCTTCATGCTCCAAAGATTTTCACAGAAACTTGCCTGATCAACTGGAATAATACTACCGGCGATATTTACAATTTAATAAGGGGGTTATCGCCTTCGCCCGCTGCTTTTACCAGCTTGCAACATAAAAAACTCAAGATTTTTAAGGCACAAAAAATAATCACGGCGCCAACCGTGGCTCCCGGTGAATTTGAGACCGACCAAAAGACCTATCTCCGATTCGCCAGCATTGATGGGTTTATCGGGATAATCGAATTGCAGATGGAAGGGAAGAAAAAAATGGGCATTAATGATTTTTTGCGTGGTTACAGATTTGATGATCTGAAGGAAGCAGGACCACAGGAAGGGCGTAAATTGACGTAAGATCGATGTTGCTTTAGTCCTCAAAATACTACTGCATACGCATCACATTGCCCTCAACCAATGCAAAGACCGCATCTCCTTTTTCAGGTGTAAGCGCAACAGTTCCCGTAAATTTTCCAAAAGCGGGAAGTACCGCATATTTTTTTCCGAAGAAGAAACAGGCTAACTGTAATGCCTGCCGGCCGGCACCCCGCATTCTTATTCCCGGATGAATATGACCACTGAAGCAATAAGTCTTTTCATCGTCACTACAATCATTGATATCGTGCATGAAAGAAAAATCTCCAATGGTAAGGCTATGTTTGTGTAGGGTGATACCTGCTTCGCGGTACCAGCTTTCTTTAAGAATATCGTGATTGCCTTTTATTAAGTGCACGGGCAAATGTTCGAGGTCATTTCTCCATTTCAAAAAAAAGTCATGTTCTTTATTGGCATTGCTGTGAAAAAGGTCTCCGACAACAATAATTTTTTGCGGCTTATAAAATTGTATCTGTGCTACAAGGCGATGCATGTCTTCTACCAAAACAGCCTGCGGAATGGCGATACCGCTTTTTCTGAAATGGCCGGATTTGCCCAGGTGCAGATCTGAAAGAATGAGTGCACTTTCATTTTCCCAGAAAATGCTTCTTCCCGCAGTGACTAAGAACTGGTTGTTTAATAATTCGAACGGAAGGTACATCGGCATGAGATGCAAATATAAAGTCCAGAGCGTTAAAAGGGAAAGTGTTTTGCCTGGGGAGCTGTAATTAAGTGAATGCCGTTCACTAGCCTGGTAAACCGGGTCTTAATAATCGCATCAACGACAGGACAAGGCAACCTTCTGTCCAAATAAGTTTGTATTTTATTTTGAAAGAAACTAATTTGCCTCAAACTACTTAAAACATGACCGATTTAATTTCAAACGACTTTACCGCAGAGGAGCCACAACTGCCAACCGGTTTAAAGGTACTCACGATTCTCACTATTATTGGAACCATCCTTTTTAGTTTTATTGGAGGGGTATGGGGTTATTTTTCAGCCCAAAAAAATTATGATAAAACAAAAGATCTGCTTGATTCCGGTAAGATGAACGACGCACCTGGATGGGCAAAAGGCATGATCTCTCCTGAAATGCTTGATCTGCAACAAAAGGCGCTGGAGAACAAATTACCCATTTTGATTCTTACACTTGTGGCAGGGGCATTATGCCTTTATGGTGCACTGGAAATGCGGAAACGCAAAAAACAGGGTTATATATTTTGGCTGATAGGGGAGTTGTTGCCTATTGCAGCAACGGTATTGTTTTTGGGTTCAGGTGCTGTGCAGGGATTTGGATTGTTTGCATTATTCATTCCCCTCGTATTTATTATCCTTTACACCGTAAACAGGAAGGAACTTATTTATTAAGGAAGATGGGCCACAATATTACAGGCGCAGATGATTGACAAAGCTGGAAGATTTACTTTCAATTTCTAGCATGTCAATCACTACCTCCCTATAATTTGCATGATTTATTTAATGCTGGTTTCCATCACTTACCCAGTTGTTCCTGCATTTTTCTAACCCGGTCCTCTAATTTTTCAGAGGTCATATTCTCCCGCATACTGTCAACTTTTATCGGAAAACAAAACGGGGTCAGCCGCCCGGGGAAAGTTATGATGATGGTGCTTTTTTGTACCCGCTGCAGCATATTGCGCAGCCGCGGTTCATCCATTTGTTGTTCCATTACTTCGTTGTAAGCCTGCCGGAGCAAAAGATTACCTGGTTCGTACTCTGAAAAAACATTGAACAATAATGAAGCGGATGACTGCAGGTGCTTTTGTTTCACATATTCACCGGGCATGCCCTGGAATATGAGGCCACCTACTACGGCTATGTCGCGAAATTTGCGTCGCGCCATTTCAGATGCGTTCACACTTTTTTGGATATCGTCAAAAAGATTTTCTTCCGAGAAGAGCTCGTACACGTTTGCATCATCTAACGGAATAGGTTGATCGCTTAATAATTCAAATCCATAATCATTCATCGCAAATGAAAAAGTAATGGGTGTGATGCGGCCGATCCGGAAGGTTAGGAGTGCAGCCATTGCTTCGTGTACCAGCCTTCCTTCGAAGGGGTATACAAATAAATGAAAGCCGTCTTTTGTTTCTATATGTTCAATCAATAATTCACTTGCTTTTGGAACCTTTGATAATTTTTTCTGGAGATCGAAAAGAGGTTTCAATGCAATAAGCTCTTTGTCTTGTTTCAAAGCTGTTTCCAGGTCTGCTACTTCGTCTAATTTCTTTCTTAGCATCTGGCCAAGATTAGCACTTAAGGGCATTCGCCCGCCGTCCCAACTTGGCACGATTGATTTTGAAGCATTGCTTTTTTTTACCAGAACGGTCATTTCTTTGATCATGAGAAACTCCAGTTTCCTGCCTGCAAGTGTAAAGACATCGCCAGCCTTTAACTTCGAAATAAAGTATTCTTCTATAACCCCGATATATCCACCGCTGATGAATTTCACCTTCAGCATTGAAGCACTTACGATGGTGCCAATATGCATACGATGCCTCATTGCCATCCGGCGGCCCGTAATTTTATAAAGCCCGTCAATAATTTCTACTTTTTTAAAATCATCATATTGCTGCAGTGCAACTCCACCTGCGGTGATGAACTGCAGAACCTGTTGCCACTCTTCCCTTTTTATATCTGCGTAACAATGCGTGGCGCGTATCTCCTCAAAAATCTCGTCGGGGTAAAATCCATCTGATACAGCGAGGGTACACAGGTATTGCAGCAACACATCAAAACATAACAGGAACGGTTGCCTGCTTTCTATCAATGATATAGCAATGGCTTCTTTTAATGCTGCTGCTTCCAGTAATTTCAGCGAATGTGTTGGTAAAAACCAGATCCTGCTGGTTGCACCTGGTTGATGGCCACTACGGCCTGCACGTTGCAAAAAGCGGGCAACTCCTTTCGGGGAACCAACCTGTATCACTGTTTCCACCGGGCGAAAATCGACGCCAAGATCCAGGCTTGAAGTGCAAACAACGGCAGCAAGCGTACCGGCGTGAAGTGCATCCTCCACCCATAACCGCAGTTGACGTTCAATACTGCCATGATGAAGTGCAATATTACCTGCAAGATCCGGGGCGATGGTTAAAAGTTCCTGGTACCACCGCTCACTCATGCCCCTTGTGTTTATGAAAATCAATGTGCTGTTATTACTATAAATGACCGGCAGTATTTTATCGGCGAGTTTGATGCCTAAGTGTCCTGCCCAGGGGTATTTCTCTATTTCATCCGGGATGATAGAAACGATTTCTATCTTTTTTTTGTATGCAGCGGTTATGATAGGCGTTTTAAAATCTTTTCCGTGATTATCCACCCTGTTGGTGTGATTTGATGAAAGCGACAAGGGACTGAGCAGTACATTTTTCGCTTCCTCTAAATTTCCAATGGTAGCGGAGATCCCCCAGACAGAAACCATTGAAAAAGTATTAGGCTTTTCCGGTTTTATAAATTCGCGGTTGATTTCTTTGTTTCGTAACCCTATGAGCCTGGATACAGCCAACTCTACCTGCACCCCTCTTTTACTTCCCAGCAACTCGTGCCATTCATCAACTGCAATGATCTTTAATTGCTTAAAGTTAAGCGGGTAATCTTTCTGCGCAAGCAATAAATGAAGGCTTTCCGGGGTAATGATCAATACCTCCGGCATATTTTTTTTTTGCTTCTGTCGTTCACTCATCGATGTGTCGCCATTCCGGATACCAATGTTCCATTGCATACCTATGGAAGAAATCACTTCCTCCATGGCCCTGCCAATATCCTTGCCTAAGGCACGCAGTGGTGTAATCCAAAGCAGTTGCAGGCCGCTGCTTTTTTTAGTAAGATAATTTTTAGGATGCGCATTAATAAATTGTATGACGGCTCCAAGAAATATGGAATACGTTTTACCGTAACCGGTAGGAGCATTTACGAGACCGGACTTCCCATGAAGGATCTCCTGCCAGGCCTGTTCCTGGAATAAAAAAGGTTTCCTGTCTTTAGCTGCCAGCCATTTTTGTACGATTTTATAGCCGCAGGTTCTTTTTAAGATCATTTATTTTCCCGGGTGAACTTCATGATCATTAAAGTTAGACCTATAACAGGAATTCTAACCTGTTTCTGGTAAGGTACCCGGAATAAGGCCAGATAAAATCATCAAACCATAGTTCATAAGAGGGCAATGAAAATAATTTTAAAAAAAAAGTTAAAATTCGAAAAACATTTTTATATTCACCATACCAACATGTTTTAAATACTATCTGTCCCTGCAAAACAAAACATCACTACTTCAGATCACTCAGCACGCTACCACCAGGAAATTTATCTCCCTGACCGGAGGATGATTCATTTTTAAGACGAATGTTAATGGATATCATCAGCACGCTTCTTAACGAGGTGAAAAAACTTAGTGAGAAAGAAATTTGTTGTGAATTCCCCCGGCGATAAGCTCAAAAAAAATGTTAGCTTCTTTCACTCCTGACATAGCATACAACGCACTTAAAAGAATTATATAAACCAAAACCTGTCACCGATGCAAATCTTTAGTTTTACCCGGCTTATACAAAATAAGATCAGCAAAATTTTTACACCAGCAACCTTTTTCGCAGTTATTATGTGTTTCCTGGTGACTACACTGAGTGCGCAGGTAACTACAAATGGTAGTTCCGGCCTTGCGCCAACCTACACTACAATAGCAGGGGCAATTTCTGACCTGAATACCGCTACGATCGTTGCACCTGTTTTGATAAGTATAAACCCCGGTTATACTGAAACAGCACCGGCGGGTGGATTCGTGATAACTGCTACGGGCACCCTTTCAAATCCCATTACCATTTCAAAAGGTACCGGGGCAGGTAGTAATCCCCAGATTATTGCGCCGGTTGGTACTATTACACTCAGCACGTCTGCGGCTGTGGTGGATGGCATTGTTGCATTATCAGGATCGGATTACATTACATTCGATGGCATCGATTTGCAGGACAATAATGCAAGTGGTGCGGCTATGATGGAATATGGATATGGTTTTTTTAAGACAAGCGCCAGCGATGGTTGCCAAAACAATACCATCAGAAATTGCGTGATAACATTGAACAAGGGAAACAATATAGCTGGTACTACCACTACATTCCAGGATGGATGTAAAGGTATTTATTTTGGGAATGTTGTACGTACGGCAATGACTGCTGATATTGTGATTACCACAGCAACCGGGAGAAACAATGGCAATACTATAATAGGTAATACCGTTCAAAATTGTTTTATTGGAATTTATATGAGAGGATTTGGTGATGCTGTTACCCCATTTTTAAACATTGATCAAAATAACTCCATTGGTGGATCGTCTCCCGCTCTGGGAAATACAGTTCGGAATTACGGAACCGGCACATTGGCAACCCAGGGAATAAGTACTTTTAATCAAAATAACCTGCTTGTTCAATACAACAACGTTAACAACACAGCAGGCGGCGGGTCAGCTCATGGGGGTATTTTGCTGGGATTAAATATCAGTGGCTCAGTTACCCTAAATAATTCGAATTATAGCATCAGGAATAATACCATTACCCTTGGACAGGGAATAAATACTTCGCAAACGCAGGGTATCTCCATTGGTACAGCCGGGGGAAACGGAACCGTTAATATAGCTGATAACCTTCTCACGGGCTTTACAAATTTATCCGGTCCTACCGGGGGTGCCCTTTTCGGGATTGTAGTTAGCAATACTTCAGGTAATACCCTCAATATAACCAACAATACTTTTTCCGGAAATACAATGTCAGGCGGATGTAATATGATCAGTCTGCAGGCATCGGCAAATTCATTAACCACAAGTATCACAGGAAATACCTTTACTAACAATACCCTCAGCAATGGTAACGGTATTACGATAATAAATGCGCTAACTGCTGCCACACAGGCAACTACCTCGATGAATATCAACAATAATTTAGTTGATGGTCTCACTTATGCCGCAGCCAACACTGCGAATTCCGCCATGATCTCAAACGGCATGGGTACCGGTGCCTGTAATCTTTCCATATCCGGAAATGATTTTAAGAATATTAATTATAACGTTGCTTCCACAGGCGGACTAACGTTCATTAATAACGTAGCTGCAACACTTACACAAACTATTAATGGGAATAAGTTTACCAACCTGGTGCTTAACACTGCCGGGAATGTAACATTTATGGGTGATAATGTAACGCTTTCGTCAGCAGGGTCAAAAACAGTAAGCAATAATTCAATCATTACCGCCTTCAATAAAACAGGGGCTGGTGGTACAGTTACTTTCTTTACAACGGGTTCTTTGTCTGTGAACGGATCTGCTAACAATGCCAGTAACAATAACTTTTCAAATATAACTGTTACAGGCGCTACTACTATTGCAGGCTGGGTAAATGGCGAAGGAAGTTCAACTACAGATGGACCTGCAAAAACTTTTACAGGAAATACTTTCAACAATATTACCGGAGGAACAAATGCCGTAACACTGGCAAATTTTAATTTTGGGGGAGGTAACAGCAGCCTCACTTTGAATACGTTTAGCAACGTAAACAGTGGTGGCTCTATCACTGCTCTAGCATTGGGAAGCTCCAACAACCTGGCTTCGGCATCTCAAAATAATATCAATAACCTTTTATCCAGTGGCGCATCGTCCACCATCACAGGTATTTCTGTGACGGGCGGAACTGCAGTCGCTTTAAACGGCAATGACATCCATACATTGAGTGGCAGTGGTATCACTTCTCCAATTGTAAATGGCGTAAGTGTTGCCGGCGGAACAACGGTAAATGTTTCAAAAAATAAAATATATGATATTTCAGAAACCGGCGCAATTGCGACAACAGCAGGTGCGGTTAGAGGAATTTCACTCTCAGGGGGTACAACCGTAAATGTTTTTAATAACCTGTTGGGCGATCTCAGGGCCCCGTCCGCTAATCTTGCTGACGCCATCAGGGCCATTAATGTATCTTCTGTAACGGCATCTTCGAATTACAATGTTTACTTCAATACTATTCACCTGAATGCTTCATCGGCTGGATCTAACTTCGGTACGACAGGGATTTATCATGCTGCAAACGCAACGGCGACTACCGCAAAACTTGATCTGCGCAATAATATAGTAACCAATCTATCAATTCCGGCGGGTACCGGAATTACCTCTGCACTGTTTAGATCAGTATCAAACACTTTGGCTAACTACGCGACTACATCTGACCGTAACCTTTATTTTGCCGGTTCCCCGGGTGCACTCAATGCTATATTGAATGACAATGGTACGGTCTATGGAACTTCTTCAGCAGTTTTTGCGTTTGGGCCTGTGGGATTGGCTGGCTCTTTCCAGGCCCAGGTTACCTCAGCCCGCGAAGCAAACTCGTTCACCGGCGAAATTGGATTTTCTTTTTCAACGCCAGGTTCATTTTTTCAAAGTCTTACAGGATCTAATCCTAACTTCCTACATATAGTTGCAGGTATTACCAGCAGGGTGGAAAGTGGTGCAGCTGCTATTTCAAGCCCGGCAATAACAGATGATTTCGATGGCAACATAAGGAATACAGGCAATCCTGACATTGGGGCAGACGAATTTGTTGGTATATCACCTGCTCCAGCTGTTACTTTAAATTCTATAGTCCCGGGTATAACAGCCCAATGTATTGCTACTGCCCGTGCGATATCAGTAAATATCACGAGTCCCTCCGGAAGTACAAGCTCAGCAACTTTAAATTATTCATTTAACGGTATAGCACAAACGCCCGTGAGTATGGTAAATACATCGGGTAGCACCTGGGTAGCAACGATAGCAGCAGCTTCACCTGGTAATGCATCGGTAACATGGACAGTTACAGCGGTAAACTCCGTTCCACTTACAACAGTTTATACCGGCTCAGGTTATTCCGATGAGCCCCTGACAGGAGTGACCGCTGCAGCGGTAGCGTCCATTAACCCGGTTTGTTCGGGAACTCCTACCAGTTTGAGCGTGTCTGTAACGGGGCCTATTCCTCCGGCACCTGCTGCGTCAGCTTACTGCCCGTCCACCCATACCAGTGGGTGTTCCGGTGATAATATAGCAAGGGTTGTACTCAACACGTTGGATAAAACTACAGGTACTGCCTGCGGAAGCCCGGCTGCCTCGGCATACGGTAATTTTTCCGGTCAGACAGGAGCAAATACAACCACCCTTAATGGGAATACAGGCTACAGTTTATCGCTAACTTTTGGCTCAGATGCCACGCAGTTCTTTGGTGCCTGGATTGATTATAATCATGATGGTATTTATGGCGTTTCAGAATTCCTGGGCGCCTCGGGAAATGCGGGGGCCAGTGGAACAATTGCTGTACCATTTACAGTTCCTGCAACAGCTTACAATGGATTAACTCATTTGCGCATTGTAGGTGGAAATGATGTGGCAGTTACAGCAAGTCAGGCATGTGGTGCTTCCTCAAGTCCATTCGGAGAAACACAGGATTACGATGTCACCATAACAGGCAGGAGTTCATATGTGGGCGTTGTAACGGCCTACAGCTGGTCTGATGGTACAAATGCGGTTGGTACAACCAATCCGCTTGTTGTTAATCCTAGCAGCAATACTTCTTATACCGCCACAGTAACGTCTGCGGGCTGTACCATAATTTCTAATACGGTGGCTGTTAACACCATCTCCCTACCTGCGGCACCTTCAACGGCGCCTTCTTCCCAGTGCGGCACCGGCGTACCAACCTGCTTTGCTGTGGGTACTGCAAATGGTAATTATCGTTGGTACACCGTACCAACAGGCGGTACAGCTATTGCCGGCGAAGTGAATGATGTCCTTTCAATAACGAGCATAGCAGTAACTACAACTTTCTATGTTTCCCTTACCAACAATACCTGCGAAAGTCTCCGTACGCCGGTTGTAGCATCAGTAAATCCTCCGGATGTACTCGTAGCTTCTTCTAACGGTCCCGTATGTGCGAACAGCACGTTAACATTGACGGCCACTGTTACTACTAATACAAATGCGAACAACTATACCTATTCCTGGGCTGCGACGGCTTCTGCGGGAAGCGGAATACCCACTTCGGTTGGTGGTGGAACCGGCACATTTGGATCTCCGGCGAGCACGAATGTAACCCCAACATTAGGCGGCACTTATAGCTACACGGTAACCGCTACTGATGGCGTTCAGGGTTGCGCAACCACTTCAACCGTAAGTGTAACCATCAATGATTTGCCGGTTATCAGCAGTGCAACTGCAACACCTGGTGCAGTTTGTTCAGGCGCTGCCGTCACGCTTACTGCCTCTGGCGATATCATTACAAGTGGTCCTCAATCATTGCCGGCTACCTACTGTGTTCCTTCATCCCAGGGAACCGGAATCATTACTTCGGTAACCCTCAATGCATTGTCCAATACAGGGATCGCTCAATCGACACCATTTTATACTATTTACCCCGCAAGTGGTTCAACAACCACTTCTCTGAATCGCGGAACCACCTATTCTATTTCATTAACAACAAATGCTGCCACAATCATTTCGGTTTGGATTGATTTTAACAGGAACGGTGTTTTTGAAGCATCAGAATGGTTCCAGCCATGGACCAACGCTGCTACTGGCAGTATCAATATCACTATTCCACCGGGGGCAGCATTGGGCGCAACGGGTTTAAGGATCCGCAGCCGGCTTGCAACATTTGCTAATGGAGCAACAGACGCATGCTCTCCCATGGGAAGCGGAAGTTCGCAGGATTATACGGTGAATATTCAAAACCTGGTGGCAACGAATTATACCTATGTATGGAATCCGGGTGCTTTGCCAGGAAGTTCTGTAATCGTAAATCCAACTATCCCAACTACGTACGTTGTTACTGCCACCAATCCTTCGACAGGTTGCACCAACACTGCTTCCATACCGGTAACCGTAAATCCGGTGCCATTAGCAGTTTCAACAACCGGCTCGGAGCAATGTGGTGCCGCTATTCCCGGGGCTCTTGTGTCGTCCAATTCAGGTGCAACTTCTCCTGTTTTCAACTGGTACAATGCGCCCACTGCGGGCACGCTGGTTCAATCGAACACTTCAACCAGTTTCCTTACAGCAATATCGGTTACAACCACTTTCTATGTTTCCGAGATCTCAACTTTTGGTTGTGAAAGCACAAGAACGCCAGTTACCATTATTGTATCTGATCCAGATCCTTTAACAATTACAGCTTCCGATAATAATTTGTGTATTGGAGAACCTACTGTTTTGACTTCATCTTACACGCCAGATTTCAATGTATTTACAGGCTTTACATTAACTGCCAACCCTGAAACCGGAAGTGGCATATTAAACCCGGTATCGTTAGGCGTAAATTCTACAGGAAGCAATCCATTCTCTGTAACCCCAACTGCAGCCGGAATTTATACTTATACCATTACTGCCAATGATCCGGATCGTGGATGTAATTCTGTAGCAACTGTTACAGTAACCGTTAACGCGCTTCCGGCGGGTTTGACCGCAGTAGCAACTCCTGCGGCAACTTGTGCCGGTGGGTTGATAAATCTTGCAGCCTCAGTTACAGCGCCTGTGCCAGCCTTTATTGAAGGTTTTGCAAGTGTAGTACCGCTGCCTGGGGGATGGGCGGAGCAAAATTTAAGTGCACCTGCCGGTAGTATTACAACATGGAGTCAGGGAATTGCATCTCCAGGTCTCTTTGATGCACACAGCGCACCAACTACTTCATACGCAAGAGCAAGTTTTAACAATGTTGCCGGAGCAAATGATATCAGTAACTGGTTATTCGCACCCACGGTTACGCTGCACAACGGTGACGTGTTCACATTCTGGACACGTACAGTTGATGCACCTGCATTTGCCGATAATTTACAGGTGAGAATGAGTACCAATGGAGCCAGCACAAATGTGGGAGCTTCCGCTGCAACAGTGGGTGATTACACTAATTTGTTGCTGGAAATTAATCCAACACTTACTCCTACGGCTTATCCAAATGTGTGGACACAATACAATGTTACCATAAGTGGATTGGGTGCGCCAACAACAGGACGTATTGCATTCAGGTACTTTGTTTTGAATGGGGGTCCTTTAGGAGCAAATTCCGATAATATTGGAATAGATGACGTGTCATACGTTACGCCAACAGCGATCAACTACAGCTGGACATCAAGCCCTGCAGGATTTACATCAAATGTTCAAAACCCAACGGGCGTATTGGTGAGCCAACCCACAACATTTATAGTAACGGCAACAAATCCTGCAACCGGCTGTATAAGCCTCCCGCAAAGTGTGCTAGTGCCACTACTCCCCGTGGCTGCAAATGCTACTGCAACACCCAATACCGTTGTTTGTGCCGGATCTGCGGTTACACTTGGTGCGGGCGCAACCGGTGGAGCGCCTTTCACTTATTCATGGAGCAATGGAACCGGTGTAATTGGTACAACAAGTCCATTAACTGTTAATCCGGCTGTAACCACAACTTACACTGTAACTGTTTTGGATGCCTGTTCCAATTCAACAACTTCGTCCATCACTGTAAATGTGAATCCTTTGCCTGCTGTTTCTGTATCACCAGGTGCGGCATCGTTCTGTAATCCATTGGGATCGCCTGTTGTGCTAACAGCAAGTGGCGCTTCAACATATGTATGGGCACCACTCACAGGGCTATCCGCAACTACAGGTTCAGTTGTAACTGCATCACCCGCTGTTACAACAATTTACACTGTAACCGGAACTGATGGCAATGGTTGTGTAAATACAGCCACTGCAAATATTACGGTTAATCCAAACCCAACAGCAACTGCTTCCGCATCACCTAACCCAGTTTGCGCGGGCTCTGTTTTAACACTTACGTCAACAGCCGCAGTGCAGGCGATTTACCAGGTAGTCCCCATCGCTTATGCGCCAACGACAGACCCGGGTGGTGCAACGATTACTTCAGGTGACGATGCGGTATCTGCAGCGCAAACAATTCCTTTTAACTTCAATTTCTATGGAATTGACTATACGAGTGTATTTGCTTACAGCAATGGCTTTATTCAATTAGGTAGCAGCTCTGCAAGCGCTACTGTTTACGGTCAATCTTTGCCAGCTGCAGCTGCACCGAATAACATTATTGCCGGAGTATTTAATGATTTGTTTGTCACAGGCGCAGGGGCAGCAGTCAGGTCTTATACAACAGGCATTGCACCCAACAGGATATTTACTGTTCATTACAACAATGTGCCGTTTTATGTTTCGGGAGCTGGTGGAGGTAATACCGACTTTTACATTCTATTATACGAAACAACTAATATCATTGAAGTACATGTTGCGGATAATTCCGGTCAATCTTCATCCAACAATACTAAAACCCTCGGCATAGAAAATATCACGGGTACGGAGGCTACTACGCCAACAGGACGTAATTTTGCTGCCTGGAATGTAGCTCCCGCAAATCCTGAAGCATGGAGATTTTCTCCTGCAACGCCGGCATTCTCTTACACCTGGTCAGGACCTGC
>JACMPR010000229.1 GCA_014377385.1 Ferruginibacter sp. | reverse complement strand
CCCATTTTATTTTTTTTTAGTTTATGAAATTATTAATGCAGGTGTTTGATAACAGCACTGCAAAACAAAAGTAAACAGCCATCCGCCACTTTCCAAGCCTGGTGGCGGTTTTGGCCGAATTGGCCGAATTAGTTGCGCCGGAGATAAAAATTTCAACGGGTTTCTTTTACTCAGGTTTTACTCAGGTTTTGTTCAGGCTTTACTCAGGCTTCTGAATTCAACCTTCGCAAAAGTCCGGGAGCGCTTCTGCGCCTGTAAAAAATCTTCACGGCTTTGAGTTCAGCCTGAAACAAGTCTACAATCAAAGTCCACCCATTAAGCCAATTGGGTCCTGGTACCGTCACCGGGTAGCCGACAATTCAGCCTTTTCAGCCAATTCGGCCAGAATGGCCAGCAGGCTTTGACGAAAAAGGTTTACGTCTTAATCTTGCAACCGGGTATACGTTGCAAACACAACAGTAATCCAGTAGAAATGAACATTAACAACCACATACAAAAATGCAAAGAAATGGAACTGATTCTTATGAGGATGTATTACGCCGGGGGCACAAATGGAACTATTTATTTTAACCCGATTTTGATTCCATTGTGTTATACAATTGAATTAGCGTGGCACGACAATGAGCCCGGGAAATCCTGCATACCGGAAGGCAGGTATGCATTAAAAAAGCGCGTCAGTCAAAAGTTTGGAGAGCACCTGTTACTGGAAGAGGTAAGCGAACGGGAATATATACTTATTCATCCTGCAAACAATGCTTTAAGAGAACTGAAGGGCTGTATCGCACCGGTCGGAAAACTCACCGGTGAAGGAAGGGGTTCACAATCAAGGGTAGCTTTTGATAAGCTCAAAAGAATTGTGTACCAGACCCTGAAAAGTAAACCTGTTTATTTAACAATCAAATCAAACCACTATGACAATAAGGGAAAGAATGCAGGCGCCAACACCGCCATTTTTTAAAAAACAAAAAGTGTTTGGAGTTAGCATCAAAAATAGTTCAATCAAGTATCCGGTACCGCAACTACGCAATCTGTCCCCAATTGTGCAAACAGTTCGATCAGGTTACACAGTGTTTCATTACCAGCATGAACACCGAAATTGGCTCTATACCAGGTTGGGTTGAAAAAAAATACTTCGTCACTAAAAAGAGATATTGATGCTTGCGTGTTTCCAAGCCCTTCCCACTAAAATTTTCTGATACATGTGCCTACTGCCGTAAAGCAATCCGCAACAATTGTGATTTCAGCTGTATAGGGAAAAGAGATAAAAAGGCTTACAAGCATTCCCGGCGAATGCGTTCTTGTTGGTAATGAACTAAAACCCGGAACCTATATGATCTTTGTATAGCAGCGTAACTGTGTAAAAACGTTAAAAGTCATAAAACTGTAAGCTGGTTTCTTAAAGAAAATTGCCTTGAGGATTGGGTGCGTTTATTATTGCAGGAAAGGGTTAAATTGTTTTTCCTCACCGATATTTGTAACCGGTCCGTGCCCACTATACACTTCAGTTTCATTGGGCAAAATAAATAGTTTTTCCCTGATATTTTTTAACAAGTTTTCATGGTCACCTCCGGGTAAATCCGTTCTTCCGATACTCCTGTAAAACAACGCGTCGCCGCTAATAACAAAAGCATCTTTTTCGCAATAAAAACTCAGGCTTCCCGGGCTGTGGCCTGGCGTAAACAATGCCTTTAGTTCGTCTTTCCCGATCTTTATAATATTGCCCTCTTCAATAAAAAGCAGTTCTCCATTGTAGTTGTCAAAAGGCATATTGAAACCCAGCCCGGCAAACGGGGCCATTTCCAACACCCGCTTTTCACTCTCATGAATGTGCAGCTTCAAAGAAAATTGTTCAGAAACGAATTTATTGCCAAAAACGTGATCCAGGTGACAATGCGTATTAAGCAGCAAAACGGGACTTAACTCCATCGCTTTAATAAAATTCAACAGCTTATCTTTTTCATCGTCGGAATAACAACCGGGATCAATGATGGCGCATTCCTTTGCCTCGTTGTAAAGGATATAGGTGTTTTCTTGTATAGGACTGAATTCGAACGATTTTATCTTTAACATGGGAAGCTTTAAAATGTTTTTAATGATTAAGCTTAATCAATTAATTTAGTACTCAATATCAACAAAGTAAGTATGGCAAAGTTCAGCAGAATATTTTTTATCTCCCTTATATTTCTTCTTCCTTCACTCATTCTGCATGCGCAGGTAAATTCGGTTACGTTCGGCAAAAACAGGGTGCAATTTAAAAAATTCAAGTGGCAATATTACCAGACGAAGAATTTCAATGTATATTTTAACAAAAACGGGCAGGAACTCGCTAAGTTCGTAGCCCAGGTTGCAGAAAAAGAATTGCCACAACTGGAGGCTGCAGCTGAATATAGCCTGCAGCGCCGGGCAAATATCATTCTATATAATGAGTTTGCAGACATGCAACAAACGAATATAGGGTTGGAATCAAGTATATTAAGTACCGGTGGCACCACGAAACTTGTGAACAATAAAATGGTCATTTATTTTGACGCAAATCATGCCAATCTCAAAAGGCAGGTTCGTCAGGGAATTGCGGATATTATAACAAAAAATGTGTTATTTGGTGATGATATCGGTGAAGTAGCGGGCAACCAAACCCTGCTGGATCTGCCCCTGTGGCTTACTGATGGTTATGTGGCATACCTCGGCGAAAACTGGAGTACTGACCTGGATGATGAACTGAAAAGTGAAATCCTCAGTGGTAATTACAATAAGTTTTCCAAAATGGCATTTGAAAAGCCGTTGCTTGCCGGGCATGCTTTCTGGTATTTTATAGAAGAAAAATACAAAAAAGAAAACGTTACTTATTTTCTTTACCTGGCACGGGTTTATAAAAATATAAATAAAGCGAGCCTGCAAATAACCAAAAAAAAGTTTAAAGAATTGCTGGCGGAATTTATGGAGTACCAGGATGATAAATATTCGAATGATATTACGCGGAGAAAAGCTTATCCCAAAGGAAATTATATTGATGGTTTTGATATCAGCAAAAGGCTTAATTATTACCGGTTCAATGTAAACCCAAATAAAAGAGATAATTCTTACGTAGTAACGCAGTTTAAGAAAGGGATCGTTCGGGTTATATTAAATTACGATTACGAAAATAAAACCTTATTAAAATATGGCGTACGTACGAGCGAAGCAGAAATAAATCCCAGTTACCCACTTATGGCCTGGGACCCTAAAGGAACCAGGATCTCGGTAATTTATACAGAGCAGGGCAAGCTAAAATTGTTTGTATATGACGTGATAAACAGGTGGAAAACAGTTCGTATAGACTTAACCAGTGAATTTGACCAGGTACAGGACGTAAAGTATATGCTTGACAGTAAAACGTTGTTGCTATCGGCTGTAAAAAACGGGCACACCGACATCTATACTTTTAACATTGAAAAAGAAAAAGTACAGCAGATCACCAACGATGTCTATGATAACCTCGATCCATCTTACGTGGCTTTCCCAAATAAAAGAGGTATTATCTTTTCGAGTAACCGCCCCACTGCGGCAGCAGTTTCTGCCGATACCGTTTTACCAAGCAATAACCGTTACAATATTTTCTTAATAACCGATTTTGGCGACAAACCAGAACTTAACCAGGTAACCCAACTTACAAATCTTAAGTACGGTGATGCACGTTTTCCAACCCAGTATAATTCAAATCATTTTACTTTTATAAGCGATGAAAATGGTATTGCTAACCGTTATGCAGGTTTCTTCACAACAAAGAAAACAGGCCTGGACACGCTGGTATTAATAGGAGATGACATTTTAAGAAACCCTTCACCAAAAGAGGTAGACAGCACCTTAAAAGTTTACAAGAAGACCGATATTGATTCTATCGCGGTAGTATCTGTTTCGGAAGATTCAGCCTATTCATTTCCCTTATCAAATTATCCCAGTTCAATTGCAGAAACAAGGATCGCTGGCGACAACAACCAGGTAAGTGAAGTAACCCGACAAAGCGATCAGAAAATATTGTATAAACTGAAGATAGATGAGTTTGCTTTGAACCGCCGCAACATCACAGCAAAACCAACAGAATATGCAACGAAGCTGATGCGGGAAAGCAGGCTTACAAAAAATACCGCGGCTAACAGCAGCACAGATTCAACGAAAAAACAGGGAGATTTTTTTCAGTCAGAATTTCCTGAAGAAAAAAGTGATAGCTCAAAATTGAACGATGCCAGCTCTACTAGCCTGCAAGTTGGAGATGAAGGGGAATCAACATTACAATCTGCAAAATTATTCAGGTACAAGCCACCAAAATTTTCTTCAAATTTCGCTTCTGCAGGACTAAACAGTACTGTCCTGGTAAACCGCTATCAATCTTACGGGGGCCGCGATAACAAAGAACCAATCCGGCTTGGCAGTGGTACGCCATTGAATGGACTTATTACTTTAGGCGTTTCGGATCTTTTGGAAGATATTAAAATGACCGGCGCATTTAAAATAGGTTCCAATTTTAAAGACAATGAATGGCTATTGAATTATCAGAATCTAAAACGCAGGTTAGATTGGGGAGTTTCTTATTACAGAAACGTGGTTGGGTACAATTTTCAATTT
>JACMPR010000228.1 GCA_014377385.1 Ferruginibacter sp. | reverse complement strand
TCCAATATAATTAACAACAGCATCAATGCTAAGACAACGCTTGAATTATCTGCCGGCCCAATCGGCTGTCCGGGCGGGCATGAAAACCCTGTAAGAGCGGGAATTGTTTACGAGCCGCAGGACTATCTCTACAGTAGCGGCATCGACTATTATACCACAAAGAAGGGTATGATACAAATTGAGCATTTGCAATGCTAATACCGGTCACAGACCTGCTGTTTTAAATAGTCACCAGTGATCCTCCGGAACACTGGCGCCAGATGTGTTCTTGAGTTCATTGTGAAACTAACGTACAGGAATAGATGAAAGGAATGATTGCAGCTTAATTGAATGATCATTTTTTTAAAAACCTGTTCCTGCAATCGTGCGTTTAATTAAAAATTTGTTAAAGCAAATAATTTCATATGACTTTTTTATTGATGCGTAGTCTTATATGCAACAAGCGATATTGCTTGAAAAAAATAAAAATATAAGACTATGAATTATTCTTTTACACTTTTGACTTCAAAAGAAGATTGCGACATCATGACCGCAATGGCAAACAAAAGCAAGTCGGCGCTGACTTATAAAAAGTCAACGTTGCTGCACAAACAGGAAATTTCAACAGGCAATGCTGTTGAAATAGAAACAGCGCTTCAATCAGTAAACTCCGAGATCGCTGCAGTTACAACGGTGATCGCCGCTTTGCCTGATGGCGACACAAAAAAAGAACAGGTTAGTAAAAAAACCAAGCTCGAGTTCAAGAGGTTTACTTTAACCGAGCGCAAAGAAAGCTATGGTGTGCTCTCCCTGCTTGACACCGAAATTGATATCGGTTGTATTGATAAGGACATTGAAGAAACAGATGTTTTTATCGCCGGGGTAAGTGACCGTAAGGCAAACTTGTAGTGGTTGTTGGTTTTGAGATTCCCCGCCGGAGAGATCCGGCGGGTTTTTTATTAGTGGGCGCAACGGTGGAATTAGCATATGCGGGAACCATAGGGCGACAGGAGGAGGCCTTTTCTTAGCTGCAAGAGCCAAAACAAGTTAAGTTTTAATAATAATACGTATATTCGTAAATTTAAAAGCACGTGTCATGACAACAAAGTTAACGTTGACAATGGAAGAGAAAGTTATAAGTTCAGCTAAAATTTATGCGCAAAAAAAAGGAAAAAGCCTATCTAACCTTGTAGAAAATTATCTAAAATCTATTAGTTCCAAAGACCCTGATTTGAATACGCTCTCTCCAAAAGTTACTAAATTAATGGGAGTTATTAAACTTCCAGCAGATTTCAATTATAAAGTAGCGCTGGGAAGTTCGTTATCTAAAAAGTATAAAAAATGAAACTTATTTTTTTAGACACAAATGTAATAATTGATTTTCTTGCCGACAGACGCCCCTTCTCTCTTACCGCTGCCGAAATTTTCAATGCTTCATTATCAGGGAACGTAAAACTTTTCATATCGTCTGTTTCTTTTAATAACATTTATTATATTTTACGACAATCATTGTCTCATAATGTAACCATAAAACTTCTGGAGGAACTTTCAGAAATGACCGAGATTGTTGCTGTTACAAAAACCATCATTAAAAAGTCTCTAAAATCAGAATTTAAAGACGTTGAAGATGCTATTCAATATAATTGCGCCTTAACAATAAATAAAATAGATTTCATTGTTACCCGTGACAGCAAAGATTTTAAAAAAAGCTCCTTACCTGTTATGAATCCACAAGAAGCAATTGGCATTATAAACAGCACCCGCAGCTAACAAAGGCAAAATTCAGGCGGACAACCATATTCCCTGCATTTTATCGCTAACAATCGTTAGTTGTCGGCGTGACAAAGTTCTAATCCGCCAGCAGTTTTTGCTACACTCTTAGTTATGCTGGCTTCTTCGCGGTTAGCATCAAATCTTTTCGTCCTTTCAGGCATCGGCACCGGGCAGATCAGCGTTGACTTCTCCCACTTCGCAAATGCCCGACCTTGTCATCTGGCGCCAGTGTTCCGCAGGATAATTGGTGCCTATTTATGATTGCAGGTCTGTGACCGGGCTATGACCTGCAATTATATTTTTTATACGATCTTAATGTTTTCTCCGATCTGGCACTAGTGTTCGGTAGTAATAGTGACGCAAGATGGATATTGTGTTTATTCCTGCGATGTTGACCCATCATTCCTGCATGTTGACCCACTCGGGAACCAGTTTATTAATATGATATTTCAGGGTGAGAAATAATTGAAATAAAGCATTTGCAATGCTTACAACGGTCATAAGACTGCTATCAAATATAATCAGTGATCCCTGGGAACACCCGCCCCCTGCAGGTACCTGCCTAAAGGAATCCAGCACCTAATGATGAATTAATCCTATTGCCGTTAAATTTATCCCAATCAAAAGCGGGAAAGTGCAGAAGAATGATGGATTTGTACGCGCTAAAACAGGCTGGTTAGCAGATTTTTACAGCCGCAGCTATGAGCGCTGTGAAACGTATCAACCCAAAATTTTCAAAGCTTTTTTTAACCATTAAAATCAACAAAAATGTACAACCATCTCCGTTTAAAAGCAAAGCTTTTTTTTCTTAGTGCAATGCTTTTATCCATTACAGCAATCAGCCAAACAAAAACATTGACTTCCACCCAAAGGGTATATCCAAAAGTGGATAAAGTGCTTGAGTTTGAAAAAGCCCTTGCGTCCCATGCCCAAAAATACCATAACGGTACTGCCAGGTGGAGGGTATTTGAGATCCAATCCGGCCCTGAATCCGGCGGCTACCAAATTGTTGAAGGGCCAACAAGCTGGGAGGATGAGGATACAAGAGGCAACCTGGGTGCAGAACACAACCTGGATTGGAACAAAAGTGTAGCGATTTATTTAACCGACAGGCACTCGAGTGGCTACGCTGTTTACATCGATTCATTAAGCACTGTTGCCATTGGTGATTATTCTGACAAGATCAATATCAGCCATGTGTATCCCAAAATAGGACAGGGGGATAATGTGATAAATATGATCCAGAGATTGAAAAAAAACTGGATGGCCAGCGGGGTATCCGTTGCAGTTTACCAGGCGAGTTCTTCCGGTAAGGCACAATATTCAATTGTTACCAGGTATAAGCAAGGCCTGAAAGAAAGAACAGCAGGTTTTCGTAAACCTTTTAAGGAAGTATATGAATCTGTTAATGGCGAAGGTTCTTATGCTCAATACCTTAAAGACGCGGCTGAATTTATTGACGAAAGCTGGAGTGAACTACTTTTCCTGCGTGCCGACCTTAGCTCGAAATAAAAGCCAACGTTTGATATCGAAGCTGATATAAATTGTATTGACAAGGACATCGCAGAAACAGGTGTTTTTTACCGGGAGGTGTAAACGACTGTAAGCAAACCTCTAAATGTTTTTTTGATTTGACATGGCCCGCCGGAGAGATCCGGCGGGTTTTTAAATGCTGAGCAGCGTTTACCCGACATTTAATCATGTTTGTTGTTGTAAGTACGGGCCACCGCTATTTGTCTTCAATTTAGTTTTCTTTTTGCCCCTTCCCGCCTTTGTGGCCGGCCTTTACCCTTTACGCCTTCAACCTTCCAATCATTTTGCGGCCACCACCGCGGGTGAAAATTTCTTTATTTATGAGATTGGTTTATATCTATATTTGAAACTAATTAGCTGCACATATTCCAAACTCATTCTTATGCAAGAAAAAAAATTTATCGTTGGGTTAGCCGAAGTTAGTATGACTGATCTGAACACCGTAGGCGGAAAAAATGCCTCTCTCGGTGAAATGATTCAAAACCTGGCATCTTTAGGTATAAAAATTCCGGGGGGATTCATACTAACGGTAGACGCGTATGCGGCATTTATCGCACACAATAAACTGGATGCTGCTATCAAAGAAATAGTCGGTAACATGGAACTTTCCAATCTTGAATCTTTGAGACGAACCGGGTTAAAAGTCAGACAGCTAATTAAGAACGGAAAATTTCCTCCCGATTTAGAAGCTGAGATCATAGCCAGGTATTATTCCTTATCAAAAGAATACGACCAGGATATGACGGATGTGGCCGTGCGTTCCTCTGCCACTGCCGAAGATTTACCGGATGCATCCTTTGCGGGACAACAGGAAACCTACTTAAATGTACGGGGGCCGGAATCTTTACTTACTGCCGTTCGAAATTGTTTTGCATCGTTATTCACCGACAGGGCCATCAGCTACCGCCAAAGTTTTGGTTATGATCATTTTCAAATTGGCCTTTCTGTTGGTATTCAAAAAATGGTACGTTCCGATCTCGGTGCTTCGGGTGTAGCTTTTTCCATTGATACAGAAAGTGGTTTTAAAGATGTAGTTGTTATCAACGCTTCTTTTGGTTTGGGCGAATTAGTGGTACAAGGGGCCGTTTCGCCCGACGAATACATCGTTTTTAAACCTACCCTTAAAACAGGCTTTACCCCGATTGTAGAAAAGAAGATGGGTATTAAAGATAAAAAAATGGTGTATGGTGATAACCCTGATGAAAGGGTGATGATAATTCCTGTTGAAAAACAATTTCAAAACAGGTTTTGCCTTACGGATGAACGAATTATCCAGCTTTCTAAATGGGTAGTACAGATCGAAGAATATTATACAAAGCTAAAAGGCCATTGGTGCCCGATGGATGTGGAGTGGGCAATAGACGGTCTTTCCAAAGAATTATTTATTGTACAGGCTCGTCCGGAAACCATTCATTCCCAGAGAGAAACAGATAAGATTGTGGAGTATGAGATTAATGACAGTGAACGTCACAATAAACTGATACTAAAAGGTATTTCTGTGGGTGATAAGATGGGCTCCGGTAAAGTAAGGATTTTATTTTCGCTGGATAACCGGGTAACGGAAATGCAGGAATTTGAAGCCGGGGATGTATTGGTTACAGACATGACGGATCCTGATTGGGAACCCATCATGAAAAAAGCCTCTGCCATTGTAACCAACAAAGGTGGCCGCACCTGCCATGCAGCAATTGTAGCCCGGGAGCTGGGTGTACCGGCAATAGTGGGTAGCAGAATTGCAACAGATGTACTTTCAGACGGGCAGGTGATCACTGTTTCCTGCGGCGAAGGCGACGTGGGCCTGGTGTACGAAGGCGCAATTCCTTTTAAAAGAATTGAAACCAGTATGAAGGATCTGCCTAAGGTGAAGACGCCCATCATGCTAAATGTGGCATCGCCTGACCTGGCATTCAAATATGCTCACCTGCCAAATGCAGGCGTAGGGCTGGCCAGGGAGGAATTCATTATCAACAACTACATCAAAGTGCACCCAATGGCTTTGTTGCGGCACAAAACTTTAAATGATCCCGGCCTCTCAAAAAAAATAGCAGAAATCATAAGAGGGTATGAAAGTGAAGAGATTTTTTTTGTTGAACAACTCTCTTACGGTATCGCAAAAATAGCTGCCGCGTTTTACCCCAATAAAGTTATTGTACGCTTTTCAGATTTTAAAACCAACGAATACAAAAACATGTTGGGAGGTCATTATTTTGAGCCCGATGAAGAAAATCCTATGATTGGCTGGCGCGGCGCTTCGCGTTATTATAATAAAGATTACAAAGAAGCCTACGGCCTGGAATGCAGGGCAATAAAACT
>JACMPR010000227.1 GCA_014377385.1 Ferruginibacter sp. | reverse complement strand
TTACATGCTCGCCAAAAGCAGAAATAAATTGTTTGGTACGACCGCTTACGATCAGGCGATAGGGATCAGTTGATAAAAACTTAACGGTATCACCGATGTTATAAGCCCAAAGGCCCGCGTTGCTGCTGATGATAAGCGCATAATTTTCTCCGACTTGTACATCATTCAACATTAACCTGGTTGGATTTTCATTTTGTATTTCTGCGACCGGAATAAATTCAAAGAGAATGCCACTGTCGGTATTTAACAACATCCCAAGCTCCTTCTGTGTGTCCTGGAAAGCAAAGAAACCCTCACTCGCAGGAAAGACCTCAATTGTGTCAATATTACGGCCAATGCTTTCCGTTAGCTTTGCCTTGTAAGGTTCAAAATTCACACCTCCCTGTATCATCACGCTAAAATTGGGAAATAACTCTCCAATTTTTTTACCCGTTTTTTCAATTAACCGGTCAAAATACATTTGCATCCAGGGTGGTATGCCACTGATAAGCGTCATATTTTCATTAATTGTTTCGTCTACAATTTTCTCTAATTTTTGTTCCCAGTCATCAATACAATTTGTTTCGTAGGAAGGGAGCTGGTTGTTACGTAAATATTTAGGTACATGATGATTAACAATTCCGCTAAGCCTCCCCGTAGGAATACCGCCAACCCTCTCCAATACCGGTGAGCCGCTTAAGAAAATCAGCTTACCGGCTGCGAATTTTGTATTACCTGTTTCATTCATGTAACAAAGCAGAGCATTGCGTGCAGTATTGATGTGATTGGGGATGGAATCTTTTGTAATCGGAATATATTTAACACCGCTGGTGGTTCCACTTGTTTTAGCAAAATAAAGAGGTACCCCTTTCCACAATACATTGTGCCTGCCTTCTTTTATTTTTTGGATATAAGGTTTAAAGGCTTCATAGTCGCGAACAGGAACCTGCTTCTTAAAATCTTCGTATGCCTTTATCGTTGCAAAATTATGATCTTTACCAAACTGTGTTTTTTGTCCCGTTTTTAAAAGCTGGTTCAGGATTTTTAACTGGTCTGCAACCGCCGTTGTCATGCCTTTTTTAATCTGCCGGTATATATAATTTGCAAACGGTTTTGCCAGTAAAGATTTTATCTTCATTTAAAACGCTATTATCATCCTACAATTAAAAATATAAGCATCGTAAAGTTATTTACAATTACATTGCCATTCTGTATCCAGGTCTATAACGGTAACCACCACCAGTTCATTTGAGTGAGGCGCTACCACAATCCTTACATGTTGTTTGTCGTGCGTAACCGCTTCCACCGGGTAAGTTTTGCCTTTGGAATCCTCTTCAATTTTACTGTAATTTATTTCACCGTCCTTTAAGATTTCCTTTACTTCCGATTCGTCAATGTGCCTGCAGGCCATTCTGCAACGGGCGTGTTTGGTATATATGATATTTTTTATATCCCTGTCAAATGGCTCATTAACAACTACCTGTTTTTCCGGAGTAGCTGCAGGAATTTCCGTGTTAACAGGTACACGACGAGCGGCACCACGCTGATGCGTTTTAACCCAGTAAAATAAAATCGCTGCTACTGCCAGCAATATGAAAGGAAGGTATTTTTTTACCACGTTGCAAGGTAAGGAATGATTTGAAGATGAAATGAGTTGAAAGTTTGATAATAAGCCGGGTTTATATCTAAAATCGCCAAATTTCCAAATTAATGTACTTTTGCGCCATGAATAAAACCGTGGCCTTACACACACTTGGTTGCAAGCTAAACTTCAGCGAGACCACTTCTATCGGCCGCTTGTTGGAAAATAACGGTTTTATTAAAAAAGATTTTGAAGAGATTGCAGACGTGTATGTTATAAATACCTGTTCCGTAACTGACAACGCAGATAAAGAATGCAGGTACCTTGTTCGCCGGATACAGAAGAAAGCGCCGGAAGCAATGATTGTCATCACGGGTTGTTATGCCCAACTGAAACCAAAAGAAATTGCTGGGATTCCCGGGGTAAACCTTGTGTTGGGTGCGGCTGAAAAATTCAACATTGTACAACATC
>JACMPR010000226.1 GCA_014377385.1 Ferruginibacter sp. | reverse complement strand
ACCTAAAAAAGAAAATGGGGATGTAAACAATCTCGTATTTAGAATATAATAAAGGCCATCTCAAATATAATAGAGATGGCCTTTATTATTGTAAGTGTTTTTATTAATTCAAACGTGTACTAATACAATTGAAATTTAACCGGAAGTGTAAAAGTTGTCTTCACATTCTTACCTTTTAGTTTACCGGGTTCCCAGGAAGGCATTGTTTTTACAACTCTTAATGCTTCGGTTTCCAACCCATAGCCTAAATTGTCGCCCATAGTGTGAGGATCAGACAATTTGCCTGTTTCATCCACAGTGAACATCACGTTAACCGTACCTTCCACACCTTCATTGGTAGCGTCTTCCGGGTAAGCAAGATTTTTATCAAAATAACTTTGGAGTCCTTTACTTCCACCGGGAAAAGAAGGGTATACTTCTACGTTAGTGTACACACCTGCTTTATCAGCATTCATGGAGCCGGTCTTTTTAGGCACATCTAAAATGACCACTTTTCCTTTCATCCCTTTTTTTGCAGGATTAGGTTTAGCAGTTCCCTTCATCATCCTGTCATCATTCATTTTATCCATCATGTTCATGGCAGAGTCCTGTGCCATCGTTGCATCGATTGCCATTACTGTAGAAGTGTCCGATACAACTGTTGTTGGGTTGGTATCATCAACATGGCAGCCCTGCGCTGCTACGCTTAGGGCCATCAAAGCCGCACAGATTGATTTTAAATAAAAAACTTTTTTGTTTTGCATAAAATATTTTTTGGTGAATTAATGACCTACATCAATTTGCAAATATTGTGCCCCGGTAAGTCCCGTATGTTTGAGCTCTGCCGACGCTGAAGATGCACATGTAAATAATTTTAACCATTTTACTCAAATTGTAGAAGATAATCGTCACTACATTATTTTACATCTTTCGATCCGGCGTATAATTCATATTCTAAAAGGCGGCAGTCAATTTTACTGGTGTAAAATTCAATACGACGTTTTGGTTTCAACCCGATTTTTTTTGCCAGTTCAAGATTACCCGTAAAGATATAACCAGTGTAGCCTTTACATTTTTGTTTTAAAAAATCCCCCATCCTGCTATACGTTTCCTGCAGGGCAAGTTCTTCTCCCAGCCTGTCACCATATTCAGGATTAAAGTAAATGACGCCTGCCTCATTTTCGGGAATGGTTGTTTTCTCAAAATCACCGGTCTCAAATTCAATTAATTCTTCAACACCGGCAATACCTGCATTTACCCTGGAAATATTGATAGCATCCTCACTGATATCCGAGGCAATAATCTTTAAACCCGGAACTTCTGTAACCTGTTGCTCAAGTTTTTTAAATTCAGCAGAGTAAAGAATTTCATCGTACTCACATACATGCATAAACGAATAGTTATTCCTATATAACCCCGGCCTTCGGTTCGTGGCAAGTAAGGCAGCTTCAATAGCAACGGTTCCGGAACCACACATTGGATTAATAAATGGAGATCGCCTGTCCCATTTACCAGCCAGTAAAGTAGCTGCTGCCAATGATTCAAGCATTGGAGCTTTACCGGGTATTTTACGGTAACCGTGTTTGGACAAGGTTTCACCAGTTGTATCCAAAAAAATTTCTGCCAGGTCTTCTTTCCAGTATAAATGTATTACCACCCCATTTAGCTCGGGTCCCGAATCTGGTCTGCTGCCGGTCTTGTCCCTAAACCTGTCCGCGATAGCATCTTTCACTTTTACATTGGCAAATAAATTATTGGTAATTGTGTCATTGGTCACATTACTGCTGATAGAAAAATATCCCTGCGCAGGAATTAATTTTTCCCATTCAACATCTAATAAGACTTTATATAGGTCAGTCGCATTATAAGCTTTGAATTCTTTCAGGGAATATAGTACCTGGCTCGCACAACGCAGGTTGAGATTAAGTTTAATACAATCGGTAAGGGTTCCGGATAATTCTACCCCTGTTTTAAAAACACGCGTAGGTGAGTATCCCAGGGAAATAATCTCCGTTTCAAGATAAGCTGACAAGCGGTTACTGCAGGTAACAATGACACGGCTGGCTGTGGAGAACAAATTCATAATGGACAAATGTAAGTGAATGAGGTAACAAGTCAATGGCTCAAAAGAAGAAGAGCTGCGTGCTTTTCACTTATTGCCGGTTGCCGAATCCTTCTTACATTGTGTTATGGATGACAGAAGAGAAATCAGGTTGGCAGTATTAATAGATGCCGACAACGTTCCCTACAGCAATGTAAAGGGAGTAATGGAAGAGATTGCCAAGTACGGCACACCCACATTTAAAAGAATTTACGGCGACTGGACCAGGCCAACGGTGTCAGGCTGGAAGAATGTCCTGCTTGAAAATGCAATTACGCCAATCCAGCAGTACAGTTATACAAGCGGAAAAAATTCAAGTGACTCAGCCTTGATCATAGATGCGATGGATATTTTATATTCAGGGAAGGTAGATGGCTTTTGCATCATTTCAAGCGATAGTGACTTTACGAGACTTGCTACGAGATTAAGAGAAGCGGGCATGAAAGTTTTCGGCATCGGTCAAAAGAAAACACCCAACCCTTTCATAGTTGCATGTGATAAATTTATCTATATGGAGATTATTCCAATGGTAGATGAAGTGGGTGCAACAGAAACAAAAACAGACGTAGCAAAACCAAAAATAAAATCTGTTGTTGATAAAGTAAACAAGGAAACCCTTAAGCTCATCAAAGCTACCATCAATGACCTTGCAGACGAAAATGGCTGGGCTTTTTTAGGAGATGTCGGAAATTTATTGTTGAAGAAACAACCCAATTTTGATCCGAGGAATTATGGATTTCTGAAATTAACGCCACTGATAAAATCCTTACCCCAATTTGAAATCGACAAAAGGGAAACAGACAGAGGCGGCATAAAGCTTGTCTATATTAAAAACAAGGAATTATAATTTACTACTGAAAAATACCTTCTTCTGATTATTTAAGCTGCCTCACCGCCGGCTTTATTGATTTACAGAAAAGATTTGAAGTGAACTCTTCATTTCTTATATGTTTTGAATGATTTATCCTCTGAAAATTGTACCTTAATACTGCTAACGTTATCCCGCAGACCCGCTGTTGATGCAAAAATCCTTTTTTAAAGCCTTTCTTCCCCACATATCGTATTTAGGACATTATTTAAAATTGTCGAAATGAAGAGAACTACACTT
>JACMPR010000225.1 GCA_014377385.1 Ferruginibacter sp. | reverse complement strand
TCGTGCGGCTCGAGGTTAGTGAGCAATCCTGCAAGGTCGCCGGGCTTCTCAATTACAGGGCCGGAGGTTTCCCTGATGTTTACGCCCATTTCATTAGCAACGATCCGGGATAAGGTAGTTTTGCCCAATCCCGGGGGGCCATGGAATAAAATATGGTCAAGCGCTTCGCCCCTTAATTTAGAGGCTTTAATGAAGATGCTGATGTTCTCAATTATCTGGGACTGTCCGCTAAATTCATCTATCAAACCTGGACGGATATTGTTTTCGAATTCCTTATCCGCAGGCTGTAAACTATCTTTATTGCTGTTTAAATTGGGATTGCCCATGTATTAATTTTTACTATTTTGTAAAACTAAACATTAATTAGGGGTAGGGGAACCCCGGATAAGGGAAAAGTTGATAATGAGTTATTTTAAAGATGGGTAATTCTATGCAGGACCTATTTTACTCTTTATTAACCTGGTATCTTTTGTAACCATTGAACGATAGCTTTTCGCCATTAATCAAATCCACCGTAAATTAACCTTTAAAGCTGTGTAGCTTTGCAAAAATTATGTTTAAAAAAGTCTCCAGATATTGGTGGTGCCAGATTGTAGGGTGGTCGGTAAATGTGGCTATCAGCGTATTTTTTGTGTCAACTTTTGGAAAGCCTGGCAAATTATATTTTACCAGTTTGATATTGACTTGTGTGCTGGGCCTTATCATTACGCACATCATGCGTTTAAATATCTTTTTCCTGAAAGTGTTGGAAAAGCCGCTCCGGAATCAAATTATTTATTTTATCATACTCACCATCATTTTTGCTGTTTTCCTGGGAATAATATCAGAATCGGTGGATTTTTTAATTGGATATAATCCTGAACGTCTTCAAAAATTCAGCAAAGCAGAACGGCTATTTCTTAGCAGCTTCAATGCACTCTGGCTGATCCTCGTTTGGAACCTCATCTATTTTATTTATCATTATATTGAAAGCAACCGAAGGCAGCAATTAGATACGCTCCGCCTTGAAGGCGTGGTAAAATCTTTGGAGCTAAAGACAATCAAATCGCATATCAATCCGCATTTTATTTTTAATGCACTGAATAGCATACGGGCCCTTGTAGACGAAAACCCGCAGCGTGCCCGTAAAGCTATTACCGAATTGAGTAATATTCTTCGCAGCAGCATGCAGGCGGAGAAAATGGAGACAGTTCCCCTGCAACAGGAGTTGGATATCGTAAAAGATTACCTTGCCCTGGAGCATATGCGCTTTGAAGAGAGATTACAAATAGAAATGGATATAGATGATGCTACCCTTAGTCAGCCCGTACCACCAATGATGCTGCAAACACTTGTGGAAAATGCCATCAAGCATGGTATCAGCAAACAGATAAATGGCGGCCTGGTGCGTATCAGTTCTGATTTCAAAAACAACCACCATGAACTGGTAGTCCGAAATTCCGGGAGGTTGAACGGAAGCAAAGGAATTAATGAAGAAGGATTTGGAATTAAAAGCACGCAGGACAGGCTAAACCTTTTATACCAGGGAAAAGCCAATTTTGAAATCTATGATATTGATGGTGATATGGTGGAGTCAAAAATCATTATGCCATTGCAGGTTACCCATAGTAGTTAGTTGCATGCAAATTAGAAAACAGTAAATAAAAAATTAACAATGCACAAAGCCCTCATTATTGATGATGAAAGATTGGCAAGAAACGAACTCAAAAAATTATTACAGGATTTCCCCGAGATAGAAGTAATTGGTGAAGCTGCGAATGCCAATGAAGGAATAGAAAAAATAGAAAGCCTGTCTCCCGATCTCATTTTTCTTGACATACAAATGCCGGGAAAAACCGGTTTTGATATGCTGCTCGAACTCGAAAGAGCGCCTCATGTAATTTTTATCACTGCATACGATGAATTTGCTTTGAAGGCGTTTGAGGTGAACGCATTGGACTACCTGATGAAGCCTGTAGAACCAAAGCGCCTTGCAGATGCCTTACACAAATTACAGCAGGCCGAAGAAAAAGAAATGGCAGCTACCATTGCCGGCATACAACGTGGCATGCTCAGCGAATCGGACCAGGTATTTGTAAAAGACGGCGAAAGATGCTGGTTTGTAAAGCTGGCAGAAGTGCGGCTATTTGAAAGCGTAGGTAACTATGCAAAGGTTTATTTTTCTACGAACAAACCCCTGATTTTAAAATCATTGAATGCGCTGGAAGACAGGCTGGATGAAAAAACATTCTTCCGGGCCAACCGGAAACATATCGTAAACCTGCGCATGATTGATAAAGTTGAGCCTTATTTTAATGGCGGATTATTGCTGGACCTGAAAGGCGGGGAAAAGATAGAAGTAAGCCGGAGACAGGCCGTGAAGTTTAAGGAGATGATGAGCCTGTAACGGGTTAATGCATTAGCGAGTCTACAAAAAATCTGGATGTAGATATTGAGTTATTGATTCACTTACCCGGCATTTTTAAATAGCCTTCACAGGCACGCTATGAACAGCAGCAGAAATTTCTTTTATAAGATTTGCATCTTTTTCAATTGCATTGCCGACTACAATTACATCCGCGCCTGCTTTACAATTTAAATACGCTTTTTCAGCATTGGTGATACCGCCGCCAACGATCAATGGCACTTCTATACAGCCCGCTACTTTTTCAATCATTGATTCTGAAATGGCCCTCTTTGCGCCGCTACCGGCATCCATATAGATAAGTTTCATACCCAGCATTTCGCCGGCCATGGCTGTGCACATAGCAATCTCATTTTTGTCAGCGGGTAACGGACTGGCATTGCTAATATAGGAAACAGTAGTTGGTGCCCCACCGTCAATAACCATGTAGCCAGTTGACATGATTTCTAATCCACTTTGTTTAACTACCGGTGCAGACACCACATGTTGGCCAATCAGTAATTCGGGGTTACGGCCACTTATAAGCGAAAGATATAATAAGGCATCTGCATATTTGCTCACCTGTGAAGGGCTTCCCGGAAATAGAATTACCGGTATTGCGCAGTTTTTCTTAATCAGCTGAACACAATCATCGAGGTAATTGGATATCACCAGGCTACCACCCACAAGCAGGTAATCTACTTTTGCATTTACCACAAGTGGGATTAATTGCTCCATATAATCATCATTCACCTTATCAGGATCCACGAGTACGGCAAATGATTTCTTATTCTGCCGCCTGCGTTCTTTAAGTGAATGATAGATTCCGTTTAACATATCCTCGTGCGTTTGATGCAAAAATGTAAAATTTTTTGCTCTTACCGAAATATTAACCTCACTAAAGAGCTTATACGCTGTAATTTCCGTCGTTTTATTGGTAATTTTGGGCAGATGACCGATATACATACAGAAATAAAGTTTAAAACGGCCAGGAGTGGTGGAAAAGGAGGCCAGAATGTAAACAAGGTGGAAACCATGGTTGAGGGGTATTGGCATGTTGCTACCTCTGCCCTGTTTACCCAGGATGAAAAGGATATGCTCATAGAGAAACTGGTAAATAAAATAAATTCAGCAGGCTTTTTTTTCGTAAAGAGCCAGGTAGAAAGGACGCAACTAGCCAACAAGCAGCTTGTAATTAAAAAAATGACTCTCCTGGTCAGTAAAGCACTGGTTGTTCGTAAAAAGCGCAAACCAACAAAACCGGGAAAAATGGCCAAACAAAAAAGGTTGGAAAGCAAGAAAAAAGCTGGCGATAATAAGCAACTGAGAAAAAAAGTAAGTGCAAATGATTAGACTAAACTCTTCTATAAAATTTTACAGTTCTGTTGGATTGCTGTTTGTTGCTGTTTTTACAATGACGTTGTCATCTTTTGAAAAAGCCCCGGATAAAAACGGTACACTCAGGATAATTTTTATAAACACAGCAAACGGCAAGCCTGTCATTCTTCGGGATTCCCTGTATGTCAATGCCTTTGGCGAACAATACAGCATCAGCAAGCTAAAATATTACATCAGTAATGTATTGATACCCGGCAGTGGGCAGCTACCGGAAAATGACTCCTATCATTTATTGAATGCAGCAGAGGCCAACAATAATTTTGAATTGTCTTTAAAAGAAGGGGCATATAACGCCATCCAATTTTTATTAGGAGTAGACAGTTTAAGAAACTGCACAGGTGCACAAACGGGAGGACTAGATCCAACTAATGATATGTTCTGGACCTGGAATAGCGGTTATGTCATGTTTAAACTGGAAGGAACTTCCTCTTCTTCTGCTGCCGACCTGCAACGTATCGAACATCATATCGGCGGTTACAAAGGCGATAACATTGTGGCTAAACTGATACATTTAAATTTTCCTGCAACTCAACTATTACAGATTAAAGAGGGCGGCACCACCCAGCTTACCATTGAACTAAACCTAGATAATTACTGGAAAAATGCGGTCGAGATAAAAATAAGCGAAACGCCGCTTTGTATGAGCACCGGTATATTGGCAAAAAAAATGGCTTCTAATTTTCCCGGACTGTTTTCGGTTAAAAGTATTCAAAGTAAGCCTTGAAAATAAAGAGCACGATATCCATATTATTTCTGATGACACTTTCTGTCATGCTGTTTAGTGCTTTGAAGGATGATGGCTATGGAGCTTACGCACCTGATCCGCTTTTTTTAAAAATTCCTCCGGGTTGGCCCAAACCTGCAACGAATATTTTTGCAAAAAATAAATTAACTGAACAGGGGTTTCAACTCGGAAAAAAATTATTCTTTGATGGAAGACTCAGTAAGGACAATGAGACAAGTTGTGCCAGTTGTCACCAGCAATTTGCTTCTTTTTCTACCTATGACCATGACCTGAGTCACGGCGTGCACAATTCATTCAGCACCCGCAATGCCCCTGCATTGGTAAATCTTGCCTGGATGACTTCTTTGCACTGGGACGGCGGGGTAAACCACATCGAAGTGCAGCCGCTGGCGCCTATCACTGCTACCAATGAAATGGGTGAGCAGTTAGACAGTATCTTAATCAAACTAAAAAAAGATACTGTTTATTCCCGCATGTTTAAAGCTGCTTTCGGCGATCCGCAGATCAACAGCCAGCGCATGCTTAAGGCATTGGCACAGTATACCGGCAGCCTCGTTAGTTCCAACAGTAAATATGATAAGGTAAAACGGGGAGAAGCCAGTTTTAACGCTTATGAACAAAATGGTTACGAAGTTTTTAAAGCCAGGTGCACGGGCTGCCATAAAGAGCCGCTGTTCACAGATAACAGTTTTAGAAACAATGGATTTGCCCTAAACCGTTTTAAGGATATAGGCAGGCAGCAAATTACCAACAACAAAAAGGATTCATTGAAATTCAAAGTTCCTACCCTCCGGAATGTGCAGGTAAGTTTTCCCTATATGCATGATGGCCACGTTTTTAGCCTTTACCAGGTGATGGAACATTACAGGGCTGGCATTATCATCACCCAACCGACATTGGACAGCTCCTTAAAAAACAGGATTCCCATGACCAATAAAGAAAAAAATGATGTGGTATATTTTTTATACACGCTAACGGATAGCAGCTTTTTAAAAGACGCCCGGTTTGCACCTGAACAAATTGTGATGCGTAAGTACAGTAATTAAAATATCGCTGACCTACAGTTTTCTTTTCCCTTTCAAAGTTTCCAGCACCTGCTTTTGAATATCCACGTCGGATTCTTGTTTTTTTCCTGCTTTTTTATTTGCCTCTATTTTGTCTTCCAGTTTCTTTTTTTCTTTTTCGTACCCTTCTCCATTGTCAATTATACTTAACAATTTCTTCTCATTTTTTTTAACCAGGTCTTCCTGCTCGATGATCTGCTGCTCCAAATCATACCGGGCAACGATGTTCCGCAAACTGTCCATGTAAATTTTCGCATTCCCCATCAGTTCCGAAGCCGTACTTTCTGACATAAAATTATCGAAGTCCCTTGAAATCAGGAGCCATACAAAAGAAGCGTCCTTGTCTTTTTTACTCTTTTTATCAATTGAAAAATACAAGTCATAGGATTGCTTTCCTAAAACCGGCAGCATTACGCCCTTGTACACGACAAAGCCCTTGCTTTCCTTTCCTTTGTACCCAAGTTTTTGAAACGTATCCTCGATTGCGGCAGCCGTTATTTTATCATTGAAAGGAATTTCATTTACAATACCATCTCTTTTTATCTTTTGGTAGTCTACGGATACCGAACGGCCCTGCGCTATAGATAAAGTGCAACCAAATATTAAAATCGCAGCAAGTATATATTTTCCCATGATACTGTTTTTTACAAAGATAGTTTTTGTAAATAAAAAGTATATGGGTAGCTTTTGCAGCTTGTATATCAGATTGCTGAGCTTCTTTACAATGGTGCCGG
>JACMPR010000224.1 GCA_014377385.1 Ferruginibacter sp. | reverse complement strand
TGAAGGAGATTTGATTGGGGTAAATTTGGGTGTTTTTTACCTCCTTATATCCACGGGCAAAAATTGCTGCTGTGGGGTTTCCCGCAGATTGAATACGACTGCCCGTTGATTAAGAGAATTAAATCCGCGTAAATCTGCGTGTCTTCAATCTCCTTTTATCTGCGGGAAAAAAATGCAGCTGTAGGGTTTCCCGAAGATTTTCGATGATTGAATACCGCAGATTGAAGGAGATTTGATTGGGGTAAATTTGGGTGTCTTTAATCTCCTTATATCTGCGGGGAAAAAATTACTGCTGTAGGGTTTCCCGCAGATTTTCGCTGATTGAATACCGCTGATTGAAGGACATTTCATCTAATTAAATTTGAGTGCTCAGTTCCATTAGGAGTTAATTCCCTTTTATCTACGAAAAAAATGTAACGTGTTATCCCACTTTGATTTTCAGTTTTTTTTAATATTATTGTTTATGATTTCAATTGTAAGAACAAATTCTTCAAACCAGGATTTCCGGCAATTGGTGCAATTTCTTGACAAGGATCTTGTTGTAAAGGATGGCGACCAACACGCTTTTTTTGCGCAGTTCAACAAACTCGATCATATAAACCATGTGCTGCTGGCAAGTATGGATAATGTTGCGATAGGATGCGGTGCCATTAAAGAATTCGATGAACAAACGGCGGAAGTAAAAAGAATGTTCGTACTTCCTGCATTCCGTGGCCGGGGAATCGCCGGGCAATTAATTCAGGAACTGGAACGTTGGGCAGCAGAACTGGGCTATACCAATTGTATTTTGGAAACTGGACAAAAGATGACAGATGCCATCAGGGTATATAAAAAAGCCGGTTACACTATAACAGGTAACTACGGTCAATATATCGGTGTGAAGGAGTCCGTTTGTATGAATAAAATACTATAAATATTCTTTTCCCGCAGTCACTAGTACGCATCGACGTTAGTGGTACTTCTGTCAGGCTGCCAGTTGTAATCATGGCTTACTAACCAGGCTGCTGTTTTATAAACTTTAAAAAATACGCCTCCAGCGCAGCTTTTCCCGCAAGAGAATATGGAATCCATACCCTTTCAACAGGCAGGTACACTTCAATGGCAGCCGGGTCGGGGAAAAGTTTATAATCAAATTTCCCGATAGCCGTACTGATATACCCGGTGTAGTAATAGTGGATGTCATTCTCGAGGGCGTAATCTATCTTTTTTAAAATCAGGAATTTGCCGGGGCTGAATTTATTGTAATTGGGGTGATAAAAATTAATGATCCCGCTCATGGCTATTTTACCCAGGTCGAAAAACCCTGCTGCCACCAGTGCATCGTTGTTTCTTACCTCAATCATCCATGAATCAAAAGGATTTTCTATTTCAACCTGGTGCAGGTATGCGGCACAGGTAGCAGACGTGCTAAAATTTACGTAGCTCCTGTAAACTGCGTAAAGTGCTTCCAGTTCCTCCGTGATGGCGGCTTTTTTATAAGTTACCTGGAAACCACTGCATTTTTTCCGGATGGCAATGGCTGCCTTGTTTTCTTTGATGGTATTTACAGCAGTTCTCAACCAAAAAACCGGCACGGGCTGCTGGTCAATATCCAGTTGTGTATTGTGCGTGGTAAATATGATGTGCTGCATCCGGTAATATCCGGCTGCAAGGTAATCATCCAGCAGCGAGCCTTTAAATCCAGGCTCACCGGGTGCGATATAACGATCTGTGATCATGAATTGTCAAAGATTCCTGATGATCTCGTCTCCAAATTCACTTGTCTTTAGTAAAGTCGCTTCTTTCATCAGGTTATAAAAATCGATCGTTACCGTTTTATTGCGGATCGTTTTTCCCACGGCATTTGTGATCAGTTCTGCGGCGTCTCTCCAACCCATGTATTCCAGCATCATCACCCCGCTTAAGATTACGGAGGATGGATTCATGGTATTCGTATTCGCAAATCTTGGAGCTGTGCCGTGTGTGGCTTCGAACACCGCGTGCCCGGTTAGGTAATTGATATTTGCCCCGGGTGCAATACCAATGCCACCAACCTGTGCAGCCAATGCATCACTGATATAATCACCATTTAAATTCAGCGTTGCAATCACAGAATAATCCTGCGGTGCCAGCAAAGCCTGTTGTAAAAAATTATCTGCTATGGCATCTTTGATAATCACTTTTCCGCCAATGGCACTTATCTTCATTTCTTCATTGGCAACAGCTTCACCACTTTCTTTTTTTGTTCTTTCCCACTGCTGCCAGGTGTACACCTTACCGGAAAATTCTCTTTCTGCCAGTTCATAACCCCAATTCTTAAACGCACCTTCGGTATATTTCATGATATTACCCTTGTGTACGATCGTTACCGACGGCAGCTTATGCTCAATGGCATGTTCAATCGCAGAGCGTATCAACCTTTCGCTGCCATCCTTACTTACCGGCTTTACGCCCAGTGAAGTTGTTTCCGGGAAACGAAATGCTTTTACGCCCAGTTCATCCACTAAAAAATGCAGTAATTTTTTTGCTTCAGGGGTGCCGGTCATAAATTCGATGCCGGCATAAATATCTTCCGTATTCTCCCTGAAAATAACCATGTTCACTTTTTCCGGTTGCCACATTGGAGAGGGTGTACCTTCAAAATACCGCACCGGTCGCAGGCACACATACAAATCGAGTTCCTGCCTCAGTGCCACATTCAAACTCCTGATGCCGCCACCAACAGGCGTTGTCAGCGGACCTTTGATGGACAGTAAATATTCTTTAAAAGCGTCCATGGTGGCTTCCGGCATCCATTCGCCGGTCTTGTTGAAAGCTTCTTCACCGGCCAAAACCTTTAACCATTCGATCTTTTTTTCGCTACCATAGGCTTTTTTTATAGCTGCATCAAACACCCGAACACTCGCTTTCCAGATATCCGGACCAATGCCATCGCCTTCAATAAATGGGATCGTAGGGTTGTTGGGAACATGAAGCAGCCCGTTGCTGCCCATGGTTATTTTTTCAGCCATAATTTATTTTTTGTACCAGACTTCGGTAATTTATTTCAGCAGCATTGGCGTCGCACTCTTGTACATCAGAACGCTGTGCTGCATTTTTTCTGCGGCAAAAATACGTTAACCGCCTCTTACAGGAAAGAAGTTTATGAAAAGCGATCTGAAGTCATTTATTGTCCGAAAAAAACTTAAGAGGTTCCACCAGGTCTTTTCACTTCGTGAGTTTTGCACCCCCTCAACCCGTCTGACCGGGTCTTCCGGGCGGGCTGTGGATAGTGGGTAGGAGTGAGGTCAGCCGAGCTCCGGATGTGAGCGCATTATATTTTTCTCTACAGCACACTAATAATTTCTTCCACCACTCTATATCCTGTTCCACCCATATAACCGTACCGAACCTTGTATTGCCTTAGCACCGGATCGTATGTGTTGTTACATTGCGGCGAGCCTGTCCATTGTGGTGTGTACCCGGGATTGATCGAAGGAAGTCCGGTATCAAACTGAACATACATGCCGCCGGCGGCACCCGGTGCTGCTGCAATACTTATCAAATTAGTTACAGGATCGAGCGTAAAATCAGCAATAAAATTTGCGCTCCCAAGATCCCCCACATCAACCCTGATCACAAAGGGGGATATCATCGCCAGGTTTTTTGTAAAATTACTGATACTCCTGGGCGAAGTTGGATGATATAAATAGCCGTTGGAAACAGCATTCATAAATGCATTGCCGCAGGCCCGGATATTGCCGATTGCATTGGTACCGGGTACGGCGCTTACTGTTGTGTCAGTACTTTGGTTACCACCGGCACTGTCCCTTGCCAGTAGGCTGATAGTGGTTGCTGTGTTGCTGCACAACAGGGTATTAAAATTATATTCGCCCAGTGCGTTTAATGATATCCGGGAGTAATCAGCATTTATCGTGGCCATCACATAACCATTGGTAAGTGGGTTATTGTTACAGTCTGTAACCGTGCCATTGATAAAGGCAGTTGATTGCGAGGCGTTGTTATTAACCGTTATATCACCCAATGACAACGCCGAATTGGTCGTTGTAAAGTTTTGTGAATATACCGACCCGTTCGGGCAATTGAAAGTGCCGTACACTTCAATTAACAGGGATGTGTTATCCGGTACAAGTCCCGCAACATAGCCCGAATCATCAGTGATACCATAACTAAAATTGGCAGGATTATCAGCAACAGAAATTTTTACCCGGGTATAGGCCAGCGGTTGGCGGGATGCAGCATCTGAGACATAAAGCGTACAATCAAAATGTACATAGCTGGAAGATTGGTCGTAATTCCAAAATGAAAAATGACTTACCTCGCCCACGTAATTATTACCCGACTTCGTGGCTGTACCTTCTTCTATCCACAAACCTTTACGCTCATCAAAATACCACAGTGGAATGGAGGCTGGAGCAGTAGATGAAGTAGCTCCTGGTATTGCTGTTGTGATGGTTGCTTTTTTTCCGTCGGCAATTTGTAATAATTCTCCGCCATCGCCGGTCAGTTCTACGGCCAGCATACCATAACTTATTAATCTTTTAATAAAACCACTGGTATTTACACCCCGAAGATCACCGGGCATTATCCTGATCAACTCTGTGGAAGTTGGATCTATATACTGTAGCGCTACCTGTACCATTCCGCTGTATAAAGCACCTCCTGAGGCCAGCTTTACAGCATTGGCAGGCAAAGAAACAATGCTGCCGTTGGTTAACGAGACGGAACCGCCTGTAGCCGCATCAAAAGTTCCTGCGATCGTTTTTGGTAAAAGCCTTATCCTGAAAAAAGCTGCTTTCCCTTCTGCTGCGATATAAGTCTTAATGCCATTGAAATAGCCGTTGTACGTTACCGTTACCACGGCAGCCTCTTTTACAACCTGTACATTCCTTACACTGAAATAGCCATAACTGTCTGTGCTGGTAACCATGGTACCCACTTTTACAACTGCTGCAATTACAGGGGCATTATTTTCATCCGTAACAAAACCGGAAACAGAGGAAGAAACCGTAGTGGAAAGGTCAGGCAAATGTTCCGCTATGCCGGGCAGGTCTGTGTTGATGTCTTTTCTGCAGGACGTAAAAAAACTCAGCAACGTGCATAAAGCCAGGATGAAGAAAGCTGCGGCAGATTTTTTTAAAAACGTTGACTTCATGTCTGTGGCGAGTTAGGGTTAAATGGGTAAATCATGCCAGTTTCTTCATCATAGTGAAAATAGGCTATTTGGGCTTAGAGACAAAACCCGGCCAGTTCGTTTACTCAAGGCAGCATTATTTTGTAAGGTAGCCTGGTTACATGGTGTGCGTGAAAATAGACATGGTTCCCATAATTAAAAAAGGCTTTCCGCCCTGCGGAAAGCCTTTTACTATAAGTCAATGATTCATCAAAAGTTTCTACGCACCCTGAAGGAACAGTTAACGTTATAATTAACGATTGGA
>JACMPR010000223.1 GCA_014377385.1 Ferruginibacter sp. | reverse complement strand
TCTGTTACTTTTAAAACTGCAAAATCATTTTCTGCTGATAACCCTACTGTAATGCTTCCTTCAAGGGTATATTTAAAAGCGTTGCTTAAAAGATTGAATACAATTTTTTCCCACATCTGCTTATCTAAATATACGGGCTGGATAATGGGGTCCGCCTTTATAATAAGTTTTAACCCGGCTTTTTCTACAACCGAACGGAAATTGGATGCCAGATTTTTTGTGTGAGCAACGATATCCACCAGGCTAAAATTTGCCTGTTGTCTTCCGCTTTCTATGCGGCTAAAATCAAGCAGCGTATTTACCAGCTTGAGCAACCGCATTGCATTGCGGTGTGCAGATTCAATAATTTGTTTTTCGCTTTCGCTGAAATTATTTTTTTGTTGATTTAATAATTCTTCGAGCGGACTTAATATAAGGGTAAGCGGTGTGCGAAATTCATGACTGATATTAGAAAAGAAGACGGTTTTAGCTTTATCAATTTCAGCAAGGGCTTCCGCTTTTTTCCGCTCTTCATCATACGCTCTTGCTTTGGTTAAAGTATTTGTGACAGACGCAGCTAAAAGTTCATAAAACAACCGGTACTTTTCATCCAGGTTTCGCCTTGAACTTACACCAGCTACCAAAAAATAATTATTATGGGCAATTCCGTGAAGGGTTACCGGAAAAACCAGCGCTTGTTCAGGCGGTTCGGCATAGGGGCCGCAATTAAATGTCCCGAAAATCTTTCCCAATTCTTCTACCAGTACGGCTTTTTCATTCTGAATGACTTCTGTAAAAGGCCAGCTATCGGGATGTTGTACATCCAGATTAATTTTAGCCGGGGCAAGAGCTGAATCCCTTTCAACACCAACACTGCCTTGGAGCTTCGCTTCCTTACCATCAGCAGCAATTTCGTATAACAAGACGAACGGGAGATCCAGTGCAAACTCTTTTAAGCATTCCATTATGAGGGAAGATGCTTCATCTACCGTTTTGGCGTTCACAGTACTATCGGCTGCGACACGTAATACATTCAATCTACTTTCTGCAAGTGTTTGCTGTGTCAGTTCTATAACGGGGTGAAACAGCCCGCCTACACTGCCTGATTCATCGAGAATAGGACTGAAGGAGAAGGTGAAAAAAGTTTCTTCCTTATATCCATAGCGATCAAGAAAAATATGCTGGTTTTCAAGAAAGCGAGCCTGCCCCAAAGATGCTTCTTCAAATGCCTGTCCAATAACAGGCCAGGCCGATAGCCAACATTCTTTAAAATCCTGTCCCATAGAAACAGGATGCATATCGCCGGTTATTGGCAAATAACCATCGTTGTAAATCTGCACCCTATTTGGACCCCATGCTATTGCTATTGGAAAATTAGAGGCAATGCATAAACTTACCGTAGTGCGTAAACTCTGGGGCCAGGTATCGGGTGAACCCAAAGGCGTTTCAGACCAATCTTTGGAACGAATGAGTTTGCCCATTTCCCCACCACCGGACAGGAAATCAAACACTGTATTGGTAATTGATTTTTCCATCACAATACAAATTTGACTTTATTGATATAAAAGTTTTCTTTCGAAGCCTGTAAATTATTTTTACCCAAAAGCATGATCGCCTTGTGAATCATATTTTTGAGTTCTTCAAAATCAGAAGGCTTGCAGATGTAATAATGCGCGCCTTCGTTATAAATAATATTGGCTTTTTCCTGGTCATAAGAGGTAGAATAAATAATGACAGGAATTTTATTAAAATCGGAATTTTTTTTTATTTCCGTTAAACACTCAAAACCGTTTTTACGTGGCATGTTCAGGTCAAGAAAAAGAGCATAGGGGAGATTTTTAGAAATTACTTCGAGATGCTGCATAAGCTCGTCTCCATCGTGAACTGTTGTAAGCTGCACAGGTAAGTGCAACTCTTCAACGGCATCTTTGAAGAGCAGGCAATCGTCCTTGTCGTCATCGGCAAGGATAATATTTATGGTTGAATTTATTGCACTTGTTTTAGAAAGTAAATTTAGGGAATATTAACCAGTGACAAGAAAGTATCGGGGCGGTGTGCGGAGGGCAAAATAAAATGTGAGGCAACATTGAATCGGTTAGCAGGCGTTGGATTGTCTCTCCTTCATTTTGAGAGTTAACAGCTAATCTGTTTTGCCAAAGAATTCCGAGGTTATCATTTTTAGTTTCCGGTTCAGTTCTATCTGAGCGTTGCCTGTAATGTGAGTCTTTAAAAAAAACTCGCTCCATTAATGTATACACAAGGCTAATGGCTTGAAAACCGTATGAATTTTGCACAATTAATGCTTGCAATTTATACAAGAACAACACCGCCATCAAACCTGTTTTACTGCTTTAGAACACCAGGTATCGTCCCGTAACCCGGTACGGCTCATGGATGCTGTTATAGAAAAGCTGGGTCTGCAAAAATCAGGTCTTGGTTAAACAGTGCGTCGCAGCGGAGGCCGGCTGCCTTATGCAGCACGGTACTTCAAAAACGTTACCTGCATGATTATTAAAACAATTTACGCAGCAGCTGTAAGTTGCAATGGTTAACATGCAAGATTGACATGATGACAACCAGGATATTTATTTACTTCCTTGGGTGAGTCAACATGCAGGAACGCTGGGTCAACATGGTCGGGAATACATAAAAGCTAATCAAAGAAACTGGTTATAAAAAGTGGAATGTGTATGCTAAAGCGCCTTGTGGCAGTTTAACCAGTGTCGTGGAATATATTTTCTCATCAATTTTTGTCACATAACAGTGATAGGCTTAACGAGGGTTGCAACTCACATCGGTGCATTGAGGACGTAAAAATCGAATGCCTGAGTTAGTCTAATCAAGTAGTTTTTTTTTGCCTGGCGATATACATTTGCCAGGGAATTCTAAGGTAATTATAAATCTTATTATCCAAGCGTGTGCTGAAATCACATGCAACAAATTTCATTACCGGATGATGACCTGTTGGACACTTATCTCTCCGGCGTTGCCCGATATTTTTACCTGGTACACACCGGCTGCTATGGCGGAATTTAGGGGTATTGTATTTTTTGATTTGTTGTTGCTTACTTCTATATTTTCTTTAGATATTACCTGCCCTGCTTTATCAATAAGTTCGAACAGGTAAGTTCCTGCCGGCTTATTAGTAAAGTGCAACTGTAATTTTCTTCCCTGTATTGGATTGGGATAGATTGAGATTACGGCCTTTTCACTTGCGCCCTCTGTTTTTACAATATTGCTGAATAGCGTATGGCCCTTACTATTTAAAGTTTTTATCCTGTAAAAATTATCTCCGGCAAATGGAAACTGATCATTTTGCTCAAACAAATAATTTTTATTGGAAGCAGTATTAGAAATTGCATTGAAATGATTACCATCAGCACTTCGTT
>JACMPR010000222.1 GCA_014377385.1 Ferruginibacter sp. | reverse complement strand
TTTACAAATTATTGTGAAGAAAATTTATAAACATTTTCCGCATTGTTGTTGGTAAAACGGAACTTCGGTATGTAACAATTTCCTATTTTAGAAAAACCCGGAGCTAAGGTGCATTTTAGCTGAATTTTTTTTTGTTCTTATAATTCCCCGGCGACCCATAAAAAGCTTGTTGGATATCCACTAACTTCGCAATCCTAAATTCCCTGTATGAAAGAAGTATACGTAATCTCTGCCGTAAGAACAGCTCTGGGTAGCTTCGGCGGTTCCCTCAAACCATTTACCGCAACCCAACTGGGAGGGTTCGCAATCAAAGGCGCTCTAGCCAAAGCGGGATTGAAGCCTGAACTGGTAAATGATGTTTTGATGGGATCGGTGATCCAGGCAAACCTGGGACAGGCACCTGCCAGGCAGGCCGCTAAATTTGCAGGACTTCCAAACGAGGTGAATTGTACTACAATCAACAAGGTATGCGCCAGCGGAATGAAGGCGATTTCACAAGCCGCACAAAGTATCATGCTCGGAGATGCCAATATTGTGATTGCAGGCGGGATGGAAAGTATGAGCAATGTGCCTTACTACGCAGACAGCATGAGGTGGGGAAATAAATATGGAAATACACAATTTACTGATGGACTTGTCAAAGACGGATTAACTGACGTTTACGACGGGAAAGCCATGGGAAATGCCGCAGATATGTGCGCTTCTACCTGCGGTATTAGCCGGGAAGAACAAGACGCATTTGCAGTTGAAAGCTACAAACGAAGCCAGGCTGCCATAAACGCCGGCAAGTTTGATAACGAAATTATTCCCATAGAAATTCCTCAACGCAAGGGCGACCCGGTTGTCTTCAAAAAAGACGAGGAGCCATTCAATGTGAAATTTGACAAAATATCCGAATTAAAAGGAGCATTTCAAAAAGACGGCACAGTAACCGCTGCAAATGCTTCCACTATGAATGACGGCGCAGCAGCATTAGTTTTGATGAGCAAAGAAATGGCTGATGAACTTGGATTGAAACCAATTGCAAAAATTCTGTCTTATGCCGATGCAGAACAGGCGCCTGAATGGTTTACAACATCTCCTTCGCTTGCAGTTCCGAAAGCGGTCGAAAAAGCAGGATTGAAAATGACTGATATCAGTTTTTGGGAATTAAATGAAGCCTTTTCTGTAGTTGGAATCGAAAACAGCCGGCGTATGAAATTAGACCCAGCAACTGTGAATGTCAATGGTGGCGCCGTCTCCCTTGGACATCCGCTTGGATGCAGCGGCGCAAGGATCATTGTAACCCTGATTAATGTATTGAAGCAAAATAATGCAAAATACGGCGCGGCGGGAATTTGTAACGGTGGGGGTGGGGCCAGTGCAATGGTTATCGAATGCCTTTAGGCTGACAGTGCCTTACGCTCATAACCCTTAAAGGACCTGGAAATTGTTGCAGATTGAAAGCTTAGAATATTGTACAATCAAAACTTTAATCTTCGCTTTTCCATGTTATGAATCGCTTCAATCAACCGGGATACAGCATGTTTTAAAATATTTTTACCCAATTATTGTTTTATTAAAAAAATAATTCTACTTTGCGGATCATTGCCAAGAGAATATAAATAATTCCGACCCACTGTTAGCTCCCAACAACACAAGCACAATCTTTATCCGAGATTCACCTTTCTTATTCCTGCGTTTATTTGTTTAAGCGGGTCTATTTCTGTAATCCTTTGAATAATTTTCCGTAAATCCTTGCCATAACCGGCGATCAGATTTGCCGTTTTAATTTTACTCACTGATAAAAAATTTACTGTTGATGTTAAACGCCTTCTCCCGCAGACTTTTTAAAAATACTACTTTAATATTATATTATGTTACCGCGACATCGCAATGAAATTTGCAGATCAAAGTATACATTCTTATCCATTCTATTGATAGGATAAGCGCAAATCAGTAAACACTGGAAAAACCAATTTTATCAGGATGCTCACAGGAGAGCATCCTTTTTTTATGTGTTAAACTTAAACCTTTGATTACTGAATATTGTTATCCTTTTAGGTTATAAACGAACACAGCAGCCATGCAATAAATAAGTTGTAACAAATGTATTTTTCGTGATTATAACATTATTGAAGTAAGCAGCCGCGTTGATTTGTTTGTATGCTTTTGAAAGAATAAATTTGCAATCAAACAAGCAACTTAAAAATAAATAATTATACAGCAGTATGCGACAAATTGCCTTTAGAGAAGCTTTGCGGGAAGCGATGCAGGAAGAAATGAGACTTGATGAACGCGTATTTTTGATGGGAGAAGAGGTAGCCGAATATAATGGTGCGTATAAGGTGAGCCAGGGCATGCTGGATGAATTTGGTGAGAGAAGAGTGATTGATACCCCGATTGCTGAACTTGGATTCACTGCCATAGCTGTAGGTGCCGCTCAAAATGGCCTAAGGCCAATCGTTGAATACATGACCTGGAATTTTGCGGTATTGGCTTTAGATCAAATTTTAAATACCGCTTCTAAAATGCTGGCAATGAGCGGCGGACAAGTGGGGTGCCCAATTGTTTTCCGGGGTGCAACCGGGAGCGCTGGCCAACTGGGAGCCCAGCATTCAACCTCGTTTGAGAGTTATTATGCAAACATTCCGGGGCTTAAAGTAATATCAGTAAGTAATCCTTACGATGCCAAAGGTTTACTTAAATCCGCTATCAGGGATGATGATCCGGTTGTTTTTATGGAGAGTGAGGTAATGTATGGCGACAAAGGGGATGTTCCCGAAGGTGAATACCTGATTCCGATAGGCAAGGCAAATGTAGTGAGGGAAGGTACTGATGTAACCATCGTATCATTTAATAAAATGATGAAAGTTGCCTTAGGGGCTGCAGAAGAACTGGCAAAAGAAAATATTAGTGCAGAGGTAATAGATCTTAGGACCATTAGACCATTGGACTGGTTTACAATCCTGGAAAGTGTAAAAAAAACTAATCGACTTGTTATAGTAGAGGAACAATGGCCTTTTGCATCTGTTTCTTCAGAAATTACGTATCGTATTCAGAAAGAAGGGTTTGATTATTTGGATGCACCCATCCGCCGGATAACCTCCGCTGACGCACCCATGCATTATGCCCCAAATTTAGTAGCCGCCTACCTACCTGACATCCCGCGTACTGTGAAATTAGTAAAAGAGGTCATGTATCTTAAAAAATAAACAACAGGCAGCTAAAGTAAAATCGTGAAATACATTTTTATTTTTATCATGCTGCTGTATAGCACTAACTCGTTCACTCAAAACTTCTTCACAAGTTTTTATGGGGGTACTTCAAACTACCAGGGCGACCTCTCCGAAAGTATTTTTGAGTTGAAACACACCCATCCAGCCTGGGGTTTGGGGTTGTTATTCGAATTAAACCCTCACATGTTAATCCGCGGCGATTTTACTTACGGAAGGTTAAGCGCAAGTGATGCTGATGGCTCAAAGAACAGAAGCCGCAACCTCAGCTTTACTTCCAGTATTTCCGAATTCTCACTCGCATACGAATATGTTTTACTCAACCTGTATGATTACAAAGTGTCGCCGTATGTTTTTGCTGGTGTGGGAATTTTTAAATTTAGCCCGTATACGAAGGACCTGAATGGTAATCTCGCAAGCCTGTATGAATTAAGCACTGAAGGACAGGGATTTTATGAGGATAGAAAAAAATATAAGCTAACGCAAATGTCCATTCCGTTTGGGGGCGGTGTGCAATGGGCTATTTCCGACAACACCCGCCTGGGTTTTGTTTTGGGCATCCGTCAAACTTTTACCGATTACCTGGATGATGTAAGCAAAACATACGTAGACCAGGATTTGTTAAGGGCAAAACGGGGTGGAACAGCTGTAACATTTGCTTACCGGGGTAATCAACTTCAAAACGGAGCGCCTTATCCGGCAGATGGCGTACAACGTGGCAACCCAACCAATCCTGACTGGTATTATTTTTCAGGCTTATCATTAAGGGTAAGGTTATTGAGTAAAAAAAAAAGAAAAATGAAATCAGGCAGGGTAGAGAGATCCAGGATAACCTGTCCCAGGCCAATATAGTCGTCTAATTGAGTTGTAATATTCTGCAGGTTAAAACCAGGCAATTATACATCACGAATCAGGCATCACAGATCTTACATCACGCATCATCCTTCGGTCATGTTATACCAATCATTGGAACAATGCCTGCTCGACCTCGAAAAACAGGGTCAGTTGGTAAGAGTAAAAGAAGAAGTTGATCCCCACCTGCAAATGGCGGCTATTCATCTACGTGTGCACGAAGCACAGGGGCCTGCACTCTTATTTGAAAACGTAAAAGGAAACAGGTTTCGTGCTGCCTCAAATATTTTTGGAACACTGGATCGCAGCAAATTTATTTTCCGCGATAAACTTGCACTCATACAGCAATTAATCGAATTAAAAAATAAGCCCATTGAAGCGCTTAAACATCCATTGGATAATCTTCAGGCCGGTCTGGCAGCATTGAAAGCTTTCCCTTTAAAGAACCCTTTTGCAAAACCCGTTCTGGCACAGCAGATAAGAATTACTGACCTACCTCTGATTCAACACTGGCCAATGGATGGCGGCGCATTTATTACGCTGCCACAGGTGTACACTGAAGATGTGGATAAGCCTGGAATCATGAACGCGAACCTGGGCATGTACCGCATACAGTTAAACGGTAATGAGTATGAATTAAATAAGGAAATAGGATTGCATTATCAATTACATAGAGGTATTGGCGTGCACCAGGCTAAGGCTGATAAAAAAGGGCATCCTTTAAAAGTAAGTATTTTTGTTGGTGGCCCGCCTGCGCATAGTGTCGCGGCAGTAATGCCCTTACCGGAAGGGATAAGCGAAATGACATTCGCCGGCGTGCTTGGCGGACGCAGATTCAGGTATTGTTATGAAGACGGCTATTGTATAAGTACTGATGCAGATTTTGTGATAACCGGGGAAGTACTTCAACAATACAATAAACCGGAAGGGCCTTTCGGGGATCACCTTGGTTACTATAGCCTGAAGCATCTGTTTCCTGTGTTAAAAGTGCATAAAGTCTACGCGAAGAAAAATGCGATATGGCCATTTACAGTCGTCGGACGCCCGCCCCAGGAAGATACCAGCTTTGGTCAACTTATTCATACCATGACCGGAACAGCGATACAGCTTGAAATTCCGGGGCTAAAAGAAGTTCATGCCGTAGATGCTGCCGGCGTACACCCGCTTTTGCTGGCAATTGGAAGCGAACGATACACACCTTATACGCCGGCCAGGCAACCTGCAGAAATACTGACCATCGCAAATCATATCCTGGGCACTGGTCAATTAAGCCTTGCCAAATTTTTATTTATTACTTCCGATGATACCAATCAGCTAAGTACACATCATGTACAGGATTTTTTTCAGTTTATACTTAAGAGAATTAATCTTTCGCGTGACATTCATTTTTACACTAATACCAGCATCGATACCCTCGATTATTCTGGCACAGCATTGAACAGCGGCAGCAAAGTAGTAATAGCAGCTTATGGCGAAATAATAAGAGAACCTGGTACAGAAATTCCCGGGGTTGTACGAGAATTACAATCTTTTAAAAATCCACAACTGGTAATGCCGGGTATTTTAGTTCTAACAGCAAGTCCTTTTGTTAGTTATGAGGAAACGCATAAACTAATGAGCACATTGGATGAGCAGTTATGCTCACACGTTGAGCTCTTAAAAAATTTTCCAGTGATCATCCTTGCTGACGACGCAGATTTTGTAGCTTCCACGCTGAATAATTTTTTGTGGGTATCGTTCACCCGCTGTAATCCCTCTCATGATATTTACGGCATCAACGCCATTACGGAAAACAAGCATTGGGGCTGCAAAGGACCACTCATCATAGATGCCCGTATAAAACCACATCATGCCCCGCCTGTTGAAAAGAACGCCGCTGTTGAACGAAGCCTCGATAAATTTTTTAACAAAGGCGGCAGTCTTTACAACAAAATCAGGTGACATTTTAACTCCAAACGTTAATAGGAACAGGTTTTATTCACGAAAAATTGAAACGGTTAACTCAATCCGTAATTTTAGACATAATTTTAGACTTCAAAAATGATATGAAATATTCACTCCTGGTTTTACCTATACTGTTCTTTCAATATTGCCGTGCTCAAACGGTAGATAAAATAAAGACAAACACCGATGACAATACCTTGCTTTGGGAGATAAGTGGGAAG
>JACMPR010000221.1 GCA_014377385.1 Ferruginibacter sp. | reverse complement strand
CTTTAAAGAAGCGTACCCTTTTGCATAGTTTACAATCTGTTCAATCTGTTGTTCGCTGTATTTGAGGTTGCGCAATGCCTGTGGTACACTCTGGTTAATTATTTTGAAGTAACCACCACCACTTAATTTCTTAAATTTCACCAGGGCAAAATCAGGTTCTACGCCGGTGGTATCACAATCCATTACAAGTCCGATCGTACCCGTTGGTGCAATTACGGTTGTTTGTGCATTCCGGTAACCATTTTTTTCTCCCAATTGTACCGCGTCATCCCATGCTTTGGTTGCCGCTTTTAACAAATAGTCCGGACAATATTTTGCGTCAATTCCTTTTGGTTTTATTTCAATTCCTTCGTAAGCATCCATTGCATCATATGCTGCTGCACGATGATTGTGCATTACACGCAACATATGATTTTTGTTTTCAGGGTATCTTTCAAATGCACCGAGGAAACCTGCGAGCTCTGCAGATGTGTTATAAGCAATACCGGTCATGATTGCCGTGATAGCACCTGCAATACCCCTTGCCCTATCACTATCGTACGCGATGCCACTTACCATCAGCATGCTTCCAAGATTTGCATAACCTAGTCCCAGCGTTCGGTAATCATAACTTAGCCTGGCTACTTCTTTTGATGGAAACTGTGCCATCAAAACGGAAATTTCCAGCACAACTGTCCACAAGCGGCAGGTATGTTCAAATCCTTTCACATCAAAACTATTGTCCGCCTCATTAAAAAACCGGCGAAGATTTACGCTTGCCAGGTTACAGGCCGTATTGTCAAGAAACATATACTCGCTGCATGGGTTAGACGCTCGTATCGGGCCTCCTTCCGGGCAGGTGTGCCATTCGTTTATCGTTGTATCATATTGTGTTCCTGGATCAGCGCATCGCCATGCTGCATAATTGATTTGTTCCCACAAATCTTTTGCTTTCACAGTCTTCATTGTACGGCCGTCACTTCGTCCTTTCAGTTCCCAATCGCCATTTTCGTCTAGTACCTTGAAAAAGGCATTAGGGATTCTCACAGAATTGTTGCTGTTTTGACCGCTCACCGTGCGGTATGCCTCTCCTTCGTAATCGCTTGGATAACCTGCGGCAATCAATGCTGCAACTTTATCCTCTTCTTTAACCTTCCAGTTTACAAAATTTACAATTTCAGGGTGATCCAGGTCAAGGCAAACCATCTTGGCCGCACGGCGGGTGGTGCCGCCGCTTTTGATAGCGCCTGCTGCACGGTCGCCAATTTTAAGAAAACTCATTAACCCGCTGGAAGTACCGCCTCCGCTTAGCTTTTCTCCTTCGCCCCGTATATTTGAAAAGTTTGTACCAACGCCGCTGCCGTATTTGAAAATTCTGGCCTCTCTTACCCAAAGATCCATGATACCTCCTTCATTCACCAGGTCATCATCCACGCTTAAGATAAAACAAGCATGTGGTTGCGGACGTTCATAGGCCGAAGTTGATTTTTTTAAAAGATTGTCTTTAGGGTCAACAAAATAATGCCCCTGCGGCTTTCCGGTGATGCCATACACTTCGTGTAAACCTGTATTGAACCATTGCGGGCTGTTGGGAACGCAGGCCTGGTTTAAAATTGAATAAGCAAGTTCATCATAAAAAACCTGGGCATCATTGGGCGTAGCAAAATAGTTGTAGCGTTCGCCCCAAACTCTCCAGCAATGCGCCATGCGGTGTGCTACCTGCCTGATGGTGGTTTCCCTGCCAAGACTTCCATCAGCCTGGGGAACGCCCGCCTTCCGGAAATATTTTTGTGCCAGGATATCTGTCGCAATCTGGCTCCATTGCCTGGGAACTTCTACATTATCCATTTGAAATACTACCTCACCTGTCGGGTTTTTTATCACGGAGGTCCTGTAGTCATATTCGAACATATCATAGGGGCTCACGTTGTCTTTTGTGAACTGACGGTGGAAACTTAGCGCTTGTGGAGCTTGCTTTTTTGTTGCCATATTAATTAATTATTATTTTGTTGGTTAGGTATTGGTAATGTCAATCCCGAAGGAAAACGAAAATATATTTTGTCTATCAACTTTTCAATTTGTTTGTTTCCCCATGTGTGGACAAAATATGTGAATATTTTCTCAAGTCAAATGCACACTGAATTTCAGGGGTTTTGCACTTTTTGTGGAAAGAATAAATTTTTTATAAGAATAAATTTGTTGTACGAACCCAAAGTAAGGTAGCGGTTTTTCATCCTGCTTCAACCTATCTTTATTTTAAATTCTGGTTAAAATGAGGGTTGTCATTCAAAGGGTGCTGAGAGCGATGGTAACAATAGATGGGGAATTAAAATCATCTGTTGAAAAAGGCCTTCTGGTTTTTGTTGGGATAGAAGAAGCCGATGATGTAAATGATGTGGAATGGCTCGGTAATAAAATTATTAACCTGCGCATTTTTGATGACGAAAACAAAGTGCCGAATATTTCTGTAAAGGATAGTGACGGTGATATATTATTGGTAAGCCAGTTCACTTTACATGCTCTTACAAAAAAGGGTAACCGTCCCAGTTATATAAAGGCCGCAGGGCCTGACATGGCAATTGCTTTGTATGATTCCCTGATTGTTGAATTACAAAAAAACCTGGGTAAAAAAATCTACACGGGTGTATTTGGAGCAGATATGAAAATAGAACTGGTAAATGATGGCCCTGTTACCATTTTTATTGACAGTAAGAACAAAGAATAGAAGTTCTCTTGTGTTAACTAACAGCAGTGCTGCGAAAAAAATGTACAATAGGTGTTTTGTAAAAAGAAGCGTGTATGAATAATATTACTTTAAATCAGGCTCAACAAAATGTTGATGAATGGATAAAAACAATTGGCGTAAAATATTTTAGTGAACTCACCAACCTCGGTATTTTAATGGAAGAAGTGGGAGAATTAAGCAGGCATATGGTTAGGATATACGGAGAGCAATCTTACCGTAATGCCAAACCCCCGGAGCTAAATAAAAAAGAACTGGTAGCAGATGAAATGGCTGATGTGCTATGGGTATTGATCTGCCTTGCCAACCAGACCGGCGTGAATCTTACGGAAGCTTTACAGAAAAATTTTGAAAAGAAAACTTTGCGGGATGCCGACAGGCATAAACTAAACAATAAATTAAAGTAGGAATGATATACCGGTTTATAAAAAAAGCAACAGCATTCTACGTAGTTAAACCGGAAAGTCATAATTCAGAACCCATAACCTTGCACTTATGAAACATGCCACCATAATTTTTATTTTTTGCTTGTTTTTATTAAAATTCTGTACGGCTCAAATAACTGGACTCAAAAGTGGTCCCTGGGCTGGTAATATTGAATTAAGAAATGCAACCATCTGGGCAGAAGTTACCGCAGCAGTTAAAACGGTGGCTGTAAAATATTTTCCACAACGGAATCCGGGCTTATCAAAAACTGTTCAATATAAGGGAGCACTGGGCAACGAATTTAACCCTGTAAAAATCGATTTGAATGGATTGGATATTAATACCGGTTACGATTACCAGCTTTTAATTAACGATAAACCTGTACCTACTTCTTTTGCAACAAGTTTTCAAACTAAGGAACTTTGGCAATACCGCAATCCTGCTCCTGATTTTAGTTTCCTGGCCGGAAGTTGTTCCTATTTTAACGAACCAGAATATGACCGCCCGGGAAAACCGTATGGTGCTGATTCTGCGATTTTTGAAACCATGGCAAAAACCCCGGCCGCTTTTCATATCTGGATGGGGGATAACTGGTACACAAGGGAAGTTGATTATTCAACCGTCTGGGGCCTGAACTACAGAGCTTCCCGGGACAGAGGACAAAAAGTTTTATAACAGTTTATGGCAGCCATGCCACAATATTCTATCTGGGATGACCACGATTATGGACCGAACGATGCAGGTAAAAGTTTTATTTTTAAAGAAGAAAGCAGGGAGCTGTTCAAAAAATATTCACTCAACCCCAGCTATGGGCAGGAGGGAAAAGGTATCTATACAAAAATCAGTTTCAGCGATGTTGATTTTTTTCTGACCGACGATCGCTACTTCAGAAGCGAGGACGAAATGCCCGACAGTGTTAATGGAACGCCATCTGCAGCAAAAACTTTTTTCGGCGCCATGCAAATGGACTGGCTAAAAAATGCTTTATTGTTCAGTACGGCTACCTTTAAAATAATCGTAGTGGGCAGCCAGGTGGTAAATCCTTTAAACAGGTATGAATGTATGCATCACTATACCGGTGAATACAATGAATTGATGGAATTTTTATCATCACAAAAAATAAATGGCGTTGTTTTTTTTAGCGGCGACAGGCACCACAGTGAAGTGATCAAATTACCCCGTGAAGGGTTGTATCCACTTTGTGATGTAACCATATCTCCCTATTCCTCTGGTATTAGCAAGGTGAGAGACGCTGAATTGAATAACCCGTATCGGGTAAACAACAGTTTGGTAGAAGCTCAGAATTTCGGTAAGATAACTTTCAGCGGAAAAAAAAATGAGCGCATCATGAAAGTAGAATTCCTGGGAATAACTGGCGCGCAGCTCGGAGAATGGAGTGTTCGTGAAAGCGAACTAACAAATCGGCTGTCCAATTAAGCGAGCGGAATTGCCGTATCCGGATTACATTTGCAACTGCAAGACAATCTTTATCATTTTTTATTCTTAACTAATTATTTAATTGACTTCTGCATATTTCATCTACAATAAAGGAAAAGTGATCCAGGCATTGCGCTATCATTTTATCAGCCGAAAAGAAATAAAGGTTATGATGATATTGATAAATGTATATGCTATTCTATCTGCTGTACTGTTTTATCTAAAAGTAATTTCCCCCTTAGCCTTCCTGTTAAGTTCTGCCCTTTGGTTTATATTGATGCTGTTGTTTTGGTTTCTATTACCAACCATTATCTATAAAAAAGTACCATTGTTCAAAGACCGTCTCAAAGCCAACCTAACAGGTTCTTATTTTGGAATTGAGAACAGCAAAGGAAACCGTGATTGGGAATGGAAGGAATTCAGTACCTGGATGGAAAGCCCGCATTTTTTTCATTTATATTTCAATAGCCGTTCTTTTTTCATCATTCCGAAAGAAGCTTTTGAAGGCGATGAAATACATGAGGCAAGGAAGATATTTGCTTCGAAGATTAATGGCGGCAGGTAGAAAGTTATTTTCGGGATTGACCATCATACAACATAAGTGCATGTCGGGATTACTATTTTGTGTAAAAAAGCTGATGGAACTGATACTGTAAAACTTTGTTTGAGCAGAATCTTTGATTCTTTAAAGTCGCTTCTCCATTACATGATGCGGTAAGTTTACTTCCCGGAAGGTATCACTAATAACATGGTATCCAAATTTTTCATAAAATCCAATGGCCGTATCGCGTGCATGCATGATAAGGTTCCGGTAGCCTTTGTCACGGGCGAGGTTCTCCGCAAATGACATAATGGAAGCACCGATCCCCTTCCCCTGTAAATTGTTATTTACCGCCATCTGCCTCACCCTTAAGGTATTGTTGTCAATAGGTACCAGCATACAGCAACCCAACATTTCATCATCATCAAAGGCTGCTATCAGAATATCATCTTTTTCCTGTTCAAGTTCTTCGGGTGAAAAACCCAGGCCTAATGGTTGGCGCAAAATATTGTACCTCAGCTTTACCATTTGCATGTATTCGGGGGTGCCATAATCGATTTGTTTTAAACCCATGTAATTTCTCTGTTTTGAGTGTTAAGGGTGAAATGCATTACAATATACATAATTTTCAGTTTTGTTATCGGTGCTTTTTAAATTAAAAACCAGTTCCCACCGGATAGATTCAGGATATTATTTGAACGTCTGTAGTATTTCTTTGTAATTACATCAAAAAGTATATTTTTGCAGCTGTATTAACTAAATTTTACTACCATGTCAGACATTGCAACAAGAGTTAAGAAAAGCATTGTTGACAAATTAGGTGGTGATGAAGCCGAGGTCACCCCTGAAGCTTCCTTCACAAATGATTTAGGTGCCGATAGCTTGGACACCGTTGAATTAATTATGGAATTTGAAAAAGAATTTAATATTTCTATTCCGGATGAGCAGGCCGAAACAATTACCACTGTTGGCCAGGCCGTATCTTACTTGGAAGAAAACGCCAAGTAATTATCTTTTTAATTATCACAGGCAAATTGTATGGACTTAAAGAGAGTAGTTGTTACCGGATTGGGTGCCCTTACTCCGTTGGGTAAAACCGTCGCAGAATATTGGGATGGATTGGTTAATGGCGTGAGCGGTTGCGATCACATCAAACAATTCGATGTTACTAAATTTAAAACCAGGTTTGCCTGTGAGGTTAAAGATTTTGAACCTACCGATTACCTGGACAGGAAAGAAGCCCGTAAAATGGACCGTTACTGCCAGTTTGCAATGGTGGCAAGTGATGAAGCAGTGAAAGATGCGGGCATCACTAAAGACAATGTCAATCCGGAGAGGGTCGGCGTCATTTTTGCCAGTGGCATCGGTGGCCTCATTACTTTTCAGGAAGAAGTGATCAATTTTGCTTCGGGCGATGGTACACCACGTTTCAATCCTTTCTTTATTCCCAAGATGATATTGGACATTGCTGCAGGACAGATTTCCATGCGACATGGATTCCGCGGTCCCAATTATGCCGTGGTAAGTGCCTGCGCTTCTTCAACAAATGCCATCATTGATGCCTTTGATAGTATCCGGTTGAATAAAGCAGATATCATTGTTACTGGCGGAAGTGAAGCCGTTATCAGTGCAGCAGGTGTTGGGGGCTTTAACGCCATGAAGGCATTAAGTGAAAGGAATGATTCTCCTCAAACTGCCAGCCCCCCGTTTGATAAAGACCGCGATGGCTTTGTTATGGGAGAAGGCGCCGGGGTATTGATACTCGAGAGCCTGGAACATGCACTTGCACGCGGAGCAAAAATTTATTGCGAGATTGCAGGCGGTGGAGGCACAGCAGATGCATACCATATAACTGCGCCACATCCCGAAGGCCTCGGTGCTAAAAATGTAATGCATGTTACCCTTAATGATGCGGGTATGACGGCTGGAGATATAGATTATATAAATGTACATGGAACTTCAACTCCTTTAGGAGATCTTGCCGAAACTAAAGCCATTCTTAGTGTGTTTGGCGAGCACGCATATAATTTAAATATCAGTTCCACAAAAAGTATGACCGGTCATTGCCTGGGTGCTGCCGGTGCACTTGAAGCACTTGCCTGCATCATGGCTGTTACTAAAAACATTATTCCCCCCACGATAAATCATTTCACAGATGACCCTGAGTTTGATCCCAGGCTAAACTTCACTTTCAACAAAGCGCAACACCGGGTTGTAAATGCTGCGCTCAGTAATACTTTTGGCTTTGGCGGACACAATGCCAGCATGATCGTGAAAAAGTACATAGCGTAAGGCAAAAGCTGTCAGGTAATTTGCAATATGTGCCCGGATGATTTTCTGGAATATAATTCACACATTTGGTCCTGATAATTCATTGAACAATTTTTTCCCTTCCGGTTATTTGCTACTATCGCTTTTTTAAAGTTTATTAGCTGCTACCTGAAATAGTACACAGCCCTCAAAACACTTTTCTGAGGGTACTATTCATGCACCACTGATATAGCTCTTACCTCCTTACCCCATTCCACTTCCATTTTTTTCCATTAATTTCGATAAAAACATCTACGCTATACTTTGCAATTTTTAATAGATTTCTTTCAGAAAGATAAAAAGAAAAAAGAGTTTAAGAAACAGCTCAATAATATTCTCGGGTTTACACCTGGGAATGTGTCATTATACAAAACAGCCCTCAGCCACCGCTCTGTAAGGGAAGGCGCAGATGAGAACAATGAACGCCTCGAATTCCTCGGAGATGCGGTATTAAGCTCTATCGTTGCACACTATCTTTTTAGAAAATATCCCTATAAAGGAGAAGGTTTTCTTACCGAAATGCGTAGTAAAATGGTTAACCGCCAGAAGCTGAATGAAATTGCTTTAAAAATGGGTCTTAAAAAAATTACGTTCTATAATAAGTTCGACAATGCCCTAAAAATATCCCAGATATTTGGTAATACCCTGGAAGCATTGATTGGCGCCGTTTATCTTGATAAGGGTTATAAAAAAACCAATCAGTGGGTAGAAGAATATATCATTTTCCCCCATTTATTTACAGATGACCTGGAGGCAGTTGAAATTAATATTAAGAACAAGCTATACGGCTGGGCAAACAAAAATGGAAAAGCACTTGAATTTGCGACGCTGGACGAAAAATTTGAAAACGGCCGCCGGTTGTTCACAATAGCGGCTACGGTTGATGGTGAGATTGTATCCCAGGCTAAAGGATATAATAAAAAAGATGCCAGCCAGATTGCGGCACAGCTGGCGGTGGATAAATTAGGATTATAATCGTTTAGAAGTTTAAGACGTTTAAAGTTTAACCTTAAACGTTTTAAACCTTAACCTTCCAACGAATAATATGAACTTTGGAATTTTAGGAAGTGGAAGCTGGGGCACGGCCCTCGCAAAAATCTTAACCGATAACGGGCAATCAATTTATTGGTGGAACCGGAGCGCAACCGCTATCGCGTATTTTAAAACCCGTCACCACAACCCGCAATATTTAACGTCCGCATGTTTTGATATTACCAAACTAAAGCTAACTACGGATGCTGCAGAAGTGATTGAACACAGTGATACCATCGTTATTGCAATACCCTCGGCCTATACAATTGAAGTGCTGTCTGCTCTTGATAAACGAATATTTGAAGGAAAAAAAATTGTTTCTGCCATCAAAGGGATTCTTCCGGAAGAAAATCTCTTGTTGAACGATTACCTGAAAGATAATTTCAACGTATCACTTGACAATTATTTCGCCGTATTGGGTCCATGCCATGCAGAAGAAGTGGCTGCTGAAAAATTGTCTTATCTCACCTTTACCGGCATAGATGAAAATACAACAAAAAAAATCTCTGGTTATTTTAAAACTGCCTATCTAAACACCGTACAGAATAAGGATATTTATGGTGTTCAGTATGCAGCGGTATTAAAAAACATTTATGCTGTTGGTGCGGGTATTGCACACGGCCTGGATTATGGTGATAATTTTTTAAGCGTGTTAATTGCCAACAGTGCCGATGAGATGGCTGGTTTTCTTCGCAAGGCTGGAATCATAAATGCGGAAGTAGGTTATATCGAGCATAAGAAATCATCGGCTGAAATGCAACTGCACAATAATTACGCAGCCTCTGTTTACCTGGGCGACCTGTTGGTCACCTGTTATTCCCTTTTCAGCCGAAACCGCACTTTTGGCAACATGATCGGGAAAGGATACTCCGTTAAAGCAGCACAATTAGAAATGCGCATGGTAGCAGAGGGATACAATGCCAGTAAATGTATGCATATCATCAACGCTGACATTAACGCGTCAATGCCCATCGCAGAAGCCATCTATCACATACTTTGGAAAAACGGCCAGGCACAAAAAGAATTTAAGATGATTGAAAGTAAACTGGTGTAACCATTCCGGTCTTTTGGTATGGTGCGCCACATTACATTATTTGGGTTATGGTGGGCTAAAGAAAGCCAATCATTTCTCAATCGAAAATTAGCCCGGTATATTTACAGAACATTTGCAAAAGTTAAACTCTCACAATTCCCGGTGTATGTATTCTTCCCCCTGTAATAATAGTATCACATGAAAATTAAAAGAACAGGTCAGCTGCAATTCCATCGGCAAAAAGTTTCCCTTCATCGGTCAAAATAAGATTTCCATCCCGTTCAGCTACTTTATCCGTATCAATATATTTCCTGGAAGCAGCAACTATTTTTTTAAAACGCTCCACCCCAAACAGTTTCTCAACATAGCTTTTATTAATCCCTTCCATTGTTCTTAAAGCCGTCATAAGATACTCATTCACCTGTTGAGTTTCCGTCAGAACTTCTTCTTGAAAAGGAAGTTTATTTCTATTTAAGGATTGGATATATAAACTGTTATTGTCAATATTCCATCGCCTTCTATCTGTACCATTAAAAGAATGTGCAGATGGCCCAAAGCCATAATATGGCTTACCCTGCCAGTAACTACTGTTGTGTTTGCTCCGCATACCGGGCTTTGCATAATTACTTATCTCGTAATGGTCATACCCGTTTTGTTTCAGGGCATTCATCACCAATGAAAACTGCCGGGCCTGTGTGTCTTCATTGACAGGCAACGATTTTTTTTCGATTACGAGTTTATTTAAAAGGGTCTTCGGTTCTACAGTAAGTGCATAACAGGAAAGATGGGGAATATTCTTGCCTGAAATAATATCAAGGTTTTTTTCAAGGTCTGCATCAGTTAATAACGGGGAACCAAAGATTAGGTCTACAGAAAAATTATTTAGGCCGGAAGCAATTATTTCGTCTATGCTTTGTAGTGATTCCCTGGCAGTATGTGCCCGGTTCATCCATCGTAGTTCCGCCTCATTAAAAGATTGAACCCCAAGACTAAGCCTGTTGATACCAATAGCCAGCCAGTCGTCAAGTATTTTTTTATTGATGTCGTCCGGGTTTGCCTCCAGGGTAATCTCAGCATTTTTACTGATTTGGAAGGTTGCATGCAGGGCATCAATAATTAACATCAGTTCATCCTTTGTTAATAGGCTTGGGGTGCCGCCGCCGAAGTAAATGCTGTCAATTGTTTCGCCGGAAGCTATGAAATTATTGGCAATGATAATTTCTTTTACAATCGCGGCCAGGAGGTTATCTTTTTGTGCAAGAGCCGTGGAAAAATGAAAATTACAGTAAGTACAGGCCTGCCGGCAGAACGGAATATGAATATAAATGCCCGCCAAAGATTGTAAATTTACATTTTTAAAAATAACTGATCTCATTAACTGCAAGCAAATGGCGTGTGCGCATTGGATAAATAAAATTGTTGCATTATGTATATCCTGCTGTCTCTTTGTATGCGCACGAGCACAGCAAACTCCGCCATTAAAAAATAATTATTTACTTTTTATCCGTTTGATCGACAAAGATAGTTTGTTTAAACCGCAGGATTTAAAACTACAGGCCGAATTCAACAATGAACCTGCGGTAATGGAATATATAAATGCATTGCCGGTGTTGCTTGCCTCCAAAGGATATCCGGTTGCTTCTGTAGACAGTTTTTGGAATATTGAATCGAACACTTATATAAATCTTTACCTGGGAACAAAGTATAACTGGGTCAACCTTACTCCTGCAGGTATAGACAAAAATGCCCTTGAGGAGAGTGGCTTCCGGGATAAGAATTATTTTAACCGGCCGATCAATGTAATGCAGCTGCAGCTGTTGCAGGAACGCATGTTGAAGCATTATGAAAAAGAAGGTTATCCTTTTGCGTCTGTTTATCTGGACAGTGTACAAATAAATAATGATAAAATAAGTGCATTGTTAAAAGCTGAGAAAGGCCCACTTTATCATGTTGATAGCATTAGGGTAATTGGTAAAGTGAATATCAACAAAAAATTCCTGCAGCGGTATTTGTATATCCCCAACGGAAGTATATACAACAAAGAAAGATTGGCAGAGGTTGATAAACGCATTATTGAATTAACTTATTTAACAGCAGTTCAACCGTCAGATCTCAGCATGCTTGGTTCCGGGTCCGTATTAAACTTATACCTGCAACCTAAGAAAAGCAGCCAGGTAAATTTTATTGTGGGTTTTTTACCTGCGGCCGGTAACACAGGTAAACTGCAGATAACCGGTGACGTTAATCTTGATCTTAAAAATCTTCTTGGATCGGGCGAAAGCATATTATTGAAATGGCAACAATTACAGCCCAAATCTCCCCGGCTGAATGTTGGGTTTAGCCAGCCTTATATATTTAATTCACAATTTGGTTTCGATTTTTTATTCGACCTGTTTAAGAAAGACTCCAGTTTTTTACAGGTAAATGGTCAGTTCGGAATACAATATTTATTGTCTGCCAATAAAACCGGTAAAATATTTATTCAATGGCAAAACACCAGTCTGCTGGCTGGTGCAATTGACACTAACCAGGTAATCGCCTCTAAAAAATTACCCATCAACGTTGACGTAAGTTCAGTGAATGTCGGCCTCAACTACGAATGGACCAGGACGAGCTACCGTTATAATCCGAGATCGGGGAATGAAGTGAATCTGGCAGCTGCAGTGGGAATAAAGAAAGTTAAGAAGAACAATGATATCATCAGCATAAAAGATCCATCTTTTAATTACGCCTCTTTGTATGATTCTGTAAAAGAAAGGAACTACCAGTTACGGGTAAAGCTTTCAGGGGCGCATTATTTTCCAATGGGAAAGCAATCAGTCATTAAGACGGCTGTTAATACTGGTTTTTATATTAGTCCAAGTATTTTTAGAAATGAACTTTTCCAGATTGGTGGCTATAACCTGATGCGTGGTTTTGATGAAGAAAGCATTTATGCCACGCGGTATGCGGTTGCTACAGCGGAATACCGCTACCTGTTTGAATTAAATTCCTACCTGTTTCTTTTCGCGGATTATGGACTTACAAAAAATAAATACCAGCTGGTAAATGTGAACAACACATTTATCGGGGCAGGTCTCGGACTTGTTTACCAGGCGAAATTAGGATTGATCAATATCAGTTACGCCATCGGTAAAAGAGACGACGTTAAATTTAACCTGCGGGAGTCTTCCAAACTTCACTTCGGGTATATCAATTACTTTTAAAATTAGTTTGTCAATTCAAAGTATTTTTGCACAGAAACCCATACGAATGCTGAAACAGGTGCTTATTTTTTTACTGTCTGCTTTTATCATGACAGCAGCCGCCTGCGCCCAGCAAAAAGATTCGCCGTTGCCGCCGGCCGATAATAACCGCCAGGATTCCCTGCTTAAAATTGATAGTACTTACATTGATTCTGTTACACATGTTATTGATAGTAGCAGCAAAGTCTATACTGCTTTGCAAAAAAATAATGAGCCTGGCCTTGAAGAATTTTTACAACAGAACATTTTTTTAAACAGCAAATCAAAGGCTGTTTCATTGACGCAACTACCAAGGAAACGCAGTTCCAAGGACGCCACTTTCTATGCACTTGCCCTCATCTTTCTTTTTTTCGGAATTTTGAGGGTTACTTATTCCCGTTATTTCACCAACCTTATCCGGGTTTTCTTTAACACATCTTTGCGACAGGGGCAGCTAACCGACCAGTTGATACAAGCCGGTCTGCCATCTCTCTTATTCAATGTTTTTTTTATGGTTATCGGCGGCTGGTATATTTATTTACTCCTGGGCCATTCGGGAAAAGCGCCGGATAACAACTGGCGGGTATTATTGGTTTGCATCGGGGCCTTGTCGCTGATCTACACCCTTAAGTACAGCACATTAAAATTTGCAGGGTGGCTTACCGGTTATCAGGAAGAAGCAGATACTTACATTTTTATTGTATTTCTGATCAATAAGATCATATCTATTTGCCTGCTACCCGTTGTCGTTATCATTCCTTTTTCACAGTCAGGTTTAGTCGGGGTAGTGATTATTATTTCTTATATCATGATAGCTCTGATGTTTATCATGCGTTTTTTCAGGTCATACGGTTTACTTCAAACCCGGTTAAAGGTTAGTGGGTTTCATTTTTTATTATATATAATAGCGGTTGAATTGCTGCCGCTTTTGTTGATTTATAGGGGAGCTTTAGTTATTATGGGTAAAACTTTGTAATTTTACAATATCATTGGACTTTAAGTATGATAAAAAACGATGTAAAAAAGACTGCTGCCATCAAATCAGTTAAAAAAGTACTTATTACCCAGCCCAAACCGGAAGGCTTGAAATCTCCGTACTTTGATTTGGCAAAAAAATACAGCCTCAGCCTTGATTTTCACCCCTTCATCGTGGTAGAGGGCATACCTGCAAAAGACTTCCGTAAACAAAAAATCGATATTGCTGCTTTCAGCGCAGTTATATTTACAAGTCGAAATGCGATCGATCATTTTTTTCGAATCTGTGATGAATTAAAGGTTACTGTGTCACAAGACACGAAATATTTTTGTATAACAGAATCGGTAGCCCTTTATCTTCAGAAGTTTATATTATATCGGAAGCGAAAAGTTTTTTACGGTGCTGATGGGGTAAATAAAAGTTTGTTTGATGTTATCAATAAACACAAAGACAACGAGAAATTTTTATACCCCTGTTCCGAATCCTTCGACAGCGAGATCACCAACTGGCTAAAAAACCATAATTGCGGCTACGCAACCCCGGTGCTTTACAAGATAGTGAGCAATGATATTAAGGATGTGATTGCAAAAAATTACGACATTATTTGTTTTTTTACTCCGGGTGGTGTAAAAAGCCTTATGGAAAATTTTCCCCTGTTTAAACAAAATGGGACAAGGATCGGCGTTTTCGGTGCCAATACTTTCAAAGCTGCAGAAGAGGCAGGTCTTACGCTCGACATTAAAGCCCCACTGCCCCAGGCGCCAAGCATGATCAGCGCCCTAGAAAAATTCATTCTCCTGGCAAATAAGAGGTAATATCTTTTTCTACGGAGGGATGAGCCCTCTAAAAAAAATCTCCCGGTAGTCAAAACCGGCAGCTCAATTTTTTTTTACCGAATCTTTTGTTATTTCATTCCGTTTTCCGGTGTTAAATAAGATCGCTGATCTTTTTCTAATGCTTAATTTTAGAAAATGGAACATGCCTTCACCAACGAATTAATTAACGAAACAAGTCCTTACCTGTTGCAGCACGCCCACAACCCTGTTGAATGGCATGCATGGAGTAAGCAGGTGCTGGAAAAAGCGAGGCAGCTCGACAAGCCGATCCTGGTTAGTATTGGTTACGCAGCCTGTCACTGGTGTCATGTAATGGAGAAGGAAAGTTTTGAAAATGATGCAGTGGCTGCCTACATGAATGAACACTTTATTAATATAAAAATCGATAGGGAAGAGCGGCCCGATCTTGATCACATTTACATGGATGCTGTGCAGGCAATTGCAGGCAATGGGGGCTGGCCATTAAATGTTTTTCTTACAACAGAAGCAAAGCCTTTTTATGGGGGCACTTATTTCCCACCGGTAAAAGCGTTTAACCGTAGTTCGTGGATGGATATTTTATTTTACATCGTGGATGCCTGGGCAAACAGGCGGCAGGAGGTAGAAGAGCAGGCCACAACTTTACTGGAACATATCAATTCTTCCTCGCAGTTTATTTCTAATAGTACCATCGGAGAACATCTTTCAGGCGATCAATATTTCACTCAAGAAATGTGTAATTTGATTGCCGGTAATATGCTGAAGGCGGCAGATAATTTAAATGGCGGATTCGGGGGCGCACCTAAATTTCCGCAAACTTTCAACCTCCAGTATCTGTTAGGTTACGGTCATCAATTTAAAGATGCGAAGGCATTACAACATGCAGAGTTCTCTTTGCACCAATTAATAAATGGAGGTATTTATGACCAGCTTGCCGGCGGTATGGCAAGATACAGTACAGACGCACAATGGCTTGCACCACATTTTGAGAAGATGTTGTATGATAATGCCCTGCTGGTAGGTGTTCTGTGCGATGCCTTCCAGGTAACGGGGAATGATTTCTATAAAAAAGCAATTGAAAAAACCCTGGCGTTTTTTATTGATGAAATGCAACATCCTGATGGTGGGTTTTACGCGGCGCTGGATGCAGATAGCGAAGGCGTGGAGGGAAAGTTTTATGTATGGGATATCGCGGATATCAATACAATATTAGGCGAGGATTCAGCAATCTTTTGTAAGTGGTATGATGTTACGGAAAAAGGAAACTGGGAACATAAAAATATACTGCACGTTAGTAACCAAAAGGAAATCTTTGCACAAGAAAATCATTTAAGCGTTGAAGCATTGGAATCACTCCTGCGGGTATCGGAAAATAAAGTATTAATTGCAAGAAATAAAAGAACCAGGCCCGCAACAGATGACAAAATATTGCTTGGATGGAATGCATTATTACTAACGGCATTTTGCAAAGCATCAGCAGCATTAGGAAATGAAGTTTACAGGGAGCATGCAGTTATCCTCTTCAATTTCATAATTGAAAAATTCAGCGAAGAAGATATGATTGCACACCATTCCTACAAAAACAACCAGGCCCGGCATCCGGCTTTCCTGGACGACTATGCCTACCTCATTCAATCCTGCATTTTATTACAGGAGTTAACATCAGACCAGCAATACCTACAGAAGGCCAAAGCATTAACTGCTTACGTTATAACAAACTTTCAGTGCAGCGTTACAGGGTTCTTTTTTTATAGTAATGCACAACAGCAGGATTTAATCACACGAAAGATTGAAGTGTACGACAATGCCATCCCTTCCGGTAATAGCATCATGGCAGAGAGTCTTTTTTACCTGTCTGTTGTTTTTGATGAAAGGGAATGGTGGCTAATGGCTAATAAAATGCTGATTGCGCTTTCCGACATAATAATTAAGTATCCCACATCGTTTGGTGTTTGGTCGAGTCTTATTTTAAAACAGGCGATGGGGATGCAGGAGATTGCCATCACGGGAAAAAATGCTGAAAAGCTAATGGCAGATATTTTAAGGCTTTACCTGCCCATGAAAATTTTACAAAGTGCTGGAGATGAGGAAGACATGCCATTACTAAAGAATAAAATATATGGCGAAGACCCCCTGATTTATGTTTGTACGAATTACAGCTGCAATGAACCGGTGACAAGCATATCAGACTTTAAGATACTAATGAAGTTGAACTAGAAAAAATATACGCATGTAGCAATATTCAGAGAATTATTTCGTTTATGATATTTGGGAATAATATTTTGCGTAAAAAATATTATTGGAATCAAAACCCAAAATGATAATGAATCAAAATAATCATTACATTTGCCCATTACCCTCAAAGTATAATAAGATGAACAATCGGTTTTTCTACCTGGTAGCCTTAATAGCTATCACAACTGCTCACAGCAGTTGTAAAAGTTCAAAAAGTAAAGGCAAGTCCATCACCGATGGTCAGCTTCATGGCGTTGCCCCTGGCACGAGGTGGAGTTTGACTAAGCCACTTGGGATGGTATATATTCCACCTGGAACATTTCACATGGGTCCAAGCGATGAGGATATGAACTATTCTTATACGGCCCGCAACAAACAGGTTTCCATCAGCGGATTTTGGATGGATGCTACAGAAATCACCAACAACGAGTACCGCCAGTTCACTAATTGGGTAAGAGATTCTATCGGAGCTAAACTGATGGGATATGTTAAGCAGGGCGCCGATGGTAATGAATACGTAGACTGGAAAAAAGCCAGTACTATCAAATGGGGAGATAAAGCAACGATAGAGAAAATCGATGCTATCATCGTAACTCCAGACAACCGTATTTTCGGGAAGAAGGAGTTGGACGCTAATAAGATCGTTTATCAATCTGAAATTTTTGATTATAAAGCTGCTGCTCAAAACAGGGACGTCACTATTCCACGTTCTGCTTTCATTGTAAAGCAAAAGATTCCTGTTTATCCGGATTCTCTTTGCTGGATCAGAGACTTCTCTTATTCTTACAACGAGCCAATGGCTAAAAAATACTACAATCATCCTGCATACGGTAACTACCCCGTTTTAGGTGTTAACTGGAAACAGGCTACTGCATTCTGCGAATGGCGCACACAATTCCTTACAGCATTTCTTGAATCGAAAAAGAGAACGCCTGAATCAGATTTCAGGTTGCCAAATGAGGCTCAGTGGGAATATGCTGCAAGAGGCGGCCGTTCACAATCTCCTTATCCATGGGGCGGTCCTTACCTGAGAAATAAAAAAGGTTGTTTACTGGCAAACTTCAAACCAGGTCGTGGCAACTATCCTGAAGATGGTGGTTTCTACACAGTAAGGGCCGATGCTTATTGGCCAAACGATTTTGGTTTGTACAATATGGCCGGTAATGTTGCAGAATGGACGGCTTCCCTGTATTATGAGGGTGGTTACAATTTTCAACACGATATGAATCCCGATATTCGCTGGAATGCCAAGGACTCAGATCCTCCACGTATGAAGCGTAAAGTGGTACGTGGTGGTAGCTGGAAAGACGTAGGCCATTTCCTTCAAACAAGTACCCGTAGTTATGAATACCAGGACACTGCCAAATCTTATATTGGATTTCGCTGCGTGATAGATTTACCTCCGGCAGCAAGAAAAGGTAAAAAATAACCTGAATTCCTCCACAAAAAGTTAGCAGATAGAATAAATTTCTAAAATTAAATTACTGATAAACAACCCGTTTTTAAGAGATTAAAAACGGGTTCTTATTCTAAATATTTCAAACAAAAAACAAACAATCCCACTTAAAACCTTAAAATTTTAAAAAACATGTCAGTTAAAATTCCTTCTAACATTAGTAAATGGATGGATGTTGCAGTTTCTGTTGCCGCAGCGGCGGTTATCTTTGGTGCGTTACAAAAAATTCTTCACACACCAATTGCGGATCTTTGGTTAAAGATCGGATTATATACAGAGGCGTTAATCTTCCTACTTTACGGTATACTTTATTTGATCTATCCGGCGGTTAAGGAAGATTTTGAAACACATGGTGCCAAAGCTGTTCCCGTAGGCAATCCTGCATTGAACAACATGGACAAGATGCTCCAGGATGCTGACATTACGCCTGCTAACCTAAAAAGATTGGGTGAAGGTTTTCAGAAATTAGGAACTACTGTTTCAGGAATCAGTGATGTGAGCGATGTTGTGAAATCAACTGGAGATTTTAACAGTAAAACAAAAGAAGCAACTGCGGCAATCAGCGCAATGGCTACTTCTTTCACCAGCAGTGCGAATACAATGGCTTCATTTAACAACGCTTCTGAAAGTGCCAAAGGCTTCCATGAGCAGGTACAGGTTCTTACAAAGAATCTTGGCTCATTGAACACTATCTATGAATTAGAATTGAAAGAAAGCAACAACCACCTGAAGGCATTGAATGGCTTCTACGGCAAAATGGCTGAAGCAAGCCAGGCGATGATGAACAGTGTTGAAGACGCTAACAGAGTAAAAGAACAAACGGGTGCTTTGGCGAACAACCTTGGTAAATTGAATGCAGTTTACGGTAGCATGCTAACTGCAATGCAGGGTAGATAAGCGTTTACAAATTTTTGATCCAAACAATATTCAGTAAAAATTATAATATCAATTAGTTATGGCTTTACCTAAAGAGCCCCGGCAAAAGATGATTAACCTGATGTACCTGGTGCTTACCGCACTGCTGGCACTGAACGTATCATCTGAAATTTTACATGCCTTTACCGTAGTAAACCAGAGTCTGGTTACTTCAAATAACAACATCAGTACAGCAAATGGTACACTTTATAAGTCGCTTGAAGCAAAATTGAAAGATCCTGCATCTGCTGAAAAGGCCCAGATATGGGCTCCAAGGGCTACCACAGCCAAAAAGCTTTCAGATGATTTAAACAAGTATATCGAAGAGCTGAAAGTTTCTCTAAAAAAAGAAGCCGGTTCAAAGATGGTCAAGGGCGAGGATGGTGTTGAGCGTGAAGAATATAAAATTGATGACCTTGAGGCTGCAACCCGCTTATTCGGCGATGGCGAGGGTGGTCAAAAGAAAGGCCCGGAATTAGAAGCCAGGCTAATAAAATATAAGGCGGATATGCTAGGCATTTCTCCTGAAATTAAGGCTGAGTTTGAAAAGACTTTTCCTGTAGATATGTCACCACAAAAAGGACAGGACGGAAAAGAAAAATCTTTCACTGAGTCATTTTTTCACATGACACCAACAGAAGCTGGCTTAACTTTATTAAGCAAATTCCAGAACAATGTAAAAAATGGTGAAAACCTGGTAACTACCTATTGTCACAATAAAATTGGCCAGGTGGAGTTAAGGATGGATAAGGCTGCTGTTCTGGTAGGACAAACCAGCAACTACGTGATGCCAGGCGAGGAAATTACTATTACTGCAGGTGTTGGGTCTTACAGTTCACAAGGTGGTACCAGTATTTCAATAGGCGGTGCTTCAGTTCCTGTTGTTGAAGGACAAGGTTCTACCAGTTTTAAAGCAGGTGGAAGTGGTAAGCAGTCTAAAAGTGTAACGGTGAATTATCTTGATCAGGATAAAAAGCAACAAACCAAAACCATCCAGGTTGAGTACACAGTAGGAACGCCCGGTGGGGCTGCAGTGATGCTCGACAAAATGAACGTGTTCTATATTGGTGTCGAAAACCCGGTAACAATCGGTTCCCCCACAGGTTGGGATAAAACAAACGTGAGTATGTCAGGTGGTACCATATCGGGTTCGGGTTCTGCGAGGGTTGTAAAGGTTAGTGCAGTTGGCAAGGCGTCTATAAGTGTTGTTGCTGATGGTAAACCCTCTACTTTCGAATTCAGGATAAAGAGAATTCCGGATCCCATTTTCAAAATCGGGTCGGGCAAAGCAAGGGTTCCTGCCGTGGAATTTAAAAATCAAAAGTTTTGCAGGGCTGAACTTGAGAACTTCGACTTTGCCTTAACGTTTAACGTAGTTGGTGCAACGGTTTATTTTTCCGGTGCTAACTTTCCAAACGT
>JACMPR010000220.1 GCA_014377385.1 Ferruginibacter sp. | reverse complement strand
TTTTCCGCTTGTTGTCAATAAGTTATAAAGAGAGAGTGAACTAAAACTATTTGGTTTTAGTCGCAACCGCCTGTCTTTTTTCTTTAATACGGGCACTTTTCCCACTTCTTTCACGAAGGAAGTAAAGCTTTGCACGTCTTACACGCCCCACTTTGTTTAACACGATGCTTTCGATGTTGGGAGAGAAGGAAGGAAATAAACGTTCAACACCAACACCATCGCTCATTTTACGAACCGTAAAAGTAGCAGTAGCACCTGTTCCCTGGCGTTTGATGACATCGCCTTTAAAACTCTGGATACGTTCTTTGGAACCTTCTACAATTCTGTAATTAACCGTGATATTATCACCTGCTTTAAATGTTGGAAGCGTTGGAACTTTCGTCAACTGCTCATGAACAAAATTAATTGCGTTCATATTGTTATTTTTTTACGGACGGCGAAGGTAAGGGAAAAAGTTTAAAGTTTAAAGTTTAAAAAGGTTACCGTGTTTTTAATGATCCACTATGGTGAATATACAATGCCCAATTTTCAAGAGAATTACCGTTGAAAATTGGGCATGATCCGTTTCGTTTTGATTATTTTTTTTCTACCTCGCGATGTTCACCGCTCTCTTCTCCCGGATCACGGTTACTTTAATTTGCCCCGGGAAAGTCATTTCCTCTTGTATCTTTTGCGCTATTTCAAAACTTAATTTCTCGCTGTCGCCATCTGATACTTTGTCAGCTTCCACGATAACCCTAAGCTCACGTCCCGCCTGTATCGCGTATGCTTTTTCTACCCCATTATAAGCCAGTGCCAGGTTTTCCAGGTCTTTGATACGCTGGATATATTGCTGCATGATTTCCCGTCTTGCTCCCGGCCTTGCACCGCTGATGGCGTCACATGCCTGGATGATCGGGGAGATCACAAATTGCATTTCCATTTCATCGTGGTGGGCACCAATAGCATTTACTACCGCCGGGTTCTCACCATATTTTTCTGCCAATTTAGCCCCAAGCAAGGCATGGCTCAATTCTGTTTCCTCGTCCGGAACTTTTCCAATATCATGTAAGAGACCTGCTCGTTTTGCCAGCTTGGGATTCATGCCTAATTCTGCCGCCATGATGCTGCATAGATTAGCTGTTTCGCGGCTATGCATCAGCAGGTTTTGACCATAAGAAGAGCGGAAGCGCATCCGGCCCACCATCCTGACAAGTTCTTTGTGCAACCCATGAATACCGAGTTCCATCGCCGTACGTTCACCAATCTCCATTACCTGGTCGTCCAGCTGGCGTTTGGTCTTTTCAACCACTTCCTCAATGCGGGCGGGGTGAATTCTTCCATCGGCAACAAGTCGCTGTAATGAGAGGCGGGCGATTTCCCTGCGCAAAGGATCAAAAGAAGACAAAACAATTGCTTCGGGCGTATCATCCACGATAAGATCTACACCTGTCGCCGCTTCTATTGCACGGATATTTCTTCCTTCTCGCCCGATGATGGATCCTTTTATTTCGTCGCTTTCCAGGTTAAATACGGTGATAGAATTTTCAATCGCCTGTTCAGCAGCAGTCCGCTGAATGGTTTGAATAACAATTTTACGGGCTTCTTTATTTGCTTTTAATTTTGCATCTTCAATAATCTCCTGCTGTATCAGCAACGCTTTTGAATGCGCTTCCTGTTTCAGGCTCTCGATCAGTTGGGATTTAGCTTCTTCTGCAGAAAGACCGGCAACTTTTTCCAGCCGGCGGATATGTTCTTCCTGGTGTTTCTCGAGTTCAGTCCGCTTGATGTTTACAACTTCAATCTGGCGATTGAGGTTTTCTTTGATAACATCGTTGTCTTTGAGTTGCTTTTCGAGGTTCGTTTCCTTCTGGTTAACAGCCTGTTCTTTCTGTTTTACACGGCTTTCAGAATCGATGAGTTTTTGGCTACGTTGCAAAACATCTTTATCATGGTCAGATTTAAGCTGCACGAATTTTTCCTTGGCCTCCAGTAATTTTTCTTTTTTTAAATTTTCAGCCTGTAGCTGACCGTCGGCGACGATCTTTTGTACCTGGTTTTGCGCTTCTTCTACCTGTTTTTGAGTGTTTTTTGCAAAAATGACCTTACCTATGATAATGCCCACGATCAACGCGGCAACACCTATGATGATGTAAATTATGGTCGGTCGCATTAAGTGTTATGTTTTTAAGCTGATTCACAATATTGTTCTATCTACCTTGTTTATTGAGTTAGATGGTAATGAGCGAAGATATGAATTTTGTGTTAAGTTTGGCTGCGAAATAACTATTTGTACAACAGAAAGTTAAGGGGTGGGGGAAAGCGCTTTGTCTAACTGGGCTTCAATTTTAATCAGGCTTTCAACAGCAGCGTCGGGTAAAACACCGTCAATGTCTTCGGCAGCAGCCTGTGTGGCATACCAGATCACTACCATAGCAATGTAATCCTGCATGTCTTTACCGGAGAATTGGATTTTAAACTCAATGATTTTGTCATTAATCACTTTCAGGGTCTTCCGCACCACTTCTTCGTCTTTAGCCTCGGTACGTATCCGGTAGGTGCGGTCAGCAATTAATATATTTATGGGAATTAGCTCTTCTGACATGGGTAAGGTGATTATTCTTTTAATAAATCGATGCATTTGTCAATTTCACGGATGTACCGGCCAATAACCTGTTCAAATTCTTTTTTATCTTTTTCATTCATGTTACCCGCTGCAGATCTTAAAATGTGCTGCTGTTCTTCCAACGTCCTGATTTTTTGTTCATTATGCAGTTGCTGTTGCTGAAGGGTAATGACCAGTTTTTTTTGTTGGCTTACATCTTTTAGCGCTGCATTGTACTGCTTTAAAAGCTCCTGCAGCTTGGTTTGAATACGCGTTATGTTTTGGGTTACAGCCTGCATGAATGGTTATTTTCTGATTTCTGCACCAACCGATTCTTCGTAGGAAGAGATGATCTTTTGCATGAATATATCAATTTCTTTGTCCGTTAAGGTTTTTCTTTCATCCAGGAAAATAAAACTAACTGCCATCGATTTCATGCCTGCACCCAATTTATCACTCTCAAAAACATCAAATAAATGCACGGATCTTAGTTCCTGGATTTTGCATGATAAAGCTATTCCCTCGATTTGATTATAAGAAACATTTTTATCCACCACCAATGCCAGGTCCCTGGTAACGGCTGGAAATTTCGAAATTTCACGGTATTCAACCCCGGTACTGCTAATGGCAGTTATCATGTCCCAATTAAGATCCGCATAAAAAACGGGGAATTTGATATCAAATTGTTTTAGCATTTTTTCATTTACTTCTCCCAGGTAACCGAGTATTTTATTGGCAGACTTTATAACAGACCCGTTTTTTAGCTGCTGGTTTTGAACTGTTTCAAAGCTGCTTTTTTTAATACCGCTGAGTTCCACTACACGCTCAACGGCACCCTTAAGGTAGTAAAGGTCAGTTTTTGCCGGCTTTATTTTCCAGTGCTGCTCGTTCGTATTCCCGGAAACATAGAGGGTAAGGTGCGTTGTTTCAACATATTTACCTGCATCAGACAACCCGTATGTTTTTCCAAATTCAAAAAAGCGCAGGTCGGTATTTTTACGATTGATATTGTGTGCGATTACCTGGAGCCCGCCCTGTATCATTTCAGGCCGCAGCATATCCAGGTCGGCACTGAGGCTGTTGATCATTTTTACAGCAGTACTTAATGTTGCTTCTTCATAAAATTTACTATCGGTAATGCTGTTGGTGAATATTTCATAAAATCCGAAGCCCGTGAGGTAACCGGCCAGCTTTTCTTTGCGTTTAAATTGTTCCTGGTTTTTTTCAACCGATGGAGAGATGGTAATGGATGCAGGAATTTCAATATTGTCGAGCCCGTCGATGCGCATGATTTCTTCCACAATATCCGCCGGCAGGCTGATATCAGGTTTGCTGTATGGTACATCCACCCAAAGTTCATCCGTCCCTTCTTTAACCACCTCAAAGCCGAGGCTTTGGAGGATATTCTTTACCTGGTCGGGATGATAATTTTTTCCACTTAGTTTTTTGAGGTAATGATTCTTTAATCCAACAGTTGTTTTTTTGAGAGGCGCGGGGTATTGGTCAGTGATATCGGTACTTATTTCTCCGCCCGCAATATCTTTTACCAGTAAAGCAGCTCTTTTTAAAACCGGGATGGTGTTGCTTATGTCTGTACCTTTTTCAAACCGGGCAGCGGCATCAGTCCGAAGTCCATGTTTAACAGAGGTTTTACGGATGGAGATGGGATCAAACCACGCACTTTCTAAAAAAATATTGGTGGTAGTTTTTGTTACCCCACTGTTGATGCCACCGTAAACACCGGCGAGGCACATGATTTCTTCTGCGTTGCAGATCACGAGATCCGTGGCAGCCAATTTTCGTTCTTTGTCATCAAGTGTTTTAAAAACAGTTCCTTCACCAGCGTTCCTTACAATTACCTTATTGCCTTTGATCTTATCAGCATCAAATGCGTGAAGCGGCTGCCCGGTTTCATGGAGGATGAAATTTGTGATGTCTACAATATTATTGATCGGCTTAAGGCCGATCGCTTTAAGTTTTTGCTGCAGCCATAAAGGGCTATCCGATACCGTTATACCTGAAATACTTACACCGCTGTAACGCCTGCACGATTCCTCATTTTCAATAATAACCGTCACCTGGCGGGATTGGTTACCGGCATTAAAATTACCGTGGTAGGGGAACAGTACATTGGTTTCTTTTTTATTGTGATACGACAGCCAGGCGCACACATCTTTTGCCACGCCAAGATGACTCATTGCGTCCATGCGGTTTGGCGTAAGCCCGATCTCAAAAATATGGTCCTGCTGTGGTTTGAAGATTGCGGAAACCTTCATCCCCACCGCTGTTTCAGCGGGTAATACAAGGATCCCATCGTGGTTATTGTTAAGGCCTATCTCATCTTCGGCACAGATCATTCCTTCGCTTTCCAGGCCTCGTATCTTAGCTTTTTTAAGTTTGATTGGGTCGCCGCTGGTTGGATAAATTGTTATCCCGACAGGCGCTACCACTACTTTTTGCCCGGTAGCCACATTTGCTGCGCCGCAAACTATGTGGAGCATTTTATCTTCCCCAATGTTAACGGTTGTAACTTTCAGCTTATCAGCATCCGGATGTTTTTCGCAGCTCACCACTTCCCCAACCACCAGGCCTTCTAATCCGCCTTTGATCTCTTCAAATGAAGAAACGCTTTCCACTTCCAGCCCTATGCCAGTGAGGATACCAGATAGTTTTTCAATTTCTATTTTTTCGGGAAGGTACTCACTCAACCAATTATAAGAAATAGTCATGTATCGTTAAATTTTCAGCGCAAAGATAGTTTTTAAGGGGTGAAAATTACCACCGCTGCTGCAGGTTGATTGCCACGTGGTTCGTGAGGCTTTTTATTCTAATAATTCATTGACTGCCTGAGCCCGTACAAGAGATCTTTTAATTATAAAAAGAGATCGTTGAAGGCTTGGTTTGAACGAAAGCCTTGTTGCGGAAGGTACTTTTTCACGATGTTACCAGAGCCACAACAGCTTCCAGTCGAGATCCCAAAAACATTTTCCAGCCATTAAAAAACTGTAGGGATTCAACAGCACATTTGCAAGTGAAAATAATTATTGGGTAGTGCACAAAAAGTAAAGCAGGCTTCCCGCAATTGTGTATAAAATACATGGTTTACGAACAGGGTTAATATCTGATGTTAATAATCCTGTTGATAAGCCGTTAATAAACTAAATTTGCCTGTGAATTAAAGGGGGATAATCTGCAAAATAAAGTTAATAACAGGACAATGTTAATTTAACATTACCTAATAGACTTTACCTTAGCCGCCCTGACAAAGCGAAGATTATGGTCGCAATCAGGGAACCAAAATTATTACCGCATTGTCAGCTAATCATGAATGTTATGTTCAGAAATTAATGAGTTGCACTAACCCAAACCAGCGATAA
>JACMPR010000219.1 GCA_014377385.1 Ferruginibacter sp. | reverse complement strand
TTGCCAGCGCAGCTGTTTTAATTATTTACCTGGGGGTAGTGCTGGCCACTCTAAAACTTCGCAAAAGAAATAAGGATGCAACTGAAAAATATTTTCGTGTACCGGGAGGTGCGCTTGTACCTGTACTGGCCGCGGGCGGTATTTTATGGCTGCTGTCTAATTTAACAAGAATAGAACTTATTGGCATCGCACTTTTTAATTTGGCGTTCGCACTTATGTATTTGATTATTAAAATGTTTAAAAACAAAATCAGGTAATTGGATTCATTATGGCAATTTCGTTTAGGTTATTGTTACAGCGGCAACAACAAGAAAACCAGCGTCGGCAATAAGTGCAGCAAGTTTTCATAATAATTATGCCTCATTCCTGGCAGATTAAGTCAGCTTAACGAATTACCAGCTACGATTTTTATGCTGGCGAAAATGAGTAATGCAAACTTTTGCAGTATGATTAAAAATTAAAATAAACAATGAAAAAAACAACACTTCTCCTTTTCGCCATCTTTTCTACAGCATGGTTGCAGGCACAAGACAAGGCAACTTTTAATCTCTCATTTAACCACCTCGCTCTTTCGGTAAAAGACGTAGACCGTTCTGCCGAATTTTATTCAGGAGTTTTACAACTAACGGAGATAGTTAACCGTACTAAAATCGATGGTATCCGTTGGTTCTCCCTCGCAGATGGTAAAGAACTTCATCTCATCTCAGTTATCAAAGAAAATGTCAGTCTCAACAAAGCTGTTCACATTGGTTTATCATCTGACAACTTTGATGATTTCCTGCAAAGAATTAAGCAACTAAAAATACCGTACTCCGACTGGCCAGGCAAACTCAATACCGTTAACATAAGAGCAGACGGTATAAAACAAATTTTCTTCCAGGATCCCGATGGTTACTGGGTGGAAGTAAATAGTGTACCAATTGCTAAAACTCCGGTTGAGCAAATTAAAACTGAAGTATGGCAACTCGAAGAAACCTATTGGAAGTATGTAAAAGCAAACAATTTAAAAGCATACCTCAGCCTATGGGATGAAAATTTTATTGGTTATCCTTCCAGCAATAAAATTGGCGGAAAGGATCATATTGGCGATTGGATAGCAGCCATGTACCAGGATAATAAAGGAAAAAAAATTGAATACGAACTCACCCGTAAAGTGGAGAATGTGTTTGGCGACATTGTGATCGTTTTATATGATGCCACGCACATCTGGACGGATGACAAAACCAAGGTAGTACAAAAGACGGCTTTTAAACTTACCCATACCTGGAAAAAGTCTGAAAAAGGCTGGCTGATCATTGGCGGCATGGGTGCAAAAAAATAGTCAGCAAACAATATATCATGAACGAAGAGAATAAAAAAGGCATGGATGATGAACAACCACCTGCTAATGAAGCACAACCAACCAAGAAACAGCCGGCAAACGATCAAAATGTTCCAGTACCGGAGCTCTCTACCGAAGCAGCACTCACCTCATCCATCCCCCACCATACATCATACACAGAAAACGACATGGAAGTACATCATCATACACACGCAGGACACGGAAAGAAAACATGGAAAAATTATTTCTGGGAATTTTTAATGTTGTTCCTCGCTGTATTCTGCGGATTTTTAGCAGAGTACCAGTTGGAGCATAAAATTGAAAAAGACAGGGAACTGCAGTACATAAAATCACTCGTTTCGGATTTGCAGGATGATGTAAAAAACCTGGACGTAATGATTGGATTTGAACATCGGCAAGTGGAAAAGCTGGATACACTAATAGATCTGTTGAACAATCCTTCAGCAGCAAAACAACAGGGAGATCAGTTATATTATGTGGCAAGGGTTGGACCAAGATCCCAGCCTTTTGCAAACAACAGCCGCACATTTGACCAGTTGAAAAACTCAGGGGGTTTCAGGCTTATAAGAAATGCGGAGGCATCCAATAATATCATGGCATACTATAACGAGTTCTCGCCCATTCGGCTGCTGGAAGATAATTTTAATCATGAATTTGACAACTATAAACGCGTAGCCGCAAAAATCTTTGATCCGGGCATTTTAAGAAAACAGGAAGCAGCGGACGGGGAAATCAGGAGAAGCAATTTCAATCCGGCATTAACAACCTATGATCCTGGATTGCTTAAAGAACTTGGATTTCATACGCTACAGATAAATGGATCCAGGCGTAGTAAAGTATTAATGCTTGAAAATTTAGAAAAAACTGCAGCAAACGTACTGACATTTTTAAAAGATAAATATCAGCTGGAATAAAAAGGCCACAAGAAAAAGCTGGCTGCTGCAGATACCCGCTACCTTACACCAAAACTAATTTTAGACTATGAAGAAAGTGATTCTTTTCATTTGTATCGTTTTGCCTGTTTATCAATGCATGGCGCAAAATAAATATACCGACAGTTTAGAAACACTACTGGCTAAAACTTCTAAACCCATTGACCGCTTCGATTTACTTAATAAAATTCTGGACAACAATGACGGAACGCGGGGAAACTTCCAGGATACCTCAATAGGCCTTCAAATGCACCGCATTGCCCAAAACTTAGACAATGATTCGCTGCTCGCTATCAGCACAAATGTTATTGGTAATTATTTCAGAAGTAAAGCTGATTACCCAACAACGCTGGAATATTTCTTTAAGGCCATTCCACTTGCAGAGAAGGCGAAAGATCAGCGCAGGATCAGTTCACTATATTTCGATATTGCAGAATGCTACTACAATCTCCAGAACCTGGAAGATTGTTTCAAATATGCCAAACTGGGAGAGCAGAATTTACCGGACAAAGATTCCCCGATGTATGATTTTATGGCCGGTCAGTTTTACCGTACCATGGCAAACTATTATCTTAAAAAAAATCAAACGGATGCTGCGCTTGTACAAATTCATAAACTGGAAGAATGTAACCGGCGAATGAATAAGGCTAATTATATCATGTACAGCTATATCCAGAATGCTTCTGTGGCGGCACAGTTGGGCGACAACGAAATGGCAGAGCTGTACTATAAGAAGGCCAATCTTCTTACCGACTCAATAAACACTCCTGCCATCAGGCTGGTTTTTAACCAAAACTACATTCCTTACCTGCTTAAGACAAACCAGGTTGGGAAAGCAAGGCAATATGCTTTACAACTATTGAGTACAGGCGAAGAAGTTAACAGCAGCATATTTAAATTGGATGCAGCAGGGTATCTCAGCCAGGCATATATTAAATTACAAAAACCAGACAGCGCTTATTTTTATCTGAGCATGCAATCGATGCTGAAAGACTCGGTATTCAACCAAAATAATTTTAACAAGATACAGTCGCTCGCATTCAATGAAGAAATAAGAAAGATAGATGAAGAAAATGAACAAATGGATGCAGCGGAACAACGCCGGCAAAACCTGCAGTTCGTGTTAATGGCATTTGGTATTTTCTGTTTCCTTATTACTTTCTTATTTCTCAGCAGGAGTTTTATTACCAATACAAAAATAATCGAGATCCTCGGTGTAATTACTTTATTGATCGTATTTGAATTCCTGAATCTGTTGTTGCATCCCTTCCTGGAAAGAATAACACATCACACGCCTGTGCTGATGTTATTGGGATTGGTTTGCATTGCGGCACTGTTAGTACCGATGCATCACAAACTGGAACATTGGGCAACACATAAATTGATTGAGAAAAATAAGGCGATACGATTAGCCGCAGCTAAGAAGACCATTGAGAAACTTGGAGTAGTTGGTGAGGATAACAACCAAAGCGATGTAAAAGAATAAACGTATTTCAGGGATTAATGTTGAATTATGAATTTAATCGGTGTATTGTGTCGTGAGATACGAATCAAAGTTGGTATTAACAGACTGGATCGATTCTTTACCATGAAGGGATATGGTTTTAGTCTCCGGGTAGTTTACCTGGTTTGCGCGGGCATCATTTTATTACTTTATCCATTTTGTAAAAGATTTGAAAGTTATAAATCATATCATGAGGAGAAATGCTGGTTGGATTATTTGTAAAGGACCAAATAGATATTCATCACTAAACCCTGCTATAAAAGATAAAATATATTTAATTAGATTTACATTTAAAAGTAAAAAATCAGGGTAAGAGCTGATAAAAAAATGAAGGCGCCTAATGGTTGGCGTGGTCCATGCGAATTTTCCTCCCTTACATCTTTATTCAAAAAATGTTTTGTCTGAAGATATTAAAAACGAAGAACGATTTAAAGAATTGATGAAAGTTACAGCACACAAATCAGCCGAATTTGAAATGTACAATGATTTGAATAAAATAAAACCTGAAATAAAAATCGATCAAAGAAATCAGCAGGAAGATGAAACCGGTTGAAAATACTTTTCGCTAACAAAGCTGCTGTATTATACATTACAAAACAATCTTCAATCATGAACTATTATCAATTATGAGAACATTAATTGTTATTTATTTCACCCTGACTGCTTTTTTTTCGGCCCCGGCACAATACCGTTATCCGGTAACAAAAACGGTTGATAGTACGGACACGTATTTTGGCGTAACCTATTATGATCCCTACCGGTGGCTGGAACACATAAAAACGCCCGAAGCAGAAACCTGGTTTAAGCAGCAGGCAGGTTATACAGATTCTATATTGAACACATTAAATGGCCGTGATGAACTTGTAGCCGAATGGAAAACGTTAGATAAACTTCGTCCCGCTCTAATCACCACATTTAGCTATGAAAACGGCCGGCTATTTTATCGTAAAACATTGCCCGGTGAAAATGTAGGTAAAATATACTACAGGCAAGGTGTAAATGGCGAGGAAAAATTATTGTTCGATCCTACCGCATATATACCAGGAAAAACACTTTCTGTGCAAAGCATAACGCCCAGTTATAATGGGAAAAAATTAGCCATTGCCTATGCAGAACAGGGCGCAGAAGTATCTATTATAAAAGTGCTGGATGTTGATACAAAGCAGTTTTTAAAAGATTCTATTCCTGCCAATGCAGGCTTTCGTGGCTGGGCCTTTGATGACAAATCATTCATGTATATGTGGATCAGGTCTGCCGACAGTAAAGACCCATCTTCAAGGTTAAGTCCCAAAACAAAGCTGCATACATTAAACGAAGATATAAACACGGATGTTGATTATTTCAGTAATGGCAGTTACCCTGGATTGAACATAGATCCTGGTGTTTATCCTTTCACCTTTCTCGATAAAGATTCAAAGGAGTATGTATTTGCCGGAGAAGGAACTGTGCAAAATGAATTGAAATTATTTTATGCACCAATAGATCAGTTCAATGCAGCAAAAATAAGCTGGAAAGTATTGTGCACGCCGGCCGATAAACTTGTTCGGGGCATACTTTTTAAAAACGATGATGTGTATGCAATAACTTATAAAAACGCAAAAAAATATAAAGTAGTCGCTACCAGTTTAAAAAATCCGGATTGGAACAATGCAACAACGATTGCTGCTGAACAAGCTGATAAAACAATAGAAAGCATTGGGTATTCCAGGGATTATATGTTTATTACTTCCAGTGATGGCATCAATAATTACCTTTCAAAATATAATTTCGCGACAAAGAAAACCAGCGCAGTGAAGCTGCCTTTTACCGGTACAGTAGGCTTTACATGTTTTGATACCAGATCCAATAATTGTCTTGTAGGTATTACATCCTGGAACAAGCCCTACACTGAGTTTAATTATGATGCTTCAACAGATGTATTTACGCCAGGTAGTTTTAATAAACCTGTTGTTTATCCAAAAGCATATCAGGAGTTGGTAACAGAGGAAGTGGAAGTAAAAGGCCACGATGGTGTAATGGTACCACTCTCAATTGTTCATAAAAAAGGCATTAAAATGGATGGCTCAAATGTTTGTTTTATGGATGCGTATGGTGCGTATGGCTCAAGCGCAACTCCTTATTTCAATGTAAGGCAAAACTCGCTTGCGGTAAGAGGGGTAATAGTAGCCTATCCGCACGTAAGAGGTGGAAGTGAGAAAGGCGAAGAATGGTACAAAGCAGGGTATAAAACAACAAAGCCAAATACCTGGAAAGACTTCATAAGCTGCGCAGAATACCTGGTGCAAAAAGGATATACTGCTCCAAACAGGCTCGCAGGCACTGGTACAAGCGCCGGGGGCATTTTAATCAGCAGAAGTGTTACTGAAAGACCGGATCTTTTTGCAGCCGCTATTTGCAATGTAGGTTGTGCCAATGCCATGCGATTGGAGTTTGGTGCAAACGGGCCGGTTAATATTCCTGAATTTGGCACGGTAAGAGACAGCGTTGAATGCAAAGCATTGTATGAAATGGATGGAATGCAGCATGTGGTGAAAGGAACTAAATATCCGGCAGTTATTTCGGTTGGCGGCTGGAATGATCCTCGCGTGGTGGCCTGGCAACCCGGTAAATTTGCGGCTACTTTGCAAAATGCATCCGCATCCGGCAAACCTGTTCTTCTAAAGATAAATTATGACAACGGACATTTTACAGAAGATAAAAATGTAACGTTTGCCAACTTCGCCAACCAGTTTGCCTTTGTATTATGGCAATGCGGCCATCCTGGTTTTCAGCCAAAAAAATAATAAAGAAAATGAATGCCACTGATTCACCGGCTTTTTAAAAAGATTACGCATTCGCCATAGAAAAGTCGGTGAATCAGTGGCAAACAAACCAACAGATAATGAAAGCAAAATCAATCAAAGGAAAAACCGCTGAAGAAATTAAATCAGCTTTGAAACAAAGCATGTTCGATGGATTTAAACCAACATTGGCATTGGTCTTTCTTTCTGCAATGAATGAAATAGAGGCAATATGTTCCTTATTGGATAATAAAGGGATTGCCATTTTTGGTGCTACTACGTTTGCAGAATTTACAGAACAGGATGCAGAAAATAAAGGTATTGCTATACTGTTATTAGATATCAACCCCGCATATTTCAAAATTGTTTTAAAAGATAATGAGGAAGGCGCAGGTTATGAAACTGGTTGCCACATTGGAGAAACAGGTAAAATGACATTTGCCAATCCTGCCTTTATTATTTCTTCTGCTAATTACAAAATT
>JACMPR010000218.1 GCA_014377385.1 Ferruginibacter sp. | reverse complement strand
TTTCAATTTCGCGACCCAAACGGAAATCCATTATTCGAATACCCCGGAAAAGTATTCACTAATCTTTACCAGGTAAACATATCATATCCGTTTGATGTTGTAAAAAGTATCCGGCTTACTACAGGTGTGCGGTCAGATAATTCTGTGACTTTATCAACTGATGCACTTTCTGCATCAATTCAAAATGACAGAAAACTTTATTCTGTTTCACACCTCGAGTTTGTGTATGATAACAGTTTAAATCCTGCAAAAAATATATGGACAGGGTTGCGTTATAAAATATTTGCTGATTGGAACCGCGAGGTTGGAAAGAATAAATCGCCTGCAGGTCCAAATACTTTCAATGCCGGCGTGGATGCAAGGTATTACTATCCCATTTTCCGCAATTTTATTTGGGCTGGAAGAGCGGCGGCAGACTTGAGCTGGGGCAACCAGAAATTTATTTATTACCTCGGCGGTGCGGATGGCTGGTTGATGTTTGGCTCCAATCAAAAAGAAAAAAATGGTAAAATAATTGACCGGTATTTTAATACAAATAATAAGCCTGCTGAAGATGGTAATTACGCCTTTCAGAGTTTGTCTTTAAATATGCGGGGATACATTCAAAATGTAGCCAACGGGAATAATGCGGTGGTGATCAACAGTGAATTCAGGGCGCCGGTTTTATCAACCTTTTTTGATAAAACTGTGAACAACCCCTTCCTGCGTGATCTGATGCTCATACAATTTATTGACCTTGGTACCGCCTGGAACGGTGCATACAAAGGAATTAAAAGGCCGGAAGTTATTTATGGCAATCCTGCTGAGGTACAGGTGAGGGTTAAATCAGGCGGCCTGGGCCCATTTGCCGGTGGATACGGATTTGGGGTAAGAAGTTCTATACTTGGATACTTTGTAAAATTTGATGTAGGCTGGCCAATGAATACATTTTTCAAAGGCAGGTCTATCAAATATCTTTGTTTGGGATTCGATTTTTAGAATGATGCGAAATAAACCCGGTTCAGTAAAATACATTGCGAGCCCCTTTTTAAAACGCCGGATATAACCACTATCCGGCATTTTTATTTTGTTGAAAAGCCTGCGGCAATATCTTTGAAAAGGCATAGATCAGGTAGAACAGGATGCTGAGGAGTATCGTAACAAACCAGGTACGGAAATGATCCTGTGGAAAAATAACAGCCATGATAATATTACCTCCCAAGGCTACCGGGTTGTGAATAACATCCCAACTGTTCCATCGTTCAAACCGGCCCAGGTAAACGCCAAACGAAGCCACAAATATGATCAATGGCATTATGAAAACGGGCAACTTCTTTTTAAAAATTGTCAGCAGGTATTTTTCTGCATTGTGCAATGATATGAATGCCATCAGCAAACCAATGAAGGAGGCAGTAAATAACAGGATGGCGTCGAACCAAACAGGTGCACTCCCACTCTCCTGCAGGTGAATGAGATCCGTTATGATATATAAAGCATTTGGAAAAAATAACAGCCAGCTGGAAAATAAAAAAAGCTGTTTCCACTTTTGTTTTATTACATACCGTTTAAAATAATTACTGGTTGCGTAAGGTATCCACGCAAGAAAAATATTCCATATTAAAAAAACATGCGTCCAGCTATTTGTGTAAATGATGCGACAACCGATAAGTGCACAGATAAAAAGAAAGGTTATCAACAATAGATGGTTAAAAGAAAGGGTATTTTTCATTTTCAATAATTGTACTTTGATTGTTATTTAAAAAGGTTGAAGGTTGCAGCAAAATAATTCGTGCTTTAATCTTTACTACTTCACCACTATAGAAAAGAAATTATCCTCGGGATAAAAATCACGGCACCGGTAATAGCAGCACCTATCGCGGTTATTAAAACTGCGGCGGCGGACATATCTTTTACCAGTTTGATACCGGCATGCTTTTCTTTGTGAACGATGTTGCACAATAACTCTATAGCTGTGTTGATGAGTTCGGTCATAAGCACGGCGGATATACCTATCAGCAACAGAAGCCATTCGGTGCGGCTAACTTTGAAAAAACAGGCGGCGGAGATAACCACTACAGCTGAAATGCTGTGCACCTTAAAATGTGCTTCCTGTATAAAGCATTGGCGAATACCATTTAGCGCACATGAGATTGAATTTAGAAATCGTGACATAGCTATATCTTTTGAAATTAAACTGCCGCCAAAAAGTTCAGGATGATGGCAGAAAATACATTTACCTGTTACCGTTATATAAAAATTCTGTTGTTTTGCGAAGCTGGAAAAGCTGAATTAATTTCTGTCTTTTGACCTACACTGCGTATTATAAATAAGATTGATCTAACTATTGGAAAATCTATTCAGTGCCTTTTTCCTTCGGCCCGTCTTCTCCCCGTCACCCTGAATATCAGGTGAAAACTCCTGAGAAAAGAAAAGGGAAGCGCAAAACAAGTGAACCGGAAGCTTTTATTGAACATAAATAATCAAAATTTGATCCGGATTCACTCGTTCACCTGTGCCTTTTCTCCATACCAATTAATTTTGCGGCTGGCATACATTACCAGAGCCAACACCATGAACAGACCTATGCTACCCACGAGCAACGCCGTGTCTTCTAATCTTATCAGGATAAAAATAAACCCGTACAACAGGCCCAGCGTAGAAAAGAAAACAGCAGCCGTTTTCCAACTGGAAAAATGGCTCTTCGCGTAGAGGGAAATGAGGATGACGGTAGCTGTTGCGGCAATCAAATAGGCATGGTCAAACACCAAATATTCACTCATGGCCAACAGCAGCGTATAAAAAATAACAAGGGCCAGTCCAACCAACACATACTGCACCGGGTGAAAGGGTTTGCGTTGCATGATCTCGATAATGAAAAACAAAGCAAACGTTAACCCGATGAAGAGGATGGCATATTTAACACTACGCGTCGTTTTGTTATACTGATCTGCAGGCTGCACCATGCTCACGCCAAATGGCAGATTGCCTGTTTTAACAACACCCTGCCTGATCACCGTTCCAAATGGAAGATTGGCCTGGTTAAAATTCCATTTTGCTGTAAATCCCTTTTCGGTCACCTGCCGTTCGTTGGGCAAACTATTGCCGTCAAAAGAAGGATTTGGCCATGTAGAAGTAAGATTGAATTTGCTGTTTGCCGCAAGTGGCATAAAATGTAGCTGTTCACTCCCTTTTAATTTCACCTGGAGATCAAAGGGAACACCAGCAGCGAGAATTTCAGGCGTGACACTAACTGCAACGGATAACCCAATTTCATCCAGGTCGTTGATGGGTAAACCGGGTGCAAAAGTAAAAGGTTGATTATTGAAATTTACAGAAATCTCTTCTTCTATTCCTTTAAAATCACTGATACCAAAACAAAGTTTTGCATTAGAAAGATCAATATTGCCTGCATTGATATCAACAGGCCATTTCGGCCTAAAAATGCCGGAAATCTTTATGTAAGATTTATAAAGCAACACTTTATAAATTGATCTCGGCCTTTCTTCGGGAAATATTTTTCCGTTTACATCCAGTTCATTCGCAAGAAGGATAAGCTGCTTTTTCACAATAATGGTTTTTCCATCACCGGTGACGCTCGTATCGTTGTAAGGAACCACCAGGTAAGGGCCTGAGACGGTTTGTGCAGTTGCCCATTTACTGCTTACTTCCTTTACTACTTCCTTCTGCCTTTGTTCCCGTTCTGTGATAATACTATTGATAAAAATAGTGGGTATCAGCATCAGTAAGATCAACACCCCGGTAATGATACCTTTGATAAATAATTTGTTGGATTGGGATTGGGAGTCAACATAAAGTTGTGGCTGGGTTTGAAATTGAGGCTGTTGTTGCTGATCAAAAGTTTCCATTATTGTATTGTTTTTAGATGTGTACTGAAAAAGTGAGTTAAACATGGCTGAGAAGGAAAAACCGGCGGTTTGATAAGAAGAAAAATAACCTGCAATTGTTTTAAGCAGCAGAACAGAACTAATAAGGGAACTGGTAAATAAGACAGCTGACACTGAAATAAGGCTGAATACAAACTGCCGGTCGTGATAAGAAAATACGCTCGCTGAAATATTGATAAGTGCTGCTAAAAGTCCATACATGAAAGTTAAAAGCAACTGTAGTAGAAGCAACTTAAAAAACTTTGTCTGCCAATTAATGGCTTTATCCCTTATTGCCGGAAGGGAGATTATTAATACGACACACGCCGGGAAACTACCTGCCGTACAAGCAAGGAAAACTGCTCCACTAAAAATGATGTATGAGGCGGGCCCGGTTAATAAAATATACACAGTACAGCCTGTTGTTAGCAGCATACTGGTTAATAGCCATATGCGGCAGGCGATTCCCGTTGATGTAATTTTTTTATTCATTTTAAAAGTACTTTGTATTTCAAAGTATTGGTATAAAAAAAATTAGCCTATCGATTTTATCATTTGTTCTAAAGCGGCGATATGTGATTTAAAGGCTTTTTCTCCTGCTTTTGTGATGCGGTAGGTTGTGTTTGTCTTTCTGCCGATAAATCCCTTTTCTACTTTTACAAACGCATTTACCTCCAGGGCTTTTAGGTGACTTGCCAGGTTTCCGTCGGTGATATTCAGCAGTTCCTTTAATTCATTGAAGTTGATGGCATCATTTACTACCAGGGCGCTCATGATCCCTAACCGCACCCGGCTGTCGAAGAGTTTATTCAAATTATTGATGGGATTGATCATGTTATTTCATTACCTCGGGAGATGTCCCGGCTGCTGCAATCAGCTCAGAGTCGTTTACAATTGTGCGTCGATTGTTTTTATAAAAATTATACTGATTCGTCATCCACTCATTTTCTTACCAGACATTCAACTATTTTTTTCATACTTATTCCACATGTAGGTGCCGTATGCAATATGCAAGACGCCAAATCCAGCGGCCCAGAAGTATAATCCATATCCAACAAACCATAAATTAATGATTCCTAAAAGTATTTGCAGGTAGCCAAGATAACGTATCTCATTGAGGGTATATTTGCTTGCATTAATCAGGGCTAGTCCATAAAACAGGAGGCACCCAGGGGCTACCAGGCCAAAGGTTTCATATTGAAGTAATTTAAAAAGAAAAATTCCACCGGCCAGCAGCGGTACGATGACGTTTATCAGTAAACGCTTTGCTGTAATACCCCAAATGGGAATTCCTTCTCTTTTACTTTTAATCCAGGTAAAGAAAAAAGCACTTAGCAGCGCAGCAAGAAACGTTCCTGCTGCTATCCAGAAAAGCCAGTTATTCAAAATGATGCTGTAATCCTGATCCGAAGCCAGGTTAACAGCCGCTTTGAAATTAATAATGTAGTCTTTTTTACCAACCACGTATGGAGCAGCGAACCATGCACCTACCAATGCGCAAATACCCGCACTGATACCGCTTAAACCACTTAAGCTGATGAAACGGCTGCTACGCTCCATCATTCTCTTTATATCCCGGAGTGTTTCGAGTGATTGCTGGTTTTCATTCATAAAAGCACTTTGAAATACAAAGTAAATGATTCATGGCTGGATTCGCAAATTATTTTTTGGTTGCAGCTTTCCTGGCAAATTCCACCAGCTTCCAATAAGGAGGCCGATATCCATACCACTTTATAAATTCATGTACCATTTGCTCCGTGTTCAATTTAATACGGTTATACATCGCTACAAAATATTCATTCTTCAATGCGCTTGTAGCACTCATACCTTCCGGTATCACACCCGTTTTGCCAAAACTATTTTGTATCATACAATAAGCCTTGATGATGCGAACTACCGGCAAGGCCCAGGGGTTATAACCGATCTCTTCACCATTGTCTGCACCCGCTAATAGTGCATCCATCACAGCATTGTCGATGTGATCCTTGAAAAGTGTTCCAGGGTCACGCCATTCTGCGACAACAGCCAATTGGGGATCGTACTCGAGATCTGAGGGCATTTGAGTTACAAAATTTTCAACCCCAAAATCCTGCAACCAGTTTACAACACCCTGCGAAGAGATCGTAGAAAGGGATGGCCATAACTGTAACCCATTTTGACGGTAAGCAAGGGAAGCTACTTCGGAACAAAACAACGCAGTTGAATCCTGGTAGTTCATTTTAAAATCATAGGGAATATGCCGGCTTAATGCCTGTTGGTACATTTTTTTAGCGGCCCGTTGCGGGAGCATCGGATCAGCGATCATAACAGGAAGATCTGCCCTGGGGCGCATCACCATGAACCTAAGTTTCTTATCCTTCTCATATTGTTCAAGGCTGGAGATCGTCACGCCTTTTTCAATATGCGCTTCAATAAGAAACGCTTTGTTTGTTTTTTCTTCCACATACAAGAGCGCTACATGAGAAAAATTCCCGGGGTAGTCATTACCTCTCGATATCAGTGCAGATACTTCAGCTCCACCACGCGAAACAAGCAGGTCGCCGCTGTGAACTTCTATGCCGAATATTTCCGCTTTTGGAGTAACAGACGGCTCGTGTTTAACAAGCATCGCAGGAGGAAAGCGGATATCCGTGTGCTGCAGCAATGCTTCTTCCAAGGCGATACGCATGCCATAAAGCAATCTGTACAATAAGTTGCGGGCAGCAACCTGTTGTACATCCCAATGTTGCGATTGCAGTTTGATACAATTGCGTACCTCGTTATAATAATTACTATACCAGTAAAGCTCACCCGCTTTAACTGCTATCAGCGGAGCTAAAGAAAAGAAAATATGCTCTACAACACCAACATTACTATCTGTTACGGACAGCTGCTTACCTTGTATAGCCGCCAGATTGAGATCAGCGATAATTTTTAATGACCGGAAAGTTGAATCCCGTTGCGCAGGCTTCAAATGTTGTGCCTTACGGAAATCATTTTCCAATTTATGCCATACACTGTCTTGATTCCACGCAAAAGGTTTTGTAGTAGCTTTTACGACGTTAATACTACC